>NZ_JBJDNH010000017.1:0-112865 GCF_044900465.1 Klebsiella sp. NPDC088457 | reverse complement strand
AAAGAGCACGGCGGTGAGAGCAGCACCACGGCGCAAATCCGCGCCCAGCGCTGGATGCAGAGCCTGCTGGAACTGCAGCAAAGCGCAGGTAGCTCGTTTGAATTTATCGAGAGCGTGAAATCCGATCTGTTCCCGGATGAGATTTACGTTTTCACCCCGGAAGGGCGCATTGTCGAACTGCCTGCCGGCGCGACGCCGGTGGATTTCGCCTATGCGGTGCATACCGATATCGGCCATGCCTGCGTGGGCGCCCGCGTCGATCGCCAGCCGTATCCCCTGTCGCAGTCGCTGTCCAGCGGCCAGACGGTGGAGATTATTACCGCGCCGGGCGCCCGGCCGAATGCCGCATGGCTGAACTTTGTCGTCAGCTCGAAAGCGCGCGCCAAAATCCGCCAGCTGCTGAAAAACCTTAAGCGCGATGACTCCGTCAGCCTGGGTCGCCGTCTGCTCAACCATGCTCTGGGGGGCAGCCGCAAACTGGCGGAAATCCCGCCGGAAAGCATTCAGCGCGAACTCGAACGCATGAAGCTGGCCAGCCTTGACGATCTGCTGGCGGAAATCGGCCTCGGTAACGCGATGAGCGTGGTGGTAGCGAAAAACCTGCAGCAAGGTGAAACCGTCACCGCACCGGCGCAAGGCGCATCTTCAGGCCACGGTCATCTGCCGATTAAAGGCGCCGACGGCGTGCTGATTACCTTTGCCAAGTGCTGCCGCCCGATACCTGGCGATCCGATTATTGCCCACGTCAGCCCCGGAAAAGGCCTGGTTATTCACCATGAGTCCTGCCGTAACATCCGTGGCTATCAGAAAGAGCCAGAGAAGTTCATGGCCGTCGAGTGGGATAAAGAGACCGCCCAGGAGTTTATCACCGAAATTAAGGTGGATATGTTTAACCACCAGGGTGCGCTGGCGAATCTTACGGCAGCCATTAACACCGCCTCTTCTAATATTCAGAGCCTGAATACCGAAGAGAAAGATGGCCGAGTCTACAGTGCCTTTATCCGCCTCACGGCGCGCGACCGCGTGCATCTGGCGAATATTATGCGCAAAATTCGCGTCATGCCGGATGTGATAAAAGTCACCCGTAACCGAAACTAGTTTTATAGGCCAAAGCATTCGGGTTGCAGCGCAAAATGCATTTAGCGTGCTGAACAGCGTGTACGCTGGCCGCGAAGCGGCGAGGCGCGGCAAGCGAATGCCTCCCCTGGCGCACACAGAAGGACGTGACCGGGGTGAGTGACAAATCTGTCAGGTACAGATTTGAACACCGCGGAGCGGTGGCCCGTAAGGGTAAGGCTCATGGATCGGCCGAGTAACCAGAAGCCAACGCCGAGGCAATTTGAAGGATGAAGTGGTTATGAACCCACAGCGTTATGCGCGTATCTGTGAGATGCTCGCCAGGCGTCAGCCTGATCTGACGGTCTGCATGGAGCAGGTCCATAAACCTCATAACGTCTCTGCGGTTATTCGTACCGCAGACGCCGTTGGCGTGCATGAAGTGCACGCCATCTGGCCCAGCAGCCGCATGCACACTATGGCCTCCGCCGCCGCCGGCAGCAACAGCTGGGTACAGGTCAAAACACACCGCTCGATTGACGACGCCGTCGGCCATTTAAAGGGCCAGGGCATGCAAATCCTCGCGACCCACCTCTCAGATAAAGCCGTCGATTTTCGGGAAATAGACTACACCCGGCCCACCTGTATCCTGATGGGCCAGGAGAAAACCGGTATCACCCCGCAAGCCTTAGCCCTGGCCGACCAGGACATCATCATTCCGATGATTGGCATGGTGCAGTCGCTTAACGTCTCCGTCGCCTCCGCCCTGATTCTGTACGAAGCCCAGCGCCAGCGGCAAAACGCCGGCATGTATGCGCGCGAGAACAGCATGCTGGCGAAAGAAGAACAGCAGCGCCTGCTGTTTGAAGGCGGTTATCCGGTGCTGGCGAGGGTGGCAAAACAAAAAGGTCTGCCCTATCCGTACGTGAACGCCGAGGGCGAAGTCGAAGCCGATGACGCATGGTGGGCAACCATGCAGGCATCCGGCTCAGCGCAGCACACCGCCCGCGGCGGCGCAGGAGCGAGTCGCCAAAGATGCAGCCTGCAGGATGAAGAGTAAATGGCAGGCCGCCTGTTAGATGCAGTCCCGCTCAACTCGCTAACCGGCGTAGGGGCGGCGCAAAGCAACAAACTGGCGAAAATCGGCCTGCATACCGTGCAGGATCTGCTGCTGCACCTGCCGTTACGCTACGAAGACCGTACCCATCTTTATCAGATCGGCGAACTGCTGCCGGGCGTCTACGCCACGGTAGAAGGCGAAGTCCTCAGCAGCAACATCACCTTCGGCGGCCGCCGGATGATGACCTGTCAGATCAGCGACGGTTCCGGCATTCTCACCATGCGTTTTTTCAACTTCAACGCCGCCATGAAGAACAGCCTGGCGACCGGCCGGCGCGTGCTGGCCTACGGAGAAGCCAAACGCGGCAAATACGGCGCGGAGATGATTCACCCGGAGTACCGCGTACAGGGCGATATGAGTACGCCTGAGCTGCAGGAGACGCTGACGCCGGTCTACCCGACCACCGAAGGTATTAAGCAGGCGACGCTGCGTAAGCTGACCGATCGGGCGCTGGAGCTACTGGACACCTGCGCCATCGCCGAGCTGCTGCCACCCGAACTGGCGCAGGGGATGATGAGCCTGCCGGAGGCGCTGCGCACCCTGCATCGCCCGCCGCCGTCGCTGCAGCTTAGCGATCTCGAAAGCGGCAAACATCCGGCGCAACAACGCTTAATTCTTGAAGAACTGCTGGCGCATAACCTAAGCATGCTGGCGCTCCGCGCGGGCGCCCAGCGCTACCACGCCCTGGCGCTCAGCGCTAACGAGACGTTAAAAAACCAGCTGCTGGCCTCCCTGCCCTTTCAACCGACCGGCGCTCAGCAGCGGGTCACCGCCGAGATTGAACGCGATATGGCGCTCGATGTGCCGATGATGCGCCTGGTGCAGGGCGACGTCGGCTCCGGCAAGACGCTGGTTGCCGCCCTCGCCGCGCTACGGGCGATAGCGCACGGCAAACAGGTGGCGCTGATGGCGCCGACTGAACTGCTGGCGGAACAGCATGCCAATAACTTCCGCCACTGGTTCGCGCCGTTGGGGATTGAAGTCGGCTGGCTGGCGGGCAAACAAAAAGGCAAAGCGCGGCAGGCCCAACAGGAGGCGATCGCCAGCGGTCAGGTACAGATGATCGTCGGCACCCACGCCATTTTCCAGGAACAGGTGCAGTTCAACGGCCTGGCGCTGGTCATTATCGATGAGCAGCACCGCTTCGGCGTTCATCAGCGGCTGGCGCTATGGGAAAAGGGTCAGCAGCAGGGCTTCCATCCCCATCAGTTGATTATGACCGCCACGCCGATTCCGCGAACCCTGGCGATGACCGCCTACGCCGACCTCGATACGTCGGTTATCGACGAGCTCCCGCCGGGCCGTACCCCGGTCACTACGGTCGCCATCCCCGATACCCGGCGCCACGATATTATCGATCGGGTGCGTCATGCCTGCACTCAGGAAGGGCGCCAGGCCTACTGGGTCTGCACGCTGATTGAAGAGTCCGACCTGCTGGAAGCACAGGCGGCGGAAGCAACGTGGGAAGAACTCAAGCTGGCGCTGCCGGAGCTAAACATCGGCCTGGTGCATGGCCGGATGAAACCGGCAGATAAGCAGGCGGTGATGCAGGCCTTTAAGCAGGGCGAACTGCATCTGCTGATTGCGACGACGGTGATCGAGGTCGGGGTGGATGTTCCCAACGCCAGCCTGATGATTATCGAAAATCCGGAACGTCTGGGACTGGCGCAGCTGCACCAGCTCAGAGGGCGCGTCGGGCGCGGCGCGGTGGCCTCCCACTGCGTGCTACTCTATAAATCACCGCTGTCGAAGACGGCGCAGAAACGCCTGCAGGTCCTGCGCGATAGCAATGATGGTTTCGTCATTGCCCAGAAAGACCTGGAAATCCGCGGCCCCGGCGAGCTGCTCGGTACCCGGCAGACCGGTAGCGCCGAGTTTAAAGTCGCTGACCTGCTGCGCGATCAGGCGCTGATCCCGGACGTTCAGCGCATCGCCCGCCATATTCATGAACGCTACCCTCAGCAGGCTCAGGCGCTCATTGAGCGCTGGATGCCGGAAACCGAACGCTATTCCAACGCGTAGGGAGAGCGGCAACGCCCCCGCTGCGCGCAATTTTTCATCACAACGAGTGGATTATGAAACGAGAACTGGCCATCGAATTTTCGCGTGTGACCGAAGCGGCCGCCCTCGCGGGCTATAAATGGCTGGGCCGTGGCGATAAGAATACCGCCGACGGCGCAGCAGTCAACGCCATGCGTATTATGCTCAACCTGATTAATATCGACGGCACCATCGTCATTGGCGAAGGTGAAATCGACGAAGCGCCCATGCTCTATATTGGTGAGAGGGTAGGCACCGGCATGGGTGACGCTGTCGATATCGCCGTTGATCCCATCGAAGGAACGCGCATGACCGCCATGGGCCAGGCCAATGCGCTGGCGGTGATGGCGGTGGGCGATAAAGGTTGCTTCCTGAACGCCCCGGATATGTACATGGAAAAACTGATTGTCGGCCCAGGGGCAAAAGGGGCCATTGACCTCAACCTGCCGCTGGCGGAAAACCTGCGCAATATCGCCAACGCGTTGAACAAACCGCTGACCGAGCTGACCGTGACCATTCTGGCCAAGCCGCGCCATGATGCGGTGATTGCCGATCTGCAGCAGCTAGGCGTACGCGTCTTTGCCATTCCGGACGGCGACGTGGCGGCGTCGATCCTGACCTGTATGCCGGATAGTGAAGTCGACGTCCTGTACGGTATCGGCGGCGCGCCGGAAGGCGTCGTCTCCGCGGCGGTCATTCGGGCGCTGGACGGCGATATGCACGGCCGCCTGCTGGCCCGTCACGCTGTCAAAGGCGATAGCGCCGAAAACCGTCGCATCGGTGAGAACGAACTGGCACGCTGCAAAGAGATGGGGATCGAAGCGGGTAAAGTCCTGCGTCTGGACGAGATGGCGCGCAGTGATAACGTGGTGTTCTCCGCCACCGGCATCACCAAAGGCGATCTGCTGGATGGCATCACCCGCAAAGGGAATATGGCCACCACCGAGACGCTGCTAATCCGCGGGAAATCCCGCACCATTCGCCGGATCCAGTCCATTCATTATCTCGATCGTAAAGACCCGGACATCCAACGCCACATTCTGTGAAATATTTGATCAATAGAGCTTTCCAGCCCCGTTGGGCTGGAAATCTTCGCCGTCTGCAACGAAGATAGGGCTACGTTTCGCGCAACGGGAGAAGAATATGGCGGACTGGGTTAGCGGCAAAGTAACAAAAGTAGAGTTCTGGACCGATGCGCTGTTCAGCTTGTACGTACACGCGCCTGTGCATCCGTTTACCGCCGGGCAATTTACCAAGCTCGGGCTGGAAATCGACGGCGAACGCGTACAGCGCGCCTATTCCTATGTTAACGCCCCCGGTAATCCCGACCTGGAGTTCTATCTGGTCACCGTCCCTGAAGGTAAACTCAGCCCGCGCCTGGCAGCGCTCAAGCCGGGGGATGAAGTTCAGCTGGTCAGCGAAGCCGCAGGCTTCTTCGTGCTGGAAGAGGTGCCGGATTGCGAAACGCTGTGGATGCTGGCCACCGGCACCGCGCTCGGCCCGTATCTGTCCATTCTCCAGGAAGGTCAGGATCTTGCGCGCTTTAAGAACCTGGTGCTGGTCCATGCCGCACGCTATGAGGCCGATTTAAGCTACCTGCCGTTGATGCGCGAATTAGAACAGCGCTATGGCGGAAAGCTGCGGATTCAGACCGTTGTGAGCCGCGAAACCGCCGCCGGTTCGCTGACCGGGCGGATTCCGTTTCTGATCGAGACCGGCGCGCTGGAAGAGGCGGTTGGCCTGCCGATGAACGCCGACAATAGCCACGTGATGCTTTGCGGTAACCCGCAGATGGTGCGCGATACCCAGCAGCTGCTCAAAGAGACCCGGCAGATGACCAAACATCTGCGCCGCCGGCCGGGCCACATGACGGCCGAACAATACTGGTGATCAGGAGGCCGCCCTCCAGCGAACATCCTGCGTCTCTTTGCCAAATTTATTCTCGCCCCGGGTGCCGACAAACGCGCCCAGGTCGATGAGCATCATGACGATAATCAGCGTCGGCACAAAGCGCCCGACTCCCCACTGCCAGACCCCCGGCAGTATTGACCAGTTCCCGGCCAGCAGCATCCACGCCAGAATCATCAGCAGCGCCCATAGCCCCGACCTGCCGCGGTCGTGCAGACGTTTGACGGTGACCGCCGCCGTCGGCCACAGCAGGCATACCAGAATAAAAGCGGCGGTCTGCACGTTGAGCAAATTCGTACCGGCCAGGGTAAACAGCGCGCCCATGGCAAGGATCCAGATCCCGATCCAAATCCAGAAATCACGGCGCCCGATACGCCCTTTAATTGAGAACATCCACTGCTGTAGGGTCATCTTTTATTCCTTAGCGTCATCATGCGGATAGTTTACCCTGGAGCCGTCACTTTTTGACAAGCGCGACGGTTCCCGTTTTAATCGTCAGCAGGCAAAAAAAGGAAGATTGGCATGAAGACGTGGGCAACGGTATGTTTGATTGGGCTGACAGCGCTATCTGTCGGCCCGAAGGCGTTGTCCGCCGAACCTGACTCCGCCGCGACCGCCCCCTATCTGCTGGCAGGCGCGCCGACCTTTGACATCTCCATCAGCGAGTTTCGCGAGAAATTCAACGCCGATAATCCGAAGCTCCAGCTGAATGAATTTCGCGCGATCGCCTCCAGCCGCGATCGGGCGAACCTGACGCGCGCGGCAAGCAAAATTAATGAGAACCTCTACGCCTCCACCGCGCTGGAGCGCGGCACGCTCAAAATAAAATCGATGCAGATAACCTGGCTGCCTATTCAGGGGCCAGAGCAGAAAGCGGCCAGGAACAAAGCACAGGAGTATATGAGCGCCGTATTACGCGCGTTCGTCCCCACCTTTAGCGCGGCGCAGAGCCAGCAAAAACTGCAAAAAATGCTCGCCGCCGGAAAGGGCAAACGCTACTTCTCGGAAACGGAAGGCGCAATCCGCTATGTCGTCGCGGACAACGGCGAAAAGGGGCTGACCTTCGCTGTTGAACCGATTAAGCTGGCGCTATCTGAAACGCTGGAGAGCAATAATAAATGACAAAAAGCAAAGCCTTTCCAACGATGAATCTCTATACTGTTTGACAGACCATGCTGCCCTGACGGGCGGCTATATTCCTTAATTCGCTTAAGTAGCGTGGAGAATTAAAATGCGACATCCTTTAGTGATGGGTAACTGGAAACTGAACGGCAGCCGCCACATGGTAAACGAACTGGTTGCGAACCTGCGTACCGAGCTGGCTGGCGTTTCTGGCTGTGCCGTTGCAATCGCTCCGCCAGAAATGTACATCGACCTGGCTAAGCATGCTGCGGAAGGTAGCCACATTCACCTGGGCGCGCAGAACGTTGACCTGAACCTGTCCGGCGCATTCACCGGTGAAACCTCTGCTCAGATGCTGAAAGATGTCGGTGCTGAATACATCATCATCGGTCACTCAGAGCGTCGTACTTACCACAAAGAATCTGACGAGCTCATCGCGAAGAAATTCGCCGTCCTGAAAGAACAGGGTCTGATTCCGGTTCTGTGCATCGGTGAAACCGAAGCAGAAAACGAAGCGGGCAAAACGGAAGAAGTTTGCGCACGTCAGATCGACGCCGTCCTGAAAACCCAGGGCGCAGCGGCATTCGAAGGCGTGGTCATCGCTTACGAACCGGTATGGGCAATTGGCACCGGCAAATCCGCCACCCCGGCTCAGGCTCAGGCTGTACACAAATTCATCCGTGACCACATCGCTAAAGCCGACGCCAAAGTGGCTGAGCAGGTGATCATCCAGTACGGCGGCTCCGTTAACGCCTCCAACGCCGCAGAGCTGTTCACCCAGCCGGACATCGACGGCGCGCTGGTTGGCGGCGCATCCCTGAAAGCTGACGCTTTCGCGGTGATCGTTAAAGCGGCCGAAGCGGCGAAAAAAGCGTAACGTTCGATAGCCCCCCCCCCGGCGGCGCTCCGCCTACCGGGGTACGGGAAAGTGCAATACGCATAGCCCGGAGGAGACGCGCCAGCGCCGCCTCCGGGTTTTCTTATTCCGCTACAGTTTCCCCAGCGCCTGATACCACATATAGTCCAGCGGCAACAGCAGCAGATAGCTGACCGCCGCCAGCGCAATGCACAGCAACATCCCGGCCCGCGCAGGCACTTTCCCCAGCGCCATCGCCACCACAATCGGCGACGCCTGATACGGCAGCAGCGGCGTTGAGTAGCCCAATACCTGAATCATAATCACGCTTAACAGCGGGAAGCCGGTTGCATCGGAAAAACTCTGCGCAAAAGTGGTGTACAGCGCGGGTACGCCGTTGGCGGTCATAATAAAGTTCAGGGCGCTGGTAATACCGGTGAGCGCCAGGAAACTGGTAAATGGGCTCTCCTTATCAAGCGGCATGACCTGCAGCAACGCATTGCCGACCACTTCGCCGATCCCCGTTTGGGTGACGGTAATCGCCAGCCCAAGGATCCCGGCGACGTAAATGCAGGTGCGTATATTCACCCCGCTGGAGAACTCCTCCCCGCTGATAAACCCGACCCGCGGCAGCAGCGTCACCACCGCCGCGGCCAGCCCCGTCCAGGCGGGGCCAATGCCGTGCCAGCTCTCGCTCACCCACAGAGTCAGCACGACCGCCAGCAGCCAGGCCAGACGCTTCTCATCCCGGCTCATCGGCGGTAACGGCGTCAGATCGCGCGGTGGACGGGGTTTCCCCGGGAACAGCCAGCAGATCAGCGCGATTAATACCGCGCCCTTCAGCCAGCCCAGTACCGGCGTGTGCAGCAGCAAATAGGGGAGATAGTTGAGGTGAATCCCGTACGACCCTTCGGCCGCGCCGCTCATCACCAGGTTCGGGACGTTGGCCGGCAGAATAGTCGCCGATAGCTGGAAGGTACCAAAACCCACCGCCAGCGCCAGCCCGTACCAGGAACGCGTGCCGTCTTCGATACCGGCCCGTTTCGCCATCGCCGCCACGATCGGCATCAACAACGCGATGCGCCCCATATTGGACGGCATCACGAAGGCCAGCGCATAGCTCAGCAGCACGACGCTGCCGACCATCAGCGGCCAGGAGTCCGTCAGCCGGGCCGATAACGCCCGTGCCGCTCTGTCCGCCAGCCCGGTTTTGCGGATCGCAATACCGAGGACAAAACCACTGAACACCAGCCAGAACGCCGAGGAGGCGAAACCGCCAAAGATCACCTCCGGCGGCGCGATTTTAGCCATCATCGCCGCGGCAAAAAACAACAGCGCCGTCATAAACTCCGGCAGTAGCGAGGTCGCCCATAGCAGAATAGTGATTGCGACAATCAGCGAGGGAAGGAACAGAGGGTGAGAAAACCAGAGCGACATACCTGTCTCCTGTCGTTTTTTTCAGCAAGAATACGACGGTTGTTCCGGCAGGTAAACGCCAGATAGGGTAGGTCTTTTAGGTATTCCGGATCGCGCTACCGGTGAGACTGTCCGGCCGACGGAAGATCCGGACGAACGTCACACTACGCCGCCAGGTCAATGATAATGAATTTCGCCAAAATACTCGGACAGGACGTAGTAACGGCAATACTCGAACGGGATATCGCGCCCGGCCTGAAAAGTCTGTCTGGCGACGGAGAGCAGCGGCTTGTTGGCAGCAATCTGCAATTTCTCACACAGTTCTGCAGACGGTAAAACCGCCTCTACTTTTTCAATCGCGGAGTCGCTGGTAACGTTCAGCAAGGAGTAGAGCGACGTGTGCGCCAGCGCTTCTGCCGTTAATTCGAGGCCCGGGAAGAAACTCAGGTCGAGATAGATCTTCTCATGGTTAAAAGGGCGGTTGTTCAGATAGCGAATACGCGAAATGTACAGATAATGGTGATGCGCCGGCAGGCTGAGCCCATCCGCATGCGCATCGCGCGCCCGGCGCGGAACGATCTCCAGCACCCGGTTTTCAATCGCAATACTGGCATCCTGCAAATCTCGGGTGATGCCGCGAAAAGTGTGCCCATAGTTGACCCCCTCCGGCACCGTACACACTATCGAGCCGCTACCGCGTTGCGATGAGATAATGCCCGCGTTAATCAGTTCACTCCAGGCCTGCTTAACCACGATCAGTGAAACGTTATACGCCCTGGCAATCTCTTTTTGCGTAGGCAGCTGGCTACCCACCGGCAAAGCGCCATTCTGGATCTGCTGACAGAGGATAAAAAACAATTGCTTATAAAGCGGAGTAAAGCTCGTTTTATCAACCTGCAAACTACGCACCTCACGTCTTCGCCAGCAGGGGACGGTTCGCCGTCCCCGGCAGGGTGAAAAACGCTACCCTGCGATTTGCCTGGCCAGTTCTGCCAAATCGAAATGATTCATCCGATCCACGGTCGTTAAATAATCGGCTGGAAAAGCGTTTACACCATGGAATGCGCCGGAGATCGCCCCAACCATGGTCGCGACGGTATCGGTATCGTTGCCAACATTAACGGCGGAAATAATAGCATCTACGGCAGAATCCGGACAACACGCGAACAGACCAAAGGCCGCCGGTACGGCTTCGCTGACGTGCAGGCCGGAACCAATAATATCCGCAATTTCCACAATCGCGGTTTCCCAGTGACGGTGCCGCTTACCGATATCAACCGCCAGTTCGATTCGCCGCGCGACGGAAGGGCCGGCGACCATCATCGCCCCCCGCTCCCGGGCGAGCAGGAGCCCTCTCTGCGCCCCATAAACCCCCGCGGCAATAATGCTATCCGCATCGGTCTGCATCTTTAAGGCTTCACTGGTCGCCGCCGCCATCGCCGCCGCGCCGGACATCGCCAGCACGTTATTGTGCGTAAATCGGCAAATCTGCAGCGCGCAGTCAATCGCCGCGTCGATATCGCCGGGATGCAGCACGGCCGCCGGCCAAATCTTCATCGCGGCGCCGTTGGTCGCCTCCGCATTGCCCTTGTTGATAATCTGTACTGACTGTTTTTCGCCTTCCAGCTCGCCCTGTAGCGATGCGCGATTATCGTTAAATATCGCTTTCATCGCCGCACGCGTCGTCGGGCCAGTGAAATTGGCATAGAAAGGGTAATCCAGCCAGCGCTGGAAGGCTTCACGCATCGCCTCGTCGCTCACCTGACGCTGGTGGCGTAGCAGCGCATCCATGATGTACTTTGCCTGGATAAAATCATCGGTACACATGCCCGCTTCGTTGCAACGACCAAAGGTATCGGCCGGGGGTTTCTGAAAGGTCGTTACCCATCCGCCAAAGTAGTCTTTGATTTGCTGTTGGGTACGGACTTCCGTTGCCGCCCCCATCGCGTCGGCGGCGGCGGCGCCAACCAGACACCCCAGTATTTTATGTTGATCGATGTACATGATGACTCCTTATTTCACGGTCATGGCTTGCGCCAGCGTATGGCTGGCCAAAAAAGTGTGTAACTGGTCGGAAAACGGCAGGGCGGTCATGGCCCCTTTCGCCGTCACCGCCATCGCGCCGCAGGCGTTGGCACGATTGACGGCCTCTGCCAGCAGAGCATGGTTCCAGACGTTGCTTTGCGAGAGCGAGGAGAGCAGCCCGCCGACAAAGGCGTCGCCTGCCCCGGTGGTGTCAACGACGTCAACTTTCGGCGCGGGGAAGCTGCGTTCACCCTGGGCATCGATCAACAGCGCGCCATCCGCGCCCAATGAAATGATGGTGGTTGCACAACCCAGATCGCGCAGGTAGTAACGGGCATCCTGCCAGCGACGGGCTCCACTCAGCTGGCAGAGTTCATCGGCGGAGACTTTGCAGATAGACGCAAGGGCGGCGGATTGGGCGATAAGCCCCGGGATTTCGCCCGAATCCCGCCACATCTTGCTACGTAAATTGACATCAAACAGGACGTATCCGCCGGCTTCGCGCATCCGTCTGGCCCCCTCCAGGCACGCTTCACGAGCGGGGCTGTCCGTCAGGCCAATCGAACTGAAGTAAAACCACTCATGGGCGCGAAATTGCGGCAGGTCCCGCGGCGAGACAAACGTATCGGCGCCGGGATGCACCAGATAGGTAAAGCTGCGCTCCCCTTCAGCAGTCAGGTTAACAATCAGCACTGCGCTGGTCAGCGCGGCATCCAGCCGCAAAAAGGAGACATCGACGCCGTTATCCTGAAATACCTGACGCAAAAAACGCCCGGCCTCATCGTCCCCCAGACAGCCGATAAAACCGCAGTCTCCTCCCAGCCTGGCCACGCAGACCCCAACGTTCGCCGATGCGCCGCCGGGACATTTCAGGTAGCTATCCGGCGTTTCCGCCACCAGGTCCACGGACGCATCGCCGATCGCCCAAACTTTGTTCATGGCGCACATTTTCGTCTCCTTATGCCTGACGCTCGGTCAGCGCACTCTGGATATCACGATAATAGTTGTTATTAATCAGATATTTTTTCATCAGAAGGCCGACGATCAGATGGAGCAATGCCGGAATTAACGTCATCATCAGCGCGATACCGGTTAACGAACGCACGCTTTGTTCAACATCGGCCTGGTAACCGAAATGGCTCAGCAGGAAACCCAGTATGCCGCCTGCGACCCCCATACCGAATTTCTGGAAAAAGAGAATGCCGCCAAAAGCGAGACCAGAAACGCGGATCCCGGTTTTCTGTTCACCGTAATCCACGGCTTCGGCGATAGAGGACCAGAACACCGGCATTTGCATGTCGCAGAAAAAATTGATGAGGAAGTAGAACGCGAACGCCAGCGCGAGGTTTTCCCGCCCGACGAAGAAATACATCAGGGTGCTCAGGACAAAGGTGATCAGCTGGGTATAGCGGAACAGCTTAATTTTGTCCCAGAACCGGGTCAGCCAGGTGGTCGCCACCATAGCTAAAATCGACGCAACAACGCCCGTGGTCAGGAATGGTGAAATCAGACTATCCCCGCCGTTCAGGAAGTACTTGGCGTAATATGCCGCGACGGAGCCGCGAATGACGTAGCCGCACATCAGCAGCAAAATCACCATGCCGAGGATAATCCACTGATCGTTACGCAACAGATACTTAAATTGCTGGCCGAGCGGCAGGGCGGTAATTTCCGGTTCACTTCGCTCGCGGGTCGTCAGAAAACAGAAGATAAACAGCAGCGACCCCATCGCCCCCATCAATCCCATGGAAAGCTGATACCCCATCGCCTTATTGCCCTGCCCCAGCCACACCGCCAGCATCGGAACCACAATCGTGACCAGGAATGCGGCGATTTTAGTCATGACGAACCGGTAGCCGTTTGCGCTTAGCCGTTCGACAGGATCCGGGGTAATGACGCCAATCATCGAAATATAGGGAATGGTAATGGCGGTATAAATCAGGGTCATCAAAATATAGGTACCATACGCCCACGCCAGCTTGGCCAGATAAACCATATCAGGGGTGATAAACATCAGGTAAACGGCGAAACCAAAAGGGATGGCGAACCACAGTAGCCACGGACGATAGCGTCCCCAGCGCGTGTTCAGTTTATCGGTAAGTACCCCCATCGCCGGATCGATAACGGCATCGATCATCCGTACAACCACAAACAAGACGCCGACATCTGCCGCGCTGAGGCCATAAATATCGGTATAGAAATAAGCGAGGAGCAGCTGCATGGCGATAATCACAACGTTTATCGCCATATCCCCTGCGCCGAAGCCGATTTTTTCCACGATAGAAAGTTTCATGTTGATATTCCTTTACGCTATTAAGCGCAAATCTGACAAACAATTAATGATGTCACTACGTGAAATAAAAACGTTTTTATGGATAAGTCATCGGCCAGGTAGCCGGTGATGACTATGGGGAGAGTGTAACGAGATCCAAAAAGATATAAAGGTATACCTTTATATCTTTTGATCGAATTCACATTAATTTTACATACGGATCCTCACCCTTGATCAAACAAGGATGAGAATCAACAAGATAGCAGCAGGAGAGCCGATGGAAGGGAAACTAGCGTTGTGTCAGGATCGCGCACCGATGGTCCTGAATCTCTTCTGCTGAGGCGCGATTCAAAACCAACAGGTTACGTTCGGTCGCCAGCAAAACCAGCGAACCATCGCTCTGCTGCGCCATCGCCAGCGCAAAGCGCCCCATATGCTCACGCGCGTCCGGCACCTCTTCCGCCAGCATCAGGAACGGGCTGCGCTGCGCCAGCTCGGCTTCGGTAACCCGACGGGCCAGATATTCATGGCCGAGCAGGCCGCCGGGAAGCGGCAGCCAGCGGCTGCTGATCGCCGCGGCATGGCTGTCCAGCTGCGCGCGCACATCTTCGCGTAAGCAGGAAATATGAATATGGAAATGGTTTTGCGTACGCCCGGTCCGGGAGTTAATCGCTAGCGAGACGGCATTATCCGGTATTGGCGAACCGCGGCGTTGGCTCAGGATTTCGCGCCCTTGCCAGGCCTGCCAGAAAAAGTTTGCCGTCAACGGGTTTAGCAGCAGAGGACTTTCGGTACCGTTAATCCGCCAGGTCGGCATCAGTAAATACTGTAATGGCCCGTTGCGATCTTTAAACAGCACGTAGCCGCCCTGCAGATTCACCTCGGCGCATGGCGAGGGAGTTTGATGCTGCTGTTGATTGGGAACACACTGCTGCAAAACAATCTGCCGCAAAGCGTCAGGATTACCGGAATGCAGCCAGTACCCGCCGCCCGCCGCCGCCAGCGCGAGCACCAGCAGCAGCCATACAAGGGATTTTACTCTTCTCATCATCTTTTCCTGTCGAACCAGAAACGGAAGAGTAGCGTAATTTGATGACTAAAAGAAAACGCCCGGTTGTTTAACCGGGCGTTCAGGGAGATTAACGCTGACTGATTTGATCGAAGGTGCCGCCGTTCGAGAAGTGGTCTTTCTGGGCTTTGGTCCAGCCGCCGAACTCCTGGTCGATGGTAAACAGCTTCAGTTTCGGGAATTCATCGGCATATTTCTTCGCCACTGCCGGGTCACGTGGACGATAGAAGTTCTTCGCCGCGATCTCCTGGCCTTCCGGCGAGTAGAGATACTTCAGGTAGGCTTCAGCCACCTGACGGGTGCCTTTTTTGTCGACCACTTTATCCACTACGGAGACGGTCGGTTCGGCAAGAATCGATTCGCTCGGCGTGACGATTTCAAACTTATCTTTGCCCAGCTCATTAGCCGCCAGCAGCGCTTCGTTTTCCCACGCAATCAGCACGTCGCCGATGCCGCGCTCAACAAAGGTGTTGGTCGCGCCGCGCGCGCCGGAGTCCAGCACTTCCACGTTTTTATACAACGCCTTCACAAACTCCTGGGCCTTAGCCTGGTCGCCGTTATTCTGGTGCAGCGCGTAGCCCCAGGCCGCCAGGTAGTTCCAGCGCGCGCCGCCGGAGCTTTTCGGGTTCGGCGTAATGATCGACACACCCGGTTTAATCAGGTCGTTCCAGTCATGAATTTGCTTCGGGTTGCCTTTACGCACGAGGAACACGATGGTCGAGGTATACGGCGCGGAGTTATCCGGCAGGCGTTTCAGCCAGTTTTTATCAATACGACCGCGTTCAGCAATCGCATCAACATCGTAGGCCAGCGCCAGCGTCACCACATCGGCTTCGATACCGTTAATCACCGACGTCGCCTGCTTGCCGGAGCCGCCATGCGACTGACGGATCACCACGTTGTCGCCGGTCTCTTGTTTCCAGTGCGCGCTGAAGGCTTTGTTGTACTGTTCGTACAGCTCGCGCGTTGGATCATAAGATACGTTTAATAACTGAATGTCTTTTGCCAGAACGCTGGCGGATGCCAGCAACAGAGTTAACCCAACGCCCCACTTATTCATCGCACCGCTCTCTTTATGTCGTGTTGTGATGCGTTAAGCGTGCCAGAAAGCGATTCAATGATTAAAGAATAAAAAAAGATTGGCTATAACTTGTGAGTATATAAGAAGGGGGTAAGGCGACCCTCCCCCGAACGGGAGAGGGTGGGAATCAGTGGATTACACTTCTTCCATGCGGCCCAGCAGCGCCTGCAGACGATCCTGCCAGCCCTGCTGTTGTTCTCTCAGCTGGCCGTTTTCACGCTCCAGCTCTTCACGGCTGTGCTGCGCGCCCTGAACTTCCTGCGCCAGCGCGTTGTTTTTTTCTTTCAGCTCTTCGATTTCCATCTGCAACAGAGTGATGGTATCAATCGCCTGCTGTACTTTTGATTCTAATTTCTCAAACACTTCTAATGACATCGTCATACCTCTCCTGAACTTGCAAGGCGTTGATAGAGTACTATCCCGTACACGTCATCCTTCAAGCTGCTTCTGCGTTAGCGGGCCCCCTCGCTCACTTTCAGTTTGCGAGGATTCATTCGCTTGCCGTCGTGCCGCATCCCGAATGATTTTGTGTACCTACGCGGTGACGCCTTAACGAAAATAAGCGCACTACAGTGGTGATGCTGTCGATTGTATGAATCCCCGCCGCCCCTGTCCAGCGACAACCCGCGCAGATTGCGGTTTGCAACACTTTTCAGTCTATACCTGGCCCATCCGGCTCGTTTCCCCGGAACTTCTCCCGCAATTGTTAATCAATGGGTTAACAAAATTCGCCTGCCGGGGGGCGTAAATGTGTCACAACACGCGTTTATGGCGCGAAAACGCTCATTTTCTTGACGCAGCACACACATTTATATTTCGATATTTCTCGTTTTTGTTCGTTAACGATAAATTAACACTATGCCTACAAGGCAGCGTGGTCGTCTTCGACCTTCATAGATACAATAATCACCACTTCGCTTCAGGATTCGATATGAGCCAAACATCAACATTAAAAGGCCAGTGCATCGCAGAGTTCCTCGGTACCGGGTTGTTGATCTTTTTCGGCGTTGGGTGCGTCGCTGCGCTCAAAGTTGCGGGAGCCAGCTTCGGTCAGTGGGAAATCAGCATCATCTGGGGTCTGGGGGTAGCGATGGCTATCTACCTGACCGCGGGCGTATCCGGCGCTCACCTTAACCCCGCGGTCACCATCGCACTGTGGCTGTTTGCCTGCTTCGACGGGCGCAAAGTTGTTCCTTTTATCATTTCTCAATTCGCCGGCGCTTTTTGCGCAGCGGCCTTAGTTTACGGGCTTTACTACAATCTTTTCTTCGATTTCGAACACAGCCACAATATGGTGCGCGGTAGCGTCGAAAGTCTTGAACTGGCCGGCATCTTCTCCACTTACCCGAATCCGCATATCAATTTTGTGCAGGCTTTCGCGGTAGAAATGGTGATAACCGCTATCCTGATGGGCGTGATTCTGGCGCTGACCGACGACGGCAACGGTATCCCGCGCGGCCCGCTGGCGCCGCTGCTGATTGGCCTGCTAATCGCCGTTATCGGCGCGTCCATGGGGCCGCTGACCGGTTTTGCGATGAACCCGGCGCGCGATCTTGGCCCAAAAACTTTCGCCTGGCTGGCAGGCTGGGGTGAGGTCGCCTTCACCGGTGGCAAAGATATCCCTTATTTCCTGGTGCCGCTGTGCGCACCGGTGGTTGGCGCCGCGCTGGGCGCGTTCTGCTATCGCAAACTGATTGGCCGCCATCTGCCCTGCGACACCTGCGTCGAGGAAGAATCAGAAACCCCCTCCTCGACGACGCAACACAACGCTTCGCTGTAATCTGACTACGGGACTCATACTATGACCGACAAAAAATATATCGTTGCGCTCGACCAGGGCACCACCAGCTCCCGGGCCGTTGTGATGGATCACGATGCCAATATCGTCAGCGTCTCTCAGCGTGAATTTGAACAAATTTATCCTAAGCCCGGCTGGGTTGAGCACGATCCGATGGAGATTTGGGCCTCTCAAAGCTCTACGCTGGTAGAAGTGCTGGCGAAAGCCGATATCAGCTCTGACGAGATCGCCGCTATCGGCATCACCAACCAGCGTGAAACCGCCATTGTCTGGGAGCGTGAAACCGGCAAACCGATTTACAACGCCATCGTCTGGCAGTGCCGTCGTACCGCTGAAATCTGCGAGCAGCTCAAACGTGACGGAATGGAAGAGTACATTCGCAAGGCCACCGGCCTGGTGGTTGACCCGTACTTCTCCGGCACCAAAGTAAAATGGATCCTCGACCACGTGGAAGGTTCACGCGAGCGTGCAAAACGCGGCGAGCTGCTGTTCGGGACCGTGGATACCTGGCTGGTGTGGAAAATGACCCAGGGTCGCGTACACGTGACCGACTACACCAACGCCTCGCGTACCATGCTGTTCAACATCCACGAACTGGACTGGGATGACAAGATGCTGGACGCGCTGGATATTCCGCGCGCCATGCTGCCGGAAGTGCGTAAATCCTCCGAGGTATACGGCCAGACCAACATCGGTGGTAAAGGCGGTACGCGTATTCCTATCGCCGGTATCGCCGGCGACCAGCAGGCGGCGCTGTTTGGCCAGCTGTGCGTCAAAGAAGGGATGGCCAAAAACACCTACGGTACCGGGTGCTTTATGCTGATGAATACCGGCGAAAAAGCGGTCGCCTCCACCCATGGCCTGCTGACCACTATCGCCTGCGGCCCGCACGGTGAAGTGAACTATGCGCTGGAAGGCGCGGTATTCATGGCGGGGGCGTCTATTCAATGGCTGCGCGATGAAATGAAGCTGATCAACGACGCGTTCGATTCCGAATATTTCGCGACCAAAGTGAAGGACACCAACGGCGTGTATGTGGTTCCGGCGTTTACCGGCCTCGGCGCGCCGTACTGGGACCCGTATGCTCGCGGCGCCATCTTTGGCCTGACCCGCGGGGTGAATGCCAACCACATTATCCGCGCAACGCTGGAATCCATCGCCTATCAGACCCGCGACGTGCTGGAAGCCATGCAGGCTGACTCAGGCATTCGCCTGCACGCCCTGCGCGTTGACGGCGGCGCGGTCGCCAATAACTTCCTGATGCAGTTCCAGTCCGATATTCTCGGCACCCGCGTGGAGCGTCCTGAAGTGCGCGAAGTGACGGCATTGGGCGCCGCTTACCTGGCGGGCCTGGCGGTCGGTTTCTGGCAGAACCTCGATGAGCTGCAGGAGAAAGCGGTCATTGAGCGTGAGTTCCGTCCGGGGATCGAAACGACCGAGCGTAACTACCGTTACAACGGCTGGAAAAAGGCGGTGAAACGCGCCCTCGCGTGGGAAGAACACGAAGAGTAGCGCGCTCTGAACGGCCCTGGCTGCGTGTGCCTGCCGGGGCCCGCGATTTCTCCTGATAGCCCGGGGAAGGCGTGAGCCTCCCCGGGCTCTTTTTTCACGGTAACGGGAGAGAGGGAACACCGCCCCATCATCCACGTTAATTGGCCGGATAAATATTTCTCAGCAAACGCTGGCAAACGTTTGCTTTTGCACTACAGTCCGATAAAATTCCCGCTTTGCCACCTTGGGATCGTTTGTGATGTCCGTTAACACCGCCGAGTCAGAAGCTGCGCAACCGGTTGCGCATAAAACAACCAGCGAATTAATCTACCGCCTCGAAGACCGCCCGCCGCTGCCGCAAACCCTGTTCGCCGCCTTCCAGCATCTGCTGGCGATGTTTGTCGCGGTCATCACCCCGGCGTTATTAATCTGTCAGGCGCTGGGCCTCCCGGCCCAGGATACGCAGCACATCATCAGCATGTCGCTGTTCGCTTCCGGCGTGGCATCCATTATTCAGATTAAAGCCTGGGGACCGGTCGGTTCCGGCTTGCTCTCGATCCAGGGCACCAGCTTTAACTTCGTCGCCCCGCTGATTATGGGCGGTACCGCGCTCAAAACCGGCGGCGCCGACGTGCCGACGATGATGGCCGCGCTGTTCGGCACCCTGATGCTGGCCAGCTGTACGGAAATGGTCATCTCGCGCGTTCTGCACCTGGCGCGGCGGGTGATTACCCCGCTGGTCTCCGGCGTGGTGGTGATGATTATCGGCCTGTCGCTGATTCAGGTCGGGCTGACCTCCATCGGCGGCGGCTATGCGGCGATGGCCGACCATACCTTCGGCGCGCCGAAAAATCTGCTGCTGGCGGGTATCGTCCTGGCGCTGATCATTATCCTCAACCGCCAGCGCAACCCCTACCTGCGCATCGCGTCGCTGGTTATCGCCATGGCGGCGGGTTATCTGGCGGCATGGCTGCTTGATATGCTGCCGGCAAATAGCGCGCCTGCCAACGATAGCCTGATTACGGTACCGACCCCGCTCTACTACGGCCTGGGCATCGACTGGAGCCTGCTGCTGCCGCTGATGCTGGTGTTTATGATCACCTCCCTGGAAACCATTGGCGATATCACCGCCACCTCTGACGTTTCCGAGCAGCCGGTTTCCGGCCCGCTGTACATGAAGCGCCTGAAAGGCGGCGTGCTGGCCAACGGCCTGAACTCCTTTGTCTCCGCCGTCTTCAACACCTTCCCGAACTCCTGTTTCGGCCAGAATAACGGCGTGATTCAGCTGACCGGCGTCGCCAGCCGCTACGTCGGTTTTGTGGTGGCGCTGATGCTGATCGTCCTCGGGCTGTTCCCGGCGGTGAGCGGCTTTGTCCAGCACATTCCGGAGCCGGTACTCGGCGGCGCGACGCTGGTCATGTTCGGCACCATCGCCGCTTCCGGGGTGCGTATCGTCTCCCGCGAACCGCTCAACCGCCGCGCGATTCTGATTATCGCCCTGTCGCTGGCGGTGGGTCTCGGCGTTTCCCAGCAGCCGCTGATTCTGCAGTTCGCCCCTGACTGGCTGAAGAACCTGCTCTCCTCTGGCATCGCCGCCGGGGGGATCACCGCGATTGTGCTGAATTTAGTGTTCCCGCCAGAGAAGAATTAAACCCGTAGCCCCGGTGGCGCATGGCCTGCCGGGATAACGGCAGAATATCCCGGATGCGGCCTTCACACCGCCCTCCGGGTATGGCTGAATAAAACGTATCTCCCATCACTCTGTCATTCAAATAAACAACTCCTGTCTTGAGGATTGCGCATAAATCGTGCATAACAGCCCTATGTGCACTTCTCAGGATGGAAGATCATGAAATTTATTGGAAAGCTGATTCTGTGGCTAGCGATCGCCCTGGTGGTGGTGGTGATTGCCCTCTATTTCCTGCTCCAGACCCACTGGGGGTCACGTCAGGCCAGCGCCTGGTTGAGCGACGGCACCGGCTGGCAGGTTTCCTTCGATGCGATGGAGCACAACTTCTCTTCCCCTCTTCACCTGCAGCTGCAAAATGTCACCTTCGGTCGCGACGGCAAACCGCCGACGCTGGTGGCGAAAGCGGTGGATATCGGCTTCAGTACCCGCCAGTTCAGCGACCCGCTGCATGCCGACGAGATTGTGCTCAGCGACGGGACATTAAATCTTTCCCCCTCTTCCTCCTCTTTACCCTTTGCTGCCGACCGCCTGCAGTTGCGCAATATGGCGTTTAACAGCCCGGAAAGCGGCTGGGAGCTGAGCGCGCAGCGGGTGACCGGCGGCGTCAGCCCGTGGGCGCCGGAAGCGGGCGATGTGCTGGGTAAAAAAACGCAGATTCAGATGAGCGCGGGTTCGCTTACCCTCAACGGCGTTGACGCCAGCAACGTGCTGATTCAGGGAAGTATCGATAATGGCGAAGTGACGCTATCCACCCTCGGCGCCGATATCGCCCGCGGCACCCTGACCGGCAACGCCAAACGCAGCGCCGACGGCAGCTGGCGGGTGGATAACCTGCAGCTCAATGAAATTCGCCTGCAGAGCGACAAATCGCTGACGGCGTTTTTCACCCCGCTCACCACCGTCCCTGCGCTGCAAATTGGCCGTCTCGATATCACCGATGCCCGCCTGCAGGGGCCGGACTGGGCGGTTACCGACCTCGACCTTAACCTGCGTAACTTGACCCTGAGCCAGGGCGGCTGGCAGAGCGAGGACGGCACCCTATCGATGAACGCCAGTGAGTTCATTAACGGCTCGCTGCATCTGTTTGACCCGATCGCCAATGCCGAATTCTCGCCGCAGGGTATCGCGCTGCGTCAGTTCACCTCGCGCTGGGAAGGCGGAATGGTGCGCACCTCCGGCAACTGGCTGCGCGCCGGTAACGCCCTGGTGCTGGATGACACCGCCTTTGCCGGGCTGGAATACACCCTCCCCGCAAACTGGAAGCAGCTGTGGATGGAGCCGCTGCCGGCGTGGTTACAAAGCCTGACGCTGAAAAAATTTGGCGCCAGCCGCAACCTGGTGATCGACATCGATCCCACCTTCCCGTGGCAGATCACCGCCCTTGACGGTTACGGCGGGGAACTACAGCTGGTGAAAGATCGCCGCTGGGGCATATGGAACGGCAGCGCGACGCTGAATGCCGCCGCCGCGACCTTTAACCGCATCGACGTCCGCCGCCCGTCGCTGAAGCTCAGCGCGAACGCCGCAACGGTGAATATCAGCGAGCTCAGCGCCTTTACCGAACGCGGTATTCTGCAGGCCAGCGCGGTGGTATCGCAGCTTCCTCAGCGCCAGGTCACCCTGAGCCTCAACGGCCGCGGCGTTCCGCTGAATATCCTGCAGGGGTGGGGCTGGCCCGCGCTACCGGTTGCCGGCGATGGCAATTTTCAGCTGACCGCCAGCGGTAGTCTGCTGGCTGACGCCCCGCTGAAGCCTACGGTGAACGGCCAACTCAGCGCGGTGAATATGGAGAAGCAACAGGTTGCGCAAGTCATGCGCAACGGCCAGGTGAGCAGTGCGCCGACGCAGCCGGTACCTGCGCCGATCGTACCTTGAGTCCCCGGCTCCTCTCCCGGTATCCGCCGGGAGAGGAGCCGGGCGATATTGCGACTTTAATGCAGGCTCTCTTCTTTCAGGTCAATCGCCCTGAGCGCCTGCTGGAACGTGGTATCGCTGATGTTCCTGGCACGGCGAAGTCTGAATAACTCATTGCGCTGCGCGACGATCGCCTCCCGCTGCATCTCTCTCTCCAGACGCGCTCGCTGAGTCAACTCTTTCCCGACATCGCTGCCGTCATCGCTGTCGTTATAGTGAAGCCGGCGCTGATATGTCTCCAGAAGCACGTTGCCCGCATCTGCGCGAATGGCTTCCTCCTGCGGGTCGTCTACCGGCTGGCTCAGCAATTCATTCAGGCGGTTAATCGCCGCTTCGGTAAGCGCCGCGCCGATGTTGCTACTCCCTGAATCATGCGGTAAATCGTCGGCGAGAAACCGGGTCATATACGGGAGCCCGATAGCCGCCACGATGAGAGAGAGTAAAATCACCGCCATCGACAGGAAGATCAACAATTCCCGTCCCGGGAAAGGTGAGCCATCCGCCAGCACGACGGGCAGGGTCAGAATACCCGCCAGCGTCACCGATCCTTTCACTCCGGCCAGGGCCATCACCGCCATGACGCTGAAGCGAGGGCGTATGAGGGTCACCTTTCCACTGCGTTTCTGACGGAATACCGTCAGCGTCATGGAAAGCCATACCCAACAGAAGCGCATGCCGCCGAGGGCCAGGGTGATAACGACGGCATACAACAGCAAATACCACGGTGAGGTGACCCCTGCCTGACGGGCCACGTCCGGCAGGGTCTGAAGCATGCGGGGAAGCTGCTCGCCCAGCATCAGGAATATCATCCCGTTGAGGGTGGTCTGCAGCATATTCCAGACCGCGCTGCTCTTCATCCGCGTCGCCGGGAGACGGGGACCGGACAGCTGCTCATAGTGCATGGCAATCCCTGCGGCGACAGCGGCCAGGATCCCCGACACATGGACGCTTTCGGCCAGCAGATAGGCCGCAAACGGGATCAGCAGACTAATCAGTATCTGTATTGCCGGTTCTTCACGGGTCCGCCTGACGAGAAAATTATTGCACTTGCCGGTCACCCAGACGACGACCAGACCGCTGAGGATCCCCCCGAAGGCCATCAGGAAAAACTTCAGCACCGCATCGCCCGGGGAGAAGCTTCCGGTCATAACGGCGGCTACGGCAAAATTGAAGGCCACCAGGCCGGACGCATCGTTTAACAACGATTCCCCTTCCAGGACATGCCCCATCCTGGACGGTAGCGGGGAACTGGCCGTCATCGCCGAGACCGCAACCGGATCCGTCGGCGAGAGGATTGCCGCGAGCGCAAAACCGGCCGCGACCGTCACCGCCGGGATCAGCCAGTGGATAAACCAGCCGATGCCAAGAATCGTCACCAGCACCAGCCCGACGGCCAGGGACAGGATCGGCTTCATATCGCTGAAAAAGGCGTCTTTTGGGATTCGCCAGCCGTCCAGAAACAGCAGGGGCGGAATAAACAGCAGCAAAAAAATATGGGGGTCAAAATCGACCTGGAAACCGCCGGCGGCTAAAGCCGCACCGGCAGCAATCTGAATCAGTGGCAACGGGATCTTTACCGGCAAAAGATGGAATAAAAACACGGTAACCACAATCGCCATCATAAATACCAGCACAATGGTAATCAGTGACATTCACTCCCTCCTTTACCAGTAGCAGGTCTCTTACGCATACGTCCCCTCTCCTTTTCCTTAATCTGACGTGTAGGGGATAAATTAACATGACTGCCAACCATTTCTTAACAACAGCGGGACATAATCCCGCTGGCGGAAGATCGCCGGAAGCGAACGGCGGCGAATATCGGAGTACGGCCTGCGGACAGAGGGCCGCGACGCTGAGGAGAGGAAATTAAAAAAACGATATACAACATGATATTACCACTAAATTTGCCGATAACGGCATTCGCGGCTGCGCAGAGGTAACATCGCTAACAGCGCCGGACAGTTACCGCTCAGCAGCGATAAATCACGGTCTCTGGTTATCACATTACGTCTCTTATTTAATAGGTACGATAACCCAAAAGAATAACGAAAAGTGTAACCCACGGATTTTGCGAGGTTTTGTGTAAGAGTGTTCTGTAAAGTCCAGTTTTAACAGTAAAAAAGTGCATTCAGGTATGTGGTAAATGCCTGAAAGTAGCTATAATGCGCCCCGCCTCCATGTAGCAATCGAGGCGCGGAAGATCGTCATCTCCGGTGAGGTGGCTGGACTTCAAATCCAGTTGGGGCCGCCAGCGGTCCCGGGCAGGTTCAACTCCTGTGATCTTCCGCCAATCTCTGCAAATTTGTCACTGTCTCCAGCAATAAAACAGCCTGGTAAATCCTTCCGATAGCATCGGGAGTATGCGTTCCACAGGCAGATTGTTATGCCGCGCCAATCCCCCGCTCATACCGCCGCCGCAAAACCCCCGCCCCGCTTGTCATCAAAAGTAATACCCAATATTGACGTTGCTACGGAAATACCATTTCCCGCTGCCCGCGGATTCGGTGCTGGTCCAGCCGGTCGCGTTAAGTGCGCCGCCCCAGGGATTGACGTTCTTCGCCCAGCTGAGGTCGATCCACAGCATCACCGGCAGGGCAAATACCTGCACGCCGACGGTGTTCATCTGAGAATTTTGCCAGCCGCTTTTGTCTTTCCACAGCACGCTGTAGTCGTTGTAGAAGCGCAGCTTTGACACCCCCCCCCACTTCACATCGACGTCGCGGGCGAGGTTAAGTGACGCGGTGGTGGCTTTCGCCGGAATAAGATAGGCCGGGGTCAGGCCATTACCGCCCATCAGGATGGTATCGTCGCTGACGCCCGGCGGGTTCTTCGGATCGTATTGATAGCGAATCACCTGCGATGTGAGCTGCCACGGTCCGTGATGCAGCATTCCGTGCAGACCCGCCGCCCAGAAGCTCCCGTCATCGTCCGTTTCGCGGTTATGCAGACGCGCCAGCGCCAGCGAGCCGCCCAGTTCGTTATTCCAGCCGCCGCCGTGAAAATCCCGGGCAAGGCGCACGTTGAGCTGGTCGCGCTTCTCGTTGCGCTGCTGGTGCTGACTCGGGTAAAGGGTGTTTTTCAGACGGCTGTAATCGCCCACGTCCGGCGCATAGCGCAGGTTTTCCGGCGCCATCCACGGGAAATACGCCACATCCAGCGCCCAGTTATTATCGTGATATTGATAATTCACCCCGCTACCGGCATTCACGCCAAAACCTAAATAAAAGGGAATGCCGTAAGACCAGCCAAATTGCGGATAGGGCTCAAGGCCAAAAGGTTTACCCGGGATACCGAGCGTAATATTATTATTGTTATTTAAACGATAGCCCACATATGCCCGATCGATGGCGTATTTATGGTGATCCTGAAACCAGAATCCGGCGTCAAAAAAATAGTCATTGTAAAAACCGCTGCTGTCGAGACGAAAAGTATCAAAACGCAGATGCGGCGGGTGGCGGTAATTACTGCCGTTCCAGTCTTCATAGCGGTAATTTGCCCGCAGCGCGCCGCCGAAATCGACTCCGGCGAGGCTATCCGCACTGCGCCAGCCGATGTGCGGGAACGGTTTGCCATCCTCCGCCTGTGCGAAGCCACCGGTACACGCGCCCAGCAGCAGGGTGATGATAATTTTACGCATAGCACATGCCTCACTTTATCTTTTAATAAGCAACAGAAGGCCGCCGCCGCTCAATATCGGCGTTTTTTTATAGGTTTGTCTCAGCAGTGAAACAATTAATTAAATAGTCCGGAGATAATATTTTTGTCTCAAATATGAAACTCAGTTTATTATTTGATATCGGGAAAGTCGCATGTGCCGGGATGGGAGTCAAGACGTAAACCTTGAGCTATAACGCAATATTATTATTCAGCACCTCCATAATTAATATTTGCGCAGTCTACGCAAAAATATTCTCAAATATGAAACTAAAAAAGTAAGTCGCTATACCTGCCTATCGTTAAGAGCGTCACAGAAATGTGCCGAAGCAGAGCCGGTTCAGCGCCGGCGTTGAATATTTTCTCCAGATGCGGCTCATGGCCTCCGGGCGGCGGCGATGCCCTTTCATTTTTTAGGATTATTCTGGACATTCTTTATCTCAAGCTCTCCACCAGCCATGCTGCCCTATTTCCACCCCCCTCAGCCCCCTCTGGTTATGGCATTTTCATCTGATCGCCGTTTTTTTATCCGCCGCCGTGACGGCGCTGGCCCGGCAGATTCGATGTTAATCGCCGGTGACGACGGGGCCAGGGTTATGGCCCCAGACCTGCTCGCCAAACCGCCACGCTCCCCGACGTAGCCCATTTTCTCTTTTTCCCTATAACTCTTATCGCCCGCGCCCCGTTTTTCCCACTCCGCCCACGGTCTACCCTTAAAGGATACCCACAAGACATCCCATTCGATAACCGGAGAGTGTATGAAAGCGATCGCCATTACCCACGCCGCCGCCGAAGGCAGCAACATCCCATTTTTAAGTGACATCGAACTGCCGGTTCCGTTCGCCGCAGGGCATGACCTGCTGGTTGAAGTGAAGGCCATTTCCGTCAACCCGGTGGATACCAAAGTGCGCGCCGGATTTAACGCCGATACCCCGCGCGTGCTGGGTTGGGATGCGGTCGGGGTAGTGAAATCCGTGGGTGAGGCGGTGACCTTGTTCGCCCCGGGTGATGAAGTCTGGTACGCCGGGGCGCTGGGGCGTCCGGGTAGCAATAGCGAGTTTCAGCTCGTCGACGAACGGATCGTCGCCCTGAAACCGCGCTCGCTGGATAACGCGTCTGCCGCCGCCCTGCCGCTGACGGCGATCACCGCATGGGAGTTGCTATTTGACCGTCTGGGCGTACAGGAAGGGGGTAACGCCGGGGATACGCTGCTGATTGTCGGCGCGGCGGGCGGCGTTGGTTCCATCCTCACCCAGCTGGCCCGCAGGCTGACCGGCATGACGGTAATCGGCACGGCCTCGCGCCCTGAAAGCCAGCAGTGGGTGGTTGACGCCGGGGCGCACCACGTGATCGATCACAGCAAACCGCTCGGCGACGAGCTGGCGCGGATTGGCGTGGAAGCGGTAACGCACGTCGCCAGCCTGACCCATACCGAACAGCATTACGCACAGCTGATTGCCGCCCTCGCCCCGCAGGGCAAACTGGCGCTGATTGACGATCCGGAAACCCTCGACGCCCGTCCGCTGAAGGCTAAAAGCATTTCGCTGCACTGGGAGTTTATGTTCACCCGTTCGATGTTTGAAACGCCGGATATGATTGCCCAGCATCAGCTGCTGACCCGCGTCGCTGGCCTGATTGACGATAAGACCATCAGGACCACGCTGGGCGAGCATTACGGCAAGATTACCGCCGGGAATCTGCAGAAAGCGCATACCCAGCTTGAAACCGGGCGTTCCGTCGGCAAAATCGTGCTGGAAGGGTTTTAAACTCGCCCATTGCGCCTGATTATCTGAGGCCTGTTGAAGCGCTGTCCTGCTTCCCCGTCATGCGGGGAAGCCCCTTCTTTTTAACACTCTGAGCTAATCTCCGCACGCCCGGCGCTGACCAGGCTACGCTTACCGTTGCCGCCAAAAAGCAGGTCACCCCCTCCGTATTATTCAGCACGCTCATTCAGAAAGAGGTTTCACTATGCAGATCAATGCTATTGGTACGTACTCCGCCACCCAACCGTTAAAATCAATGGCTATCTCACGCCGCGATCCCGGGCCGAACGATGTCCAGATCGCCATCAATTACTGCGGCGTCTGCCATTCGGATCTTCACCAGGCGCGATCCGAATGGGCCGGCACGCTCTACCCTTGCGTACCGGGGCACGAAATCGTCGGTCAGGTGACCGCCATCGGCAATCAGGTCTCCGGGGTCAACGTCGGCGATCTGGTCGGGGTCGGCTGTATGGTCGACAGCTGTCAGCAGTGTGAAGAGTGCGAGGCAGGGCTGGAAAACTACTGCGACCATACCGTGCTGACCTATAACAGTCCGACGACAGACGCGCCCGGGCACACGCTCGGCGGTTATTCTCAGCAGATTGTGGTTCATCAACGCTTCGTGCTGCATATCCGCCATCCGAAGGAACAGCTCGCCGCCGTGGCGCCGCTGCTATGTGCGGGCATCACGACCTGGTCGCCGCTACGCCACTGGAACGTCGGCCCGGGTAAAAAAGTGGGCGTCGTCGGCATCGGCGGATTGGGGCATATGGGGATCAAGTTGGCCCACGCCCTGGGAGCTCACGTGGTGGCTTTTACCACCTCGGAAACAAAGCGCGAAGCGGCGAAAGAGCTGGGCGCGGATGAAGTCGTGGTGTCGCGCAACGAGGACGAAATGGCGGCGCATGTGAAAAGTTTCGACTTCATCCTCAACACCGTGGCGGCGCCACACAATCTCGACGCGTTCACCACCTTGCTCAAACGCGATGGCACCCTGACCTTAGTCGGCGCCCCGGCCACGCCGCACCCTTCACCGGAAGTGTTTAATCTGATTTTCCGCCGTCGGTCGATTGCCGGCTCGATGATTGGCGGGATCCCGGAAACCCAGGAGATGCTCGATTTCTGCGCCGAACACGGCATCGTCGCCGATATTGAGCTCATTCGCGGCGATCAGATCAACGAAGCCTGGGAGCGGATGGTTAAAGGCGATGTGAAATATCGCTTCGTGATTGATAGCGCCACGCTCGCCGGCTAAGCGCCGCGCCGGAAGGTACGCCGCCACTCCGCCGGACTGACGCCAAAGCGGGATTTAAACTGCTGACGCCAGGTCACGGCGGAACGAAAACCGACCCTCTCCGCCACCTGCTCGACGGGCATATCGCCCGCTTCAAGGAGCAGCTGGCTACGCCGCAGACGTTCGGCGGTAAGCCAGCCGGCGATACTCATGCCGGTGGCGCGAGCGAAATGGCGGGTCAACGTCCGGCGGCTCATCGCCATCACCTGCGCCAGCGCGTCAAGGTTGTGCGGCTCGTGGATGCGCTGCTGAAGATACTCCAGCAGGTAGTTAATCCGTGCATCGCGGGTATTTTTCGGCACCGGCTGGGCGATAAATTGCGCCTGGCCACCTTCACGATGCGGTGGCACGATCATCCGCCGGGCAATCTGGTTGGCGACAACGCTGCCAAACCGCTGGCGGATGATATACAGGCAGCAGTCGAGCGCCGCCGCGGTGCCCGCCGAGGTAATGATCCGCTGGTCATCGACATACAGTGCGTTGATATCCAGCTGCACCTGAGGAAACAGCCGCTGAAAATCCTGTTCGAACTCCCAGTGGGTCGCCGCCCGCTTGCCGTCCAGCAGCCCGGCATAGCCGAGAACAAAGGCGCCGAGACACAGGCCGACAATCTGCGCGCCGTTATCTCTTGCCCGGAGCAGGCCGTCGAGCAACGACTGCGGCGGGCGCTGATGTACCGCGCCCCAGTAGGGCACCACCACGATGTCGGCCTGCTCCAGCGTGGCGAAATCAGCGCTGGCGTTCAGGGCAAAGCCGTCGCCAGCGGTCAGCAATCCCGGCCGCTCGGCGCAGATATGCAGGTTAAAACGTTTGGTTGCCGAGACGCTATCGCCAAACAGCATACAGGGAACCGCGTAGTGAAAAGGGCTGAACCCGTCCACCGCGACCATGGCTACCTCGGTTAATGTCATCGCCCTCTCCGCTCCCCCGCTGCTGGTTTAAAAGATAATACTTTCCCCATCCTGCGGGATGCTGACTACGTCGGCAATCTGATTATCAGCCACATACTCGCGCAGCTCCTCGCGGCTGAGCAGACAGTGGTTTATCGCCTCGAGATGGATGGCGACAATTTTCGCCTCCGGTAGGGTGAAGTGCGTTTTCAGCACATCCTCTTTACCCATAATAATCGGGCCGAAGCCGATCGCGTGCGCATACCCGGCATTCAGCACCACCACATCGGGGCGCAGTCGCAGCATATCGGCCTCAATGTCAGGGCGCCAGAGGGTGTCGCCCACCAGCCATAGCGTTTTCTCCTGCGGATGACGAAACACCACGCCACAGGCCTCGCCAAGGCGCTCCGCCATGGCCGGTACGGCGTAGGCGCGGTCGCTGCCGTGCTGCCCGGAGGTGGTTTTCTGCAGGGCGATACCGGCAAATTCGCTCTCTGCCGCAAGCAGGCGAATATCGACAAATCCCTGTTCGCGCAGCAGCCGGGCATCGGCCTCGTGCTGGACAAACACCGGCAGCGTTTTCGGGATCGCGGCGATCGCCGCCTCATCCCAGTGATCGAGATGAGTATGGGTCACGATCGCGGCGTCAACATCCACAATGATGGCGCGGGGAAAAGGCAGTTCTACCAGCGGGTTACGCAGCCCGGCGCGGGCGGTGCCGGGAAAGCCCGGCCAGGCGCCCCGATCCGCCAGCATCGGGTCAATCAGGAATTTTTTTCCTGCATATTCAATTATCTGAGTCGAATTACGGATATGGGTCATTTTCATGATGTTCACTCCTCTTCCAGGTAAGCTGGCGAACATCGTACGTCCCACAAGCCTGCGGCAATATGGGCATTTGGGCAATGAGCGATGAGATTGGGCCAACTTCGCGCGGTTGCCATCCGCTCCCGGCTATGGTGTGCTGAACGCCCCCTTTTCAGGAGAAGTGGCCATCATGAAGAAGAGACTCACCGCCGCCGATATGCACGACGCCGAGGTGATCGCGCACACCCCGTGGTTCAGCATGCGCAAGGTGGCGATCGACGTCACCGACGCCGAACGTCGCGATTTTTACTCCATCCACTACCCGCGCCCGGCGGTAGGTATCGTGGCCATGCAGCAGGACAAAGTGCTGCTGATTCGCCACTACCGCTATCTGATCGATCGGGTAGTGTGGGCGATTCCCTCCGGTGGTATTGATGAAGGCGAAGAGCCGCGCGCGGCGGCGCTGCGCGAGCTGCGGGAAGAGACCGGCTACCAGGCGCAAGATGTTGAAGAGCTTATCCGCTACAACCCGTCCTACGGCAGCAGCGACCAGCTGTTTATCACCTGGCTGGCCCGCGATCTGGCGTTCGTCGGAATGGATGCGGATCAGGATGAAGTGATGGAAACGGGCTGGTTTACGTTCGCCGAAATCAGCCAGCTGATCGCCCGCGGCGAGATGCCTGACGGGCTGTCGCTGGTGCCGCTGCTGCATCTGATGGCGCAGCAGCATAACGGTTTAGCGTAATGGCCTGAGCATCCGCCAGCGGAACCACAGCTGGGCGACCAGGATCAGCATGCCGCCGATAATCTTCTGCAGCGGCAGCTGCTCGCCATACCACAACGCGGCGGCAATCACCGTCAGCAGCGGCTCCAGCACCATAATAATCGCGGCGCTCGCCACCGCCGCGTACTTCTGCCCCTTCATTTGCAGGCCAAAGCGTAGACTGGTGGCGATGACGATACTGGCCAGCAGCCAGCCAAAGGTTGGCAGCGTAAACGGCTGATCCCAGGTTTCTACGGCGGCGGAGATCCCCAGCCCAACCAGCCCGGTGATCCCCAGCTGCACGGTGGTGAGCGGGATCAGCGGCACCTCGCGGGCGCAGCTGCTGGTGTAGCAAAACCAAATCGACTGCACCAGCGCGGTCAGCAGAAACCAGCCCTGGCTGGGGTGAAACGCAATCGGCATATGCAAGCTAAGTAGCCCGAGGCCAACGATCGCCACCGGCAGGCACTCCCAGTACGCCCGCGCCGGACGCGCTTTCATCATCGCCCATGCGGTGAGCGGCACAAACAGCATCGACAGGCTCATGATAAACGCCCCCTCACCCAGCGAGGCGGTGGTCGACACCGAGTAAATCCACAGGCACAGGTTCAGCGCAAACCACAGCCCGCTGATGACAATCCGCCGCCAGTGCTGCTTCTCCACGCGAAAGCCGCGGCAGAACGGCAGCAGCAGCAGGGCGGCAAAAAAGAACCGCAGGCCGAGGAAGGCGAAAACCGGCATCCCTGCAATGGCCTCACGCGAAAATATCCATCCACATGCGGCGATAACCGTTGCGGCGATCAGCAGCAGATCGGCCTGACGCTGGCGGACCATATTCACTCCTCCTTGTGTTGACGATTACCAGCCCGGGACCGCGCCGCCGTTGAAGATGGTCTCTGCCGCCTTCGCCACTTCCGGCGACTGATAGGACTGCATGAATTCCTTCACGTTTTCCGCGTCTTTATTCTCTTCGCGGGTGACGATGATATTCACATACGGCGAGTTTTTATCTTCAATGAAGATCCCGTCACGCACCGGCGACAGTCCGGTTTGCTGGAGGTAGGTGGTGCTGATGATCGCGACATCGACCTTCGGGTCGTCAAGCACGCGCGGCAGCTGCGCCCCTTCCAGTTCCATGATGTTCAGGTTATGCGGGTTGGCGGTGATATCCACCGCCGTCGGCAGCAGGCCGGTGCCCGCTTTGAGGGTTACCAACTGCTCTTTTTGCAACAGGAGCAACGCGCGGCCAAGGTTGGTGGGGTCGTTCGGAATGGCGATGGTGGCGCCGTCTTTCAGCTCGGCCAGCGACTTAATTTTGCGCGAATAGCCCGCCATCGGGAACACGAAGGTGTTGCCGACCGCCACCAGATGGTAGCTATGCGCTTTATTATCTTGTTCAAGGAACGGCCGGTGCTGGAAGACGTTAGCGTCCAGATCCCCGGCGTTTGTCGCCTCGTTCGGCAACAGCGAACCGCTGAAGCCCACCAGTTCGACATCAAGGCCATATTTCTCTTTGGCGACCTTTTTCGCGACTTCTGCCACATCCTGTTCCGCGCCGTTGATCACGCCGACTTTAATGTGTTTCGCATCGCTACCTTTCTGGTCGCAGCCCGCCAGCAGCAGACCCGCCAGCACCACGGCGGCGGCTGTCCGTAAACGCAATGTCATCATTTTTACCCTGTCAGTCCATAGAAAATCGTTATTATTTTTCATCCGAAACTATAACGACTTTAGGCGCAGGTTTTAAACTGCAAAAGTCGCAACAGGAAATAAAATCATCTGCCGCTGTTTGACTGTATGGGTAGGTGATCGCGTCAATTGTCCGGCGCTGTTCCCCGCTGGCGGCGTAAACGCCTTCGGCCGGGCTACCGCAGCCGCTCGCCTGCCGCAATAACGGCAGGCGCTGATGGCAAAGAAGCCGGCTACAGCCCGAGCTCGCTCAGCCCCGGATGATCGTCAGGACGGCGACCCTGGGGCCAGTGGAACAGGCGTTCGCTTTCCTCAATCGGCAGGTCGTTGATGCAGGCATAGCGGGTGCGCATCAGGCCATGCTCATCGAACTCCCAGTTTTCATTACCGTATGAGCGGAACCAGTTCCCGCTGTCGTCGCACCACTCGTAGGCAAACCGTACCGCGATGCGGTTATCCTTCCACGCCCACAGCTCCTTAATCAGCCGATATTGCTGCTCTTTTTGCCATTTTCGCGTCAGAAAGCCGATAATTTCCGCGCGTCCATGGACAAATTCGCTGCGGTTGCGCCACTGGCTGTCGATGGTATAGGCCAGCGCCACCTTATGCGCATCCCGGCTGTTCCAGCCATCTTCGGCGGCCCGCACCTTTTGCACTGCGCTTTCGCGGGTAAAGGGCGGCAGCGGCGGACGTTGTTCGGTCATTGATGTTCTCCTTTTAACGTTAACTGTGATTGCAGCCGCGAGTTTTCCTCTTCCAGCTCACGGATGCGTAGCTGCAAGGTCTGGCTATACTCCGCCACCTGGCGGGCGCTGTAGCGCGGCGTGATGTGCTGCGGGCAGTTCCAGTCGAACGCCTGCAGGTGAAAGCGGTACAAGCGCTCCACGCGAGCCCGGTAATTTTCCGGCGTCAGCCGCGCCAGCAGCCCGGGAGCATCGTCCGTCGCTAGCACCTCGACGGTGGCATAGATTTTCAGCCTGGCACGGCGCGGGTAATCCATCAAAAACAGGCACGCGCGGTCGCGACTACGCAGGTTTCCGGTGGTGATGTACTGGCGGTTACCGCCAAAGTCGGCCATCGCCAGGGTGGTGTCGTCAAGCAGCTGGAGAAACCCCGGCGGCCCGCCGCGGTGCTGAATATAGGGCCAGTCGGTTTGCGATACGGTCGCCAGATAAAAACTGTCGCGGCTGGCGATCATCTCCGCTTCGCTGGCGCTGAAACGCTCGCCCCGGCGCTGGCGATACTGCCATAGCCCATCGCTGCCCATTTCATGCTGCACGTCCATCACATCTGGCGTGATGGCGATAGTGAGAAAGTCCCCTGACATAGCCCCTCCGAACGCAATCTTGCTGCACTCAGCATGGACTCTACTGTAAGAAATGATAATACTGGGATACTGGCAATCATCTTTCCGATAAACGGGATAATCATGGATCGCTTAAGCGCCATGGCGCTGCTGGTGAAAGTCACCGATCTGGGCAGTATGTCGGCCGCCTCGCGGGCGCTGAACATGCCGCTGACCACCGTCAGCCGCCATATTGCCGAGCTGGAGAGCGCGCTCGGCGTGCGCCTGCTGGCCCGAACTACCCGCAAACTGACGCTGACCGATGCCGGGGTTGACTATGTCGCCGCCGCGCGGCGGATTCTGGAAGAGGTGGAAAATGCCGAACGCCGGGCGGCAGGGGAGTATCAGCAGCCGAAGGGGGAACTGGTCATCGCGGCGCCGACGATGTTTGGCCGCCAGCACGTTCTCCCGGTAGTGACCGCTTTTCTCGCCCGATACCCGCAAATTCGCGTCCGTTTACTGCTCAGCGACCGTAATGCCGACCTGATCGACGAGCATATCGATCTCGCGGTGCGCATTGGCGCGCTGCCGGACAGCGGCATGGTCGCCATCCGGGTGGGCGAGATGCGTATCGTGACCTGCGCCCACCCGGCGCTGCTGGAGAAATACGGTATGCCGCAGCGCCCCCGCGATCTGGCCGCGCTGCCGATCGTTAGCATTGAATCGCCGATGCCCTATAACGGCTGGCAGTTCCGCACCTCCGGGGTGGAAGACCAGCGGGTGGTTCTGCAACCGGTTCTGTCGGTCACGACCCCGGAAAGCGCCGCCGATGCCGCTCGTCTCGGGGCCGGCGTAGCGCGCCTGCTGCACTATCAGGCGATTGATGGCCTGGCCCGCGGCGAACTCAGGCTGATCCTGGACACCATGGAGCCGGCACCGGCCCCGGTTCATTTGCTGTATATCGCCCGCGATCTGGCTCCGCTTAAGCTGCGGAAGTTTATCGATTTCGCCGCCCCCGCGCTGCGCCAGGCGCTGTTACGCATTGCGGCGACCGCTTAGCGCGCCGCCTGTTTCAGCGGCACCTCTTTCAACAGCCATGAAAGCAGGAAAGCTATCGCCATAATACCGGCCGCCATCAGGAAGGCGGCATGAATCGCCGAGCCAAAGGCATCGAGATAGTCGAGGCGAATTTCAGATGGCAGATTCTGCACCGCCGCCGGGTTCAGCGCCCGCGGTAGCTCCGCCCCTGCCGGCAGCAGGCGCTGCAGGTTATTTTGCAGTACATGGGTAAACACCGCGCCAAACAGCGCCACGCCGATAGAACCGCCGATCGAGCGGAACAGCGTCACCCCGGAGGTCGCCACGCCGTACATCTGTGCCGGCATGGCGTTCTGTACCGCCAGCACCAGCACCTGCATCACCAGTCCCAGGCCCATCCCCAGCACGCCGGTAAACAGATACAGTTGCCACATCGGCGAGTGAATCGTAATGCGCGTCAGCAGCACCATCCCCACCACCCCCAGCAGCGTGCCGAGAATCGGAAACAGGCGGTATTTACCGGTGCGGCTGATAATGCGTCCGCTGACGATTGAGGTCACCAGCAGGCCACCCATCAGCGGGATCAGCTGTAGCCCGGCTTCGGTCGGCGTCGCGGCTTTCACCACCTGCAGGTAGAGCGGCAGGAAGGTGACCGAGCCAAACAGCGACATACCGATAACAAACCCAATCATGCTGCACAGCAGGAAGCTGCGGTTGCGGAACAAGGAGAGCGGAATAATGGGCTCAACGGCCAGCCGCTCTTCATACACAAAACCAACGATCCCCACCACACCAAAGGCCAGAATGCACCACAGCTGCGGCTCGTTCCACGCGCGCACGCTGCCCCCTTCGGAAGTGAAGAGGATGATGCACAGCAGCGCCATGCTCAGGTAAATCGCCCCCAGCCAGTCAATCTGATGCTGGCTACGTTTGTTGCTACTTTGGAATACCGCGCCGATCACCAGCAGCGCAAACAGCCCCAGCGGCAGGTTGATGTAGAAAATCCAGCGCCATGACGCGTGCTGCACCAGGAAGCCGCCGATTAACGGCCCGACCACCGTTGCCAGACCGAACACGCCGCCAAATAATCCCTGATAGCGGCCGCGGTTAGCCGGCGGGATCACATCGGCGACGGCCGCCATGCTGATCACCATCAGGCCGCCGCCGCCCAGCCCCTGCAGCGCCCGCATCAACACCAGCTGGGTCATATTCTGCGCCAGCCCGCAAAGCGCGGAGCCGACGAGGAACAGGACTATCGCGACCTGGAGCACAATTTTGCGCCCAAACAGATCGCCGAATTTACCGTATAGCGGCACCACGATCGTCGAGCTGAGGATATAGGCGGTCACCACCCAGGAGAGCTTATCCAGCCCGCCCAGTTCGCCGACGATTGTCGGCAGCGCCGTTGAGACGATGGTTTGATCCAACGCCGCCAACAGCATCACCAGTATCAACGCGCTGAACAGCAGACGAATCGGCGGTGCGGGTTGGGTTGCGACTTGAGACGTCATCACATCACTCGCTTGAAATTAATTAAATGCATAATTAATATTTAGGGAAATGATGGATCGCGTCAAGAGAGCCCGCAGAAATGACCGCACAAAAAGACAATGACGTCCCCCGCCGTCCCGGCCGGCCGCGGGGTAAACAATCCGGTACCGCCAGCCGCGAGCAGCTGATGGATATTGCCCTGGCGCTGTTTGCCCGCCAGGGCATCGCCCATACCTCGCTCAATGCCATTGCCAAAGAGGCCGGGGTGACGCCAGCCATGCTGAATTACTATTTCAGCTCACGGGAAACGTTAGTGGACCAGCTGCTGGAAGAGCGCTTTATGCCGCTGCGTAACGAGATCAGCAAGATTTTCATCGCTCATCCGCAGGATCCGATGACCGCTTTGGCACTGCTGATCGAGACCCTGGGCGTCCTGGCGGAGAAACATACCTGGTTTGCGCCGCTGTGGATGCAGGAGATGATTGGCGAGATGCCGGTACTGCGCCAGCATATGCACGCGCGCTTTGGCGATGATAAATATGACCGGATGATGGAGACGGTGAAGCGCTGGCAGCAGGAAGGTAAACTCAACCCGGCCCTGTCGCCGGAGCTGCTGTTTACCACCCTGATTAGCCTGGTGCTGGTGCCGTTTTCACGCATGCGCACCGACGGGCGTTTATCCGCAGTCTCCCGACAGACCATTGTCAGCAACGCGCTGACGCTGATCCACCAGGGCATTGGCGGATAAGCGCACCGGGTCGTGCTTTTGCTTAGCGGGCTACAGCGCTTTCGCCAGGTAATGGCGCGCCATACCGACGTGCGGGAAATCGGGGAGCGTCATCTGCAGCTGATAACCCTGTTTTTGATAAAACGGCAGGGCCTGGAAGCTGAAGGTATCCACCAGCGCATGGTGACACCCCTCTTCACGCGCCTGCTTTTCCGCGTTGCGCATCAGCTCGCCGCCCAGCCCGCTGCCGCGCGCGGCTTCGCTGACCCATAAATACTGAATACACAGCCAGTTAGCCTGTCTTTTGCCGATCAGTCCACCCTGCATGACTCCGGCCTCGTCGCGGAGATATACCCCCAGCTCACCAAACTGCGCCGGGTCCAGATAGCGCAGGTTGTATTCCCGCAGCCCCGCCAGCAACTCTTCTTGATCCGCGGGATTAATGCTGGTTGTCATTATTAGCGCCATCCGTTTTCTCCTTAATTAAATATTATTAAGTTAAACCACCACCTTACTTTCACAAAAAATACTTATTTTCTCCATTATTTCCTGTCTAAATTTCCATTGCTTATTTTTAACCAAAAAAACCTTTCCATCATCCGCTGGAAACGTATAATGAGGGAGAAATGAGAATGATCATTCTCACTCTACACTACCACGGAGAAAACCATGAGCAATGCCCTGGCCGTCCGGCAAAAACTTCGGCAGGATGAAATCATCACTGCCGCACGCCGCTGCTTCCGCCAGCATGGTTTTCACGGGGCCAGCATGGCGCAAATCGCCAGCGAAGCGAAGCTAAGTGTCGGACAAATATACCGTTATTTTGCCAGTAAAGATGCCATCATCGCAGAGATGATTCGCCGCATCATCGATTGCCGCATCGCCGAGATGGACGGCAAAATACAAACCGACCAAATCCCAGGGATACTCGCATGGCGGCACACGTTAGATGCAGACGATGACGCGCTGATGCTGGAAATGGCCGCCGAGGCGACCCGCAATCCGCACATCGCCGCCATGATGGTGGAAGCGGACCAGCGGATGTTTGCCAACGCCTGTGCGCATATCCACAAAGCGCACCCGCATCTTAGCGAGGAGCGCATCCGCTGCTGCGTTGAGATCACCGCGGTGATGATGGAAGGGACGATTTACCGCCGCCTGATCCCGCAAACGGTGGCGCCAGAAGTCCTCGAAAAACTCTATCGGGAAATAACCACTATGTTGCTGATGGCTAAATAATTAACTGCAATTAATCAACAGGGAATTTTAAATTCCCTTTTTGTCGTTTCCGTTAATCCGGAGATGCGTTATCGCCTGGCCTGAACCCCGTTATTTAATTAACGGGGAGGACGTCGTTCATCCTGAGAAAATATAATGAAATACACAATACTTCCCATCGCAGCGGCATTATTCATCCTGAGCGGATGCGATAATACGCCCACATCCACACCCCCCCAGACGACGGTAGAAGTCGGCGTCGTCACCCTGAAGCGTCAGCCCGTTTCGCTGATCAGCGACCTGACCGGCCGCACCACCGCGTCGCTGAGCGCCGAGGTACGCCCGCAGGTCGGCGGCATCATTCAAAAACGCCTGTTTACCGAGGGCGACATGGTGAAGGCCGGCCAGGCGCTGTATCAAATCGACCCCGCCAGCTACCGCGCGGCCTATAACGAAGCCGCCGCCGCGCTCAAGCAGGCCCAGTCGCTGGTGACATCCGACTGTCAGAAAGCCCAGCGCTACGCGGCGTTGGTGAAGGACAACGGCGTTTCCCGTCAGGATGCCGACGATGCGATCTCCACCTGCAATCAGGACAAGGCCAGCGTGGAGTCGAAAAAGGCGGCGCTGGAGAGCGCCCGTATTAACCTGAACTGGACCACCGTTACCGCACCGATTGCCGGACGGATCGGCATCTCCTCCGTCACCCCAGGCGCGCTGGTTTCAGCCGATCAGGATACCGCGCTGGCAACGATCCGCGGGCTGGACACCATGTATGTCGATCTCACCCGCTCCAGCGTCGATCTGCTGCGCCTGCGCAAACAGACGCTGGCGACCGATAGCAACACGTTCAGCGTGTCGTTAACCCTCGAAGACGGCAGCACCTATAGCGAAAAAGGCCGCCTGGCGCTGACCGAAGTGGCGGTGGATGAGTCAACCGGCTCGGTCACGCTGCGCGCGGTCTTCCCCAACCCGCAGCACGTCCTGCTACCGGGCATGTTCGTACGCGCCCACGTCGATGAAGGGATTATGGACGATGCGATTCTGGCGCCGCAGCAGGGCATCACCCGTGATGCCAAAGGCAATGCCACCGCGCTTATCGTCGATGGCAATAACAAAGTGGAACAGCGGGAAGTGGAAACCGGCGACGCTTACGGCGACAAATGGCTGGTGGTTAACGGCCTGAAGAGTGGCGATAAGCTGATCGTTGAAGGCACCAGTAAAGTCGCCGCAGGCCAGCAGGTCAAAGCCGTCGAAGTCAAACATGACGGAGGCAACGCCTGATGTTTTCACGCTTCTTCGTGCGCCGCCCGGTCTTCGCCTGGGTAATCGCTATTCTGATTATGCTCGCCGGGGTGCTCGCCATCCAGACGCTGCCGGTTGCCCAATACCCTGACGTCGCGCCACCGGCGGTAAAAATCTCGGCCACCTATACCGGGGCCTCTGCTGAAACTCTGGAGAACAGCGTCACTCAGGTGATTGAGCAGCAGCTTACCGGGCTGGATAACCTGCTCTATTTCACCTCCACCAGCAGCTCTGACGGCTCGGTGGATATTACCGTCACCTTCGAACAGGGGACCGACCCGGATACCGCCCAGGTTCAGGTGCAGAACAAAGTCCAGCAGGCGGAATCGCGCCTGCCGAGCGAGGTGCAGCAATCCGGCGTCACGGTGGTGAAATCGCAAAGTAACTTCCTGTTGATCCTTGCGGTGTACGATAAAAACAACAAGGCCACCAGCTCCGATATTTCCGACTGGCTGGTCAGTAACATGCAGGACCCGCTGGCGCGCGTTGAGGGCGTCGGCAGCCTGCGCGTTTTCGGCGCGGAATACGCCATGCGTATCTGGATGGATCCCACCAGGCTGGCGTCCTACGCGCTGATGCCTTCCGATGTGCAAACGGCGATTGAAGCGCAGAACGTGCAAATTTCCGCGGGTAAAATCGGCGCCCTGCCATCGTCCAGCGCGCAGCAGCTGACCGCTACCGTCCGCGCCCAGTCGCGGCTGCAAACCGTCGACCAGTTCAAAAACATTATTGTGAAGAGCAAATCCGACGGTTCGGTGGTGCGCCTGAGCGACGTCGCTCGCGTGGAGATGGGCAGCGAAGATTACACCGCCACCGCCAACCTCAACGGCCACCCGGCCGCCGGGATCGCGGTGATGATGGCCCCGGGGGCCAATGCGCTGGATACCGCCACGCGCGTGAAAAGTAAAATTGCCGAATACCAGCGGCAGATGCCGCAGGGCTACGATATCGCCTACCCGAAGGACAGCACCGAGTTCATCAAAATCTCGGTTGAAGACGTCATTCAAACGCTGTTTGAAGCCATCATCCTGGTGGTTTGCGTGATGTACCTGTTCCTGCAAAACTTCCGCGCCACGCTGATTCCGGCGGTCGCGGTGCCGGTAGTGCTGCTGGGTACCTTTGGCGTGCTGGCGCTGTTCGGCTACTCCATCAACACCTTGACCCTGTTTGCGATGGTGCTGGCCATCGGCCTGCTGGTGGATGACGCCATCGTGGTGGTGGAAAACGTCGAGCGTATTATGCGCGACGAGGGCCTGCCCGCCCGCGAAGCCACCGAAAAATCGATGGGCGAAATCTCCGGGGCGCTGATCGCAATTGCGCTGGTGCTGTCGGCGGTGTTCCTGCCGATGGCCTTCTTCGGCGGTTCGACCGGCGTGATCTACCGCCAGTTTTCGGTGACCATTATCTCGGCGATGATGCTGTCAGTGGTGGTGGCCCTCACCTTAACCCCGGCGCTGTGCGGCGCGCTGCTCTCCCATTCTAAGCCGCACAGCAAAGGATTCTTCGGGGCCTTTAACCGCCTGTGGGGCCGTACCGAACAGGGCTATCAGCATCGCGTACTCGGTGGGCTACGCCGCTCCGCCGTGATGATGGGGGCCTTTGTACTGATCTGCGGCACCATGGCGCTGGCGATGTGGAAGCTGCCGGGGAGCTTTCTGCCGGTAGAGGATCAGGGCGAAATCATGGTCCAGTACACCCTCCCGGCGGGCGCCACCGCGGTCCGTACCGCCGAGGTACGTCGCCAGGTAACCGACTGGTTCCTTAGCAAAGAAAAGGCCAATACCAACGTTATCTTTACCGTCGATGGCTTTAACTTCAGCGGCAGCGGACAGAACGCCGGGATGGCCTTCGTTTCGCTGAAAAACTGGTCCGAGCGTAAAGGGGCAGAGAATACCGCCCAGGCGATTGCCCTGCGCGCCACTCAAGATCTAAGCAGCATTCGCGACGCCTCGCTGTTCGCCATGACACCGCCATCGGTGGACGGTCTGGGCCAGAGCAACGGCTTTACCTTTGAACTGATGGCCAGCGGCGGCACCGATCGCGATAGCCTGATGAAAATGCGCAGTCAGCTGCTGGCCGCCGCCAACCAAAGCCCGCAGCTCCAGTCGGTACGCGCCAATGACCTGCCGCAGATGCCGCAGCTGCAGGTGGATATCGATAATAACAAAGCCGTGTCGCTGGGACTGTCGCTGAGCGATGTGACCGATACGCTCTCCAGCGCCAGGGGCGGAACCTACGTCAACGACTTTATCGATCGCGGGCGGGTGAAGAAGGTTTATATCCAGGGGGAAAGCGACGCTCGCGCCGTCCCGTCCGATCTCGGGAAATGGTTTGTGCGCGGCAGCGATGACAGCATGACGCCGTTCTCCGCCTTCGCCACTACCCGCTGGCAGTATGGCCCGGAAAGCCTGGTGCGCTACAACGGCTCTGCCGCCTTCGAAATCCAGGGTGAGAACGCCAGCGGCTTCAGCTCGGGTGCGGCGATGGACCAAATGGAAGCGCTGGCCAATAACCTGCCGGCTGGCACCACCTGGGCATGGAGCGGCATGTCGTTACAGGAAAAGCTGGCCAGCGGGCAGGCGATGAGCCTGTACGCGATCTCGATTCTGGTGGTGTTCCTGTGCCTTGCGGCGCTGTATGAAAGCTGGTCGGTGCCGTTCTCGGTGATCATGGTAATCCCGCTGGGCCTGCTCGGCGCCGCGCTGGCGGCGTGGCTGCGCGATCTGAATAACGATGTCTACTTCCAGGTTGCCCTGCTGACCACCATCGGCCTGTCGTCGAAGAACGCCATCCTGATCGTCGAGTTTGCCGAAGCGGCGGTCGATGACGGTTACTCGCTGTCGCGCGCGGCGCTACGTGCGGCGCAAACGCGTCTGCGCCCCATCGTGATGACCTCGCTGGCGTTTATCGCCGGGGTGCTGCCGCTGGCGGTGGCGACCGGGGCCGGGGCCAACAGCCGCGTGGCGATCGGTACCGGCATTATCGGCGGTACCCTGACCGCGACGCTGCTGGCCGTATTCTTCGTTCCCCTGTTCTTTGTGCTGGTGAAACGATTGTTCACCCGCCAACGCCCGTCTCAGGAGTAAGTTATGTTTCGTTGTACCTTAGTTTTTGTCGCACTCCTGACCGCAGGCTGCGTCTCGCTTGACCCGGACTACATCCGCCCGGCGGCGCCGGTTCCCGCCACGCTACCCGGCGCCCACGGCGAAGCCACCGCGGTGATCGGCGGCTGGCAGCAGGTGGTGAACGACGCGCGGCTGAAAAAAGTGGTCAGCATGGCGCTGACCAGCAACCGCGATCTGCAGAAAGCCCTCGCCGATATTGAAGCCGCTCGCGCCCAGTACGGCGAGACCCGCGCCGCGCTGTTCCCGACCGTTGACGCCGAACTGAGCCATACCCGTAGTAAAACGGTGGCCAGCGGCCTGACCTCGTCGGCACAAGCCGACGGCGCGGTCTCCAGCTTCGAGCTGGATCTGTTCGGCAAGAATCAGAGTCTGTCCCGCGCCGCGCGGGAGACCTGGCTCGCCAGCGAATACACCGCGCAGAATACGCGCCTGACGATGATTGCCGACCTGACCACCGCCTGGGTCGCCCTCGCGGCGGACAACAGCAATCTGGCGCTGGCGCAGGAGACCCTGGCCAGCGCCGATAACTCACGCCAAATCGTCGCCCGCCAGATGGCGGTGGGCACCGCCTCCGCGGGCGATCTCAGCGATGCCGAAAGCGTTTATCAGCAGGCCCGCGCCAGCGTCGCCAGCTACCGCACGCTGGTCGCCCAGGACAAAAATGCGCTCAATTTACTGGCTGGCGAAACCGTGCCCGATAGCCTGTTGCCCGGCACCCTGGAAAGCCTCGGCGATCACAGCATTAGCCTGGTGCCCGCCGGCGTTTCGTCGTCGGTGCTGCTTCGTCGCCCGGATATTCAGGAAGCAGAGCATAATCTGAAAGGCGCCAATGCCGACATCGGCGCGGCGCGAGCCAACTTCTTCCCCACCATCTCGCTAACCGCCAGCGCTGGCGTAGGCAGCGATGCGCTATCTTCCCTGTTCAGTCACGGGATGCAGGTGTGGTCGTTCGCCCCATCGATTAGCCTGCCGCTATTTACCGGCGGCAGCAATCTGGCCCAGTTGCGCTATGCCGAAGCGGAGAAAAAGGGGCTGATCGCCACCTATGAGAAGAGTATCCAGAGCGCCTTTAAAGACGTGGCCGATGCGCTGGCGCGCCGGGAAACGCTGAGCGAACAGCTGGATGCCCAGCGCCAGTACGTCGCCGCCGAGCAGACGTCGCTGGATATCGCCATGAAACGCTATCAGACCGGCGTCGGCGATTATCTGTCGGTCCTGACCGCCCAGCGCACGCTGTGGTCGGCGCAGGCGACGCTGATCGCCCTGCAGCAAACCGACCTCGAAAACCGGATCACGCTCTGGCAGTCGCTGGGAGGCGGCGCCAGCTAACCCATTTTCAGCCGGGCGGCAACGCCCGGCATACGCAAGGAGTTCCTATGCCGCGTATCTCTCTCTCGTGGGCGCTGGTCCTCGGCCTGTTAACCGCTATCGGCCCGCTGTGTACCGACTTCTATCTGCCTGCGCTGCCGGACATCACCCAACAGCTGAACGCCACCGGTACGCAAACCCAGCTTTCGCTGACGGCCTCGTTGATTGGCCTCGGCCTTGGACAGCTGTTTTTTGGCCCGCTGAGCGACCGCATCGGCCGCCAGAAGCCGCTGATCCTGTCGCTGCTGCTGTTTATCTTCTCTTCGGCGATGTGCGCAACGACCCATGATATTCATCTGCTGATTGCATGGCGTTTTCTGCAGGGCTTCGCCGGCGCCGGCGGTTCGGTGCTGTCCCGTTCGATTGCCCGCGATAAATATCAGGGCGCCCGGTTGACCCAGTTTTTCGCTCTGCTGATGACCGTCAACGGCATCGCCCCGGTAGTGTCGCCGGTGATCGGCGGCTACATCATCACTCTCTCCGACTGGCGCGTTCTGTTCTGGGCGATGGCCGCCATCGGCGGCGTACTGCTGCTCCTGAGCCTGGCGGTGCTACGTGAAACGCTGCCGGCAAAAGACGCCGCTACGCCGCAGCAAAACAACGCGCCGGTTATGAAAAATCGCCGCTTTATGCGCTACTGCCTGATTCAGGCCTTCATGATGGCCGGCCTGTTCTCGTACATCGGTTCGTCGTCATTCGTGATTCAGAACGAATACGCCATGACTGCCCTGCAGTTCAGCCTGCTGTTCGGGGTCAACGGGATCGGGCTGATCATCGCTGCGCAGATCTTCTCCCGTCTCTCTCACCGCTTCAGCGCGGACGCGCTGCTACGCGGCGGTCTGAGCCTGGCGGTTCTGTGTGCGGCCATCACGCTGGTATTCGCCTGGCTGCACCTGCCGCTGCCGGCGCTGATCGGTCTGTTCTTCACCGTGTCGTTAATGAGCGGCATCAGCACCGTTGCCGGGTCAAAAGCGATGGGGGAAGTCAGCAGCGCGCAGTCAGGTACCGCTTCGGCATTGATGGGAACCTTAATGTTTGTCTGCGGCGGTATCGCCGCGCCGCTGGCCGGGCTCGGCGGTGAAACGATGCTGAAAATGAGTCTCGCCATGACCATTAGCTATCTGATGGCCCTGTTCTTCGGCCTGGCAAAACCACACGCCGCCCGCTAATTAAAGATGCAGTAATAAAATATTCCATTATTGTTACTGCATCACTTCCCGCCATACCTACAAATCTCTGCTTATCCGTTAAGTACTAATCGTGATAGCCTTCACATGATTGGAATAATTAATTCCTTAAAATCTGGCTTAACTGTGAATGATGAGGTTTTTTTATGAGTATCGACCTGAGCACATTGCTGACCGAGCGTCGCAACGCCAATAGCGCCAATATCGACACCCTGTCCACCGTCGAGATGCTGACGGTGATTAACCAGGAAGACCAGCAGGTGGCCCATGCAATCACCGCCTATTTGCCGCAAATCGCCCAGGTCGTGGATAAAGTCGCGATGGCGCTGCAGGCCGGGGGGCGCCTGATTTATATCGGCGCGGGAACCTCCGGTCGTCTGGGGATCCTTGATGCCAGCGAATGTCCGCCGACCTTCGGCACCCGCCCGGAGCAGGTGGTAGGAATTATCGCCGGCGGTCATAAAGCGATTCTTAGCGCCGTGGAAAACGTGGAAGACAATAAAGCGCAGGGCGCCATGGACCTGCAAAACCTCAGCTTCAGCAATCGCGATGTGCTGGTTGGCCTGGCGGCCAGCGGGCGCACGCCGTACGTCATCGGCGCCATGGAGTATGCCCATAGCCAGAACGCCTTCGTCGCCATCGTCAGCTGCAACCCGCACGGCGAAATGGCTCGTTTAGCCGATGTCGCCATCACGCCGGCAGTGGGCCCGGAAGTGGTCACCGGCTCCACCCGCCTGAAGGCGGGAACCGCGCAGAAGCTGGTGCTGAACATGATCTCCACCGGCGCCATGATCCGCATCGGCAAGGTGTACAGCAATTTGATGGTCGACGTCGAAGCGACCAACGCGAAGCTGATTGAGCGCCAGGTCTCGATCGTCATGGAAGCGACCGACTGCGATCGCGCCACGGCGCAAAGCGCACTTGATGCCTGCGGCCGCCACTGTAAAACGGCGATTGTGATGGTACTGGCGGATCTGAACGCCGCCGAAGCCCAGTCCCTGCTGGCGAAAAATAACGGCTATATCCGCAAAGCGCTGAGCAACACCTAAGCGTCGACAAACAGGTAACGTGCAATGGCAAAAATAAATAAAGAGATGATAGCGCGGATCCTTACGCATGTAGGCGGGGCCGGGAACGTGGCCCAGGCGGGGAACTGTATGACCCGCCTGCGATTAACCTTACGTGATGAGCAGCTCGCCGATAGCGCCGCCATCCGCCAGATTGAGGGCGTGATGGGGGTTATCGTCAGCGATGAGCAGTTCCAGGTGGTGCTGGGGCCCGGCAAAGCGCAAACCGCGGCGGAAATGATGAACGGGCTGCTGGATGAGGCGCCGGCCGGCTCGCCTTCTCTGGCGGATGTCGCATCAGAGAAAAAGCAGGCGCTAAAGAGCAGGCAAACCAGCGGCGTGCAGAGGTTTCTTGCCCGATTCGCCACCATTTTTACCCCGCTGATCCCTGGTTTTATCGCCGTCGGGCTGCTGCTCGGCTTCGCAACGCTGGCGGAGCAGATGTTCGTGCTGGAAAATGCCCATCCGAACGCGCCCCTGGTCGCGCTGATCGGCTATATGAAAGTCTTCAGCAAAGGGATGTTCACCTTCCTCAGCATTCTGATCGGCTATAACACGCAGAAGGCGTTCGGCGGTTCCGGGGTCAACGGAGCGATCGTTGCTTCGCTGTTTGTCCTTGGCTACAACCCCGAGGCGACCAGCGGTTTTTATTCCGGGATCACCACCTTCTTTGGCCACGGCATCGACCCGCGCGGCAACATTATCGGCGTGCTGATTGCCGCGATTCTGGGCGCATGGGTGGAAAAACAGGTGCGCCGCATAATGCCAGCCAACCTCGATATGATCCTCACCTCGGCGGTCACCCTGCTGATTATGGGCGCGATAACGTTTACCGTGATTATGCCGATTGGCGGCTGGCTGTTTACCGGGATGTCGTGGCTGTTCCTGCATCTCAACGGTAACCCGTTCGGCTCTGCGGTGCTGGCCGGGCTGTTCCTGCTGGCGGTGATGTTCGGCGTTCACCAGGGTTTTGTGCCGGTCTATTTTGCGCTGGTCGATGCGCAAGGTTTTAACTCGCTGTTCCCGATTCTGGCGATGGCGGGAGCCGGGCAGGTTGGCGCCGCGCTGGCGCTTTACTGGCGGGCGAAGCACGGCTCAACGCTGCGTACCCAGATTAAAGGGGCGATCATTCCAGGCTTTCTCGGCATTGGCGAACCGCTGATTTATGGCGTCACCCTGCCGCGAATGAAGCCGTTCATCACCGCCTGTATTGGCGGCGCCTGCGGCGGTTTCTTCCTCGGCCTGATTGCGTGGCTCGGTCTGCCGGTAGGGTTAAACACGGTGTTCGGCCCCTCTGGCCTGGTGGCGCTGCCGCTGATGACCTCGGCAAGCGGGATCTACGCAGGTATGGTGGTCTACACCGCCGGGCTCGCCGTTGCCTACCTCTGCGGCTTCGTCTTTACCTGGCTGTTTGCCAGTAAAAACGTCGATTTGAGCTGAGCGGCAGGCCCGGCCGAGGCCGTAACGCACAGCGCCGACTATGCGCCGCTTAGCCAGGCCATACAACGCCGGGCACCGTTTCACGACGGCCGTTTCCTGCCCGGCGCTTAGGCCTCGCGCATGCTATGATGCCCGTTTTGCGCTATTTCACCTGAGGAAAAGATGGGCTCCAGCAAAAAAGGGATGCTGAACGTTCTGATAGCCGCCGTGCTATGGGGGAGTTCCGGCGTCTGCGCGCAGTACATTATGCAGCAAAGCCAGATGTCGTCGCCGTATCTGACCATGACGCGCCTGCTGTTCGCGGGCCTGATTCTCCTGATGCTCTCTTTCGTCCACGGCGACCGAATTTTCCGCGTCCTGCGAAACCGTAAAGACGCCATCAGCCTGCTGATCTTTTCGCTGTTCGGCGCCCTGACCGTGCAGTTCACCTTCCTGATGACCATTGAAAAATCGAACGCCGCCACTGCGACGGTGCTGCAGTTCCTGTCGCCGACGATCATCGTCGCCTGGTTTGCGCTGGCGCGTAAAACGCGGCCTGGGCCGCTGGTACTGGCCGCCATCGGCACTTCGCTGGCGGGGACGTTCCTGCTGGTCACCCATGGCAATCCGACCACGCTGTCGATATCGCCCGCAGCGCTGTTCTGGGGGGTGGCTTCGGCCTTTGCCGCCGCGTTCTATACCACCTGGCCGTCAACGCTTATCGCCCGTTACGGCACCCTGCCGATCGTCGGCTGGAGTATGCTGCTGGGCGGGGCGATGCTGCTGCCGTTCTATGGCGGCCAGGGGGCCAGCTTTGTGGTCAACGGCCGTCTGCTGCTGGCGTTCTTCTATCTGGTGGTCATTGGCACCGCGTTGACCTTCAGTCTCTATTTAAATGGCGCGCAGATGATTGGCGGCGCGAAGGCAGGTATTCTCAGCTGCGCCGAGCCGTTGAGCAGCGCCCTGCTCTCGCTCCTGTTGTTGGGCATCACCTTTACGCTACCGGACTGGCTCGGCACGTTACTGATTCTCTCATCGGTGGTGCTGATCGCCGTGGATTCCCGGCGGCGGGTTCGGGTAGGATAAAGTCAATCTACTGATTTTAAAAGATTTAATATCCGACCAATTTGCGCATTTCGCCTCCTGCGCATATAGTTGACTGAAGCCACTACTTAAGGAGAAGTCGATGAAAGCGTGTTGGATTGTGTGTCTGATCGCCAGCCTGAGCGCGACGGCGGCCTGGGCCGAATCACCTCTGCAAAGTCTGCAGTTCGAGCAACAAAAGCAGCAGGTGCTGACGGCGGTGAAGGAAAAATGCGCCCCGGCGACCACCCTCAGCGATACCGACTTTGCCAATAAAGTCCTCGCGTCGAAGCAAAACCAGGAATACGTCCGCGAGGCGACGCTGGCGAAAGAGCGTAATAACCAGAAGCAGTATCAGGCAGCAATCGGGAAGATCGGCTGCCCGGCGAAGTAATCAGTAATCACTTCAGCTTAAGGGCCAGCGCTTTCCAGTCGAAAGGGACCAGCTGCGTATAGTTCAGGCCGCGTGCGGCCATGTTCTGCGGCAGCTGGCGTTGCGCCTGTGCCGTCTCCCGGCTCATCAGCCCCGCCCCGCCTGCGTCACGTAGCGTTTTCACGACCTCTTCCATCTCCTCACCGCGGCGAATACCGTGTTCAGCCACCCGGCTAATCAGATATCCCGGAAACTCGTCGTTCCAGCCCAGCGATGGGAAACTGCTATGCAGCGACGCCAGGACCTGCTCTTCCACTCCATATTCGCGGGCGGCGAACAGACATTCGGTCGTCAATGCCTCCAGGCCTTTGATCATGACGCTCCGGCACATTTTAATGGCCGACACCTTGCCCACGTCATCCGCGCCGTAACGAGCGCTAAGCCCCAGGGCGCCTAAGCGTTCCGCGAGCGCGCGAGCCTGCACGCCGCCAATCAGCAACGGCGTTCTCAGCCGCGCCGGCGGTACCGGCGCCATTACCGCCACATCGAGATAGGCCCCGGGCAAAAAGCGATTGGCCGCGATACGTTTAGTTTCAGGCGCTACCGAGTTCAAATCGAGGAAAAATTGGCCTTCACGTACGTATTCGGCTGCTGCCAGCGCGACTTCCAGCGCCGAGCCGGCGGTCACGGTGGAAAAGATCAGCGTTGCCCCCTCCAGCGCCTGGGCAAGCGAGTCCGCAACCCGGACGCCTGCCAGATGCGCTTTTTCCCGCATCGCTGCGCGCTCTGCGCCCTGAAGCTTGCGATCCCAGATGGTAACGTCATTTTCCCGTGCCAAATCACCCGCCAGAATCCCGCCAGCTTCGCCGAAACCAATAAATGTTATTGCCGTCATCATTGCTCCTTACGCGGCCAGACCCTGGCCGGAATGCAGACTTCGCCGGAAAACAGCAGGCGGGCGGTACGCAGCAGACCGCAGCCCGCCAGTTCACCCTGCGCGCTGCGCCGCAGGGCAACGCTGAACTCGCCGCTGGGGTGCTCAACGCTGATAAGCGGATTGTCGCCCACCCGCGCCAGCCCCTCGGCGACCGAACCGGGGATCAGGCAGGCGCTGGCGACGCTGACTGCGCCAAATACGCCAATCGACGCGTGGCAGCGGTGAGGGATAAAGGTCCGGCTGGCAATCGCGCCGCCGTCGCGCGGCTCGGCGATCAGGGTCATTTTCGGTACCGTACGCCGGGCAACATCACCCAGATTCATTCGTGGGCCGGCCTGCAGGCGTATCGACTCCAGCCGCTGTTTCAGCTCGCTGTCGCTATCCAGCTGTTCGCGGGTTTCATAGCCGCTTCGCCCAAGGTCGCGGGCGCGCAACAAAATCACCGGCATCCCGTTATCGATGCAGGTCACCTCGATACCGTCGAAGCGGTCAATGGCGCTCCCGGTTGGCAGCAGCGCGCCGCAGCTGGAACCTGCGACATCAAGAAAATTCAGTACGATTTGGCTGGCATATCCCGGTACCCCGTCAATGCGCGTCCCGCCCGCATACTCCACGCCGTCTTCATCGCAAGGCACCTCAGCGATGGCCGTCTGACCGGTGTTTTCCATAAAGATTCGCACCTGGGTCAGCGGCGCCGCGTGGGCCACCAGGCCGCGTTCAATCGCGAACGGCCCAACGGCGGCGAGAATATTGCCGCAGTTCTGCCCGTAGTCGACCACTGCGCTATCGACGTTAACCTGAGCAAACAGGTAATCGACGTCAGCGTCTGGTCGCGCGGAGCGGCGGATAATCGCCACTTTGCTGGTCAGCGGATCGCCGCCGCCGATGCCATCAATCTGTCTGACGTCCGGCGAGCCCATCGCCGCCAGCAGCACCGCATCGCGCTGCACGGGGTCTGACGGCAGATCGTCCGCCAGAAAACAGGCGGCTTTCGAGGTACCGCCGCGCATCAGCAGGCAGGGTATCTTGCGTTGCGCCATCTTAGCCCTCCACATCGTCCGCATTGTCGTAATAACGCAGCCCCTTTTCCGCCAGACGCGGACGCATGGCGTAAATATCCAGCCCCAGCTCGCCATCGCGCAGCCGATCGTGCTTTGCCATTTCATTAGCCATTCGGGTTTCCGCCTTTGCCAGCACCGCGCGGGCTTGTGCATACGGTACGACCACGACGCCGTCGTCATCCGCCACCACCACATCGCCGGGGGTAACCAGCTGCCCGGCGCAGACTACCGGGACGTTGACCGATCCCAACGTCTCTTTCACCGTCCCCTGGGCATAGACCTGGCGCGACCACACGGCAAAGCCCATTTCTCGCAGGGTATGCGAGTCGCGGATCCCGATATCGCCCACCAGGCCGATCACGCCCCGTGATTGCAGCGACGTTGCCAGCAGGTCACCGAAGAAGCCATCGCCGCAGGGCGAGGTCGGGGCCACGACCAGAATATCCCCCGCGCGACACTGCTCGACCGCCACGTGGAACATCCAGTTGTCGCCCGGCGTCACCAGCACCGTGACGGCGTTCCCCGCCCGGCTGACGCCCTGCAGAATCGGGCGAATGGCTGGAGCCATCAACCCCTGCCGATCGTGCGCTTCATGAATCGTTGCCACCCCAGCTGTTGCAAACTGCTGTAACGTCGCCGCGTCGAGGCGCGGCAGATTACGGATAACAATGCCTTTTTTATTCAATAGCTTCATGCCAGATTCTCCGTCACCCGAGGGAAGATGCTCTGATATGCTTCACCGTGAACGATATCGCGGGCGGCGGTGATGCCGATATTGCGTTTCGCCTGCACGCCGCGCTGCAGCGCAACCCGGGTGTAGTACTCCCAGAGATGCTCCTGGCCCTGCATACACTGAATAGCCTGATATTTTTTTTCCCACACGCTGGTGATATCCAGCAAGACATCCGGCTGCCAGTGGCACTGTTCCGGCTGGTGTGGTTCAAAGCAGTAAACCGGCGGCGCGGCGACGATCTTTTCGCCGGGACGATAGCCTTCCGCCTGGGCAATGATGCGCGCTTCCTGGGCCAGGTTAGAGGCCATCGGATGGTCGTAGTTGTAAGGGTCCTGCAGCGAGTGAGTCAGGACAAAGTGCGGCTGCACGCGACGATACACATCGGCCAGGCGGAACAGCGTCTCTTGATCGGCGCGCAGAGGATAATCGCCGATATCAAAAAACTCGACGCTGGCGCCGAGGATATCGGCGGCGGCCTGCGCCTCTTGCTGGCGGATCTGCTTCACCGTCTCTTCGGTCATATTGCCTTTGCGCCACAATTTGGCCGATTCGCCACGCTCGCCGAACGACAGGCAGACAATATGGACCTGGTAGCCCTGGCTGGCGTGCAGGGCAATCGCCCCGCCAGCGCGCCAGACGAAATCGGCGGAGTGGGCGCTGACGACAAGGGCACTTTTTTCGCTATGCGGATGAGACATGATGGCTTCCTCTGTTGTTTTTTTCAGCTTGTCATGTCCCGGGGTCCGCGGGTAATTCGTTAACTTGCGAAGGCTATGATTTTTATTTATGTTGTAGGAAAGCTCACAACCTGGCGCCTGGTACAGAATGTTGAAGAGAAAATACGATAAGACGATAAATATCATGCAGCTACGTTTCTTCTGCCAGGTCGCTCAGCGCGGCAGCGTCTCGCGTGCCGCTGATGATTTATTTCGTACACAGTCGGCGATCACCCGGGCAATCCGCGATCTGGAAGCGGCGCTGAACGTGACGCTATTCGAGCGCCACTACAGCGGGATGGTGGCGACAGAGTACGGTAAATGTATTCTGCCGCGCGCCCTGCGCGCGATCGGTGATTTACAGGCGATTCCCGCCCTGTTGCACAAGCTGAAAGCCCGCGCCTCATCTGCGCTGCCGGACGCCGGCTGGCTGTTTAATACCCGGCGGCTGGAGATCTTCCTGCAGCTCTACCATGTCAACCACACGCAGACCGTCGCCACGCAGCTGGGTATCACCCAGCCGGCGGTCAGCGCAGCGCTGAAAATTCTGGAAAAAGGCGCCGATTCCGCCCTGTTTCGCCGGACGCCGGAAGGCGTCCGGCCGACGCCAGCAGCAGATCTGCTGTACCCGCCCATCAGCCGGGCACTCAACGAGCTGGAGAATATCTGGAGCGATCTTGCCGCCCGTCGGGGGGTGCTTGAGGGTAGCGTACGCATCGGCGCCCTGCCGCTCAGCCGTACCCGGCTACTGCCTGCGGCGATTCGCGCCTTTCTGGCGCATCATCCGGGGATTATGGTGATGACCAACGAAAGTCCATATGAGTCGCTGGTTTCCGACATGCGCGCGGGACATATCGATTTTATTATCGGCGCGCTGCGTCAGGATGAAGAGCTGCCCGACCTGAGCTGCGAGGCGCTGTTTGAGGAAGAGATGTTGATTCTTCTGCGCAATGAGCACCCGCTGCTTCGCCACCCCAATCCACTGAGTCAGCTAGCGGCCGCGCAATGGGTACTGCCGCGCTCGAATGCTCCGGCACGACGCCTGCTGGAGCGGGCGTTTCTGACATTGGGATTACCTTTGCCGCAGCCAACCGTGGAGACAGGAGATGCGGCGATGGTGCGCGGCCTGCTACGCGACTCTGATATGCTGGCGGCAGTTTCCGCCAGCCAGATGTGTTTCGAAATCGACAATGGCCTGCTGACCGTACTGCCGGTGCAGCTGCCGGATACCACCCGCCGCATCGGGCTCACCTTCCGCGCGGGAAGTTTGCCGTCGCCGGCGACCCAGGCGCTACTCAGCTTTATCCAGCAGCAGGTCGCGCAAGGTCAACGGGTTCCGGCCACCGAGTAAGTCACCTGCTGATTTCGCGTTTTCTGGAACTCTTCCAGCGTCTGTCCGCGCATGGCGGCGTAGATATCCAGGTTAGATACGCCCACCACCGCCCCCATTTTCTCCAGCAGGAAAAAGCTGGCGCCGTACTGAATCAACCCGCGCCAGTCGCGCGCGTCGAGCAGACGTTGCTCCTCTTCGCTCAGCCCCGCTTCGGCGTATAGCGCCTGCGGTTGCTTGAGAAAACGCTCGCGCCAGGCGGGTTGAATCAGCTGGTGCAGGAAACTGTTCAACCGCAGGCTATTCAGGCTACGCTCATGGGTGAACGGATAGGTCCCCGGCAGCTTTTCCACGCCAGCCAGCTGCTGTGCCATATGCTGACGATGGCGACTGAGGGTATCCACCGGCGGAGTGCGGGCATTATTTTCCAGAATCAGGGTGGCGATGCCGGTCATTGACGGCAGGTAGTAGTCACGCCAGGCTTCAGTCACGTTAGCCGACAGCGCGCCGCGCATGACCAGCCACATAATCACTTCAGACCCTTCCATCCCCCCAAGCGTGGCGTACTCGCCAAGCGTCATTTCAGCCAGCTTTTCCGGATCATTAACCAGCATATCAACGAACTGCGCGTCCCATTGTGGATTGTTGAAACCACAGCGCTCGCCATGCACCTGATGCGACAGGCCCCCGGTCGCGACGATCGCCACGTTGATATCTTCCGGGTAACTTTCAATCGCCCGGCGCAGCGCCTGGCCAAGCTTGTAGCAGCGCCGGGCGCTGGGCACCGGGAATTGCAACACGCCGATTTGCAACGGGATCACCCGCGTCGGCCATCCCGTTTCCTGCTGCCACGGCAGCAGCGCCGAGAGCGGAGAGAACAGGCCGTGGTCGAGCTTTTTGTCCATAAAGAACGACATATCAAACTCGTCCGCCATCAGGCTCGCGCCGATATGCCTGGAGAGCGCCGCATCGCCTTTTACCGGCGGCAGATCGCGCGGGCCTCCCCCTTCGTCTGCCACAGCGTATTCGTTATCAATCCCGAGCGTAAACGTCGAGTAGTGATCGAAGAAAAAGGCGGTCACATGGTCATTGAAGATATAGACCAGCGCATCCGGTTTTTTCTCATCAAGCCAGATCTGCAGCGGCTCAAAGCTCTGGAAAATAGGTGCCCATGCCGCTTCCTGCTGTTTGTGATGATCGACGGCAAAGCCGATGGTCGGGGTATGAGAAACGGCGATCCCGCCGAGTATTCTGGCCATAAGGTAACTCCACTTATCGGTTATGCAACGTTTGCGACAGCGCGCTCAGATCCGCCTCTGTTTCCCGAGGCTTAGGGTGGTGGTTCATACGGTGCAGTAAAATCGCGCCCCCGGCCAGGCAGGCCGGCAGCGCCAGCACCAAAAATATTGAAGAGTGGCCCGGTACGGCGAGCATAATCACGCCACCCAGGGTAGAGCTAAGTATCGCTCCGCTACGGCCAATGCCGTGCATCCAGCTAACGCCGGTGGCGCGAATTTCAGTTTGATAGTAGGCCGGAGAGTATGCCTGCAGGCCATTCTGCGCGCCGTTGATGCACATACCGCTGATAAAGATCAGCACCGCCAGGGCCGCCGAACCGAAGTCCATCAATCCTTGCGTTAACAGGCACATACAGCCGAGGAAATAGGTCACCGCAATCACCGCTTTTGCCGAGCCGCGGTCCATCAGATAGCCGACAAGGATGCCCCCCAGCGGGCCGCCCAGCTGGAACAGGCCGGTGATAATCGCCGCCTGCGGCAACGACAATCCACCAGAACGTAAAATAGTGGGCAGCCAGCCGTTGAGCAGATAAATCACAAACAGCCCCATAAAATAGGTCAGCCACAGGGCGAGCGTGCCGCGCGCATAGCCGTTGCGGAACAGCTGCGCTACCTTACTACGCCGTGAAATTTGCGGCGCATTGAGCTGAAAGACGGTGCTGCTATCGAAGCTGCCGCCCAGACGGTTGAGGACCCGGGCAATATGCGCACCCGGTAAGCGACGCGCCACCATATTCATGGCCGACTCCGGCAGCATGACGACCATGAATGGCAGCACCACCAGCGGCAGTACGCCGCCGAAGATCAGCGCCGAATGCCAGCTGTAATGCGACAGCAGACCCGCGGCGATAAAGCCCCCCAGCCCGGAGCCGACGTTAAAGCCGCTGTACATCAGTGTGATCATCAATCCCTTACGACGTTCGGGCATATATTCCGCCACCAGCGTCACGCAGTTTGGCATCACCGCTCCCAGCCCCAGCCCGGTAAGAAAGCGCATCAGCGCCAGCTGTGACGGGCTCTGCGCCAGCGCGGCGGCAAGGCTGAAGAGAGCAAAAAAGGCCACCGACCACAGTAAAATACGCATGCGACCGTAGCGATCGGAAAGCGGCCCGGCAACCAGCGCGCCGATGGCCACGCCAAACATGGCGGCCCCGAGGATCGGCCCCATTTCTGCCCGGCTGATGCCCCAGTCTTCAATCAGAGCCGGGGCGATAAAACCCATCACCGCCGCGTCATAGCCATCAAGCATAATGATGACAAAACACAGCAGCAGGACGTTCCACTGAAAACGTGAGATCGGTCGGGCATCGATCCACGACTTCACATCGACTACACGAGAGTGATTCATAGGGTGACTTCCTTAAGCAGGCGGTACGAATGTTCTGGTTTGTGTTTTTTATGGCGAACTTTGCTATTCAACTTAAGGCAGTCACCGGGCGCTGTCCGGTTCAAAAAACCGACGGCAGGTATGAGTTCTGTTTATATTGTGAGGTGGGCAACAAAACATCAGGCATAAAAAACCCGCGGCGCAGAGGCCGCGGGCCAGGGGTCAAAGAGCGAATTGCGCCCTACGGAATAATAAGCTCTCCGCGCAGCATGCCGCCGCCGGGGATGACGTTATTTCGGGCTCATCCGGCGGGCGATACGCTCAAGCTTAATCATCAGCAGCAGCGTCACACCCACCAGCACGATGGTCAGCGCCGAGCCGTCGGCAATATTGCCGCGGTCGGTAAGACTGAAAATCGTCACCGGCAGCGTCGTCCAGCCCGGCGGATAAATCATAACCGTGGCCCCCAGCTCGCCCATCGACAGCGACAAACTCAACGCCAGCGCGGAGATCATCCACGGCGTCATCAGCGGTAAGGTAACGTAACGCAGACGATACCACGGCGATGCGCCAAGGCTGGAGGCAACGCTTTCAATATCCGGCGAAATACGCGCCAGCCCGGTGGAGACATTGCTGAACGTGAACGCCGAAATCAGCACGAAGTGCGCCGCCAGCACAATCCAGAAGGTGCCGTTCATCTGCAATGGTCCCTGGCTGAAGGCCACCAGTATGCCTAACCCAACTGAAACGGAAGGAATCGCACTGGGCAGATAGAACGCCAGCCCGAGATATTTTTGCCACCGGGCGCTGAACTGACGCAGAGACAGCGCCGCCCACATGCCGCATAGCAGGGCGAACAGACTGGCGCAAAAGCCCACCACCAGGCTTGAGAACAGCGAATCCCAGGCCGCGCCGCGAAACGCATTTACGAAGTGTCCGAAGGTAAACCCGGACGGCAGCAGACCGTTCCACTGCTGGCTAAGGCTGGACATCAAAATCACCGCCAGCGGCAGGAAGAAGAACCCGGCAAACAGCACTACCGCCAGGGTTCCCGCCGCAGCACGGCCTTTGCGCGACCAGATTAACATCGTTAGCTCCTTACGCCGGTACGCGCGGCGGCCAGCCGGTAGAGCATAAACAGCCCCAGCGACAGCAGAATATTAATCAGCGCGATCGTGCAGGCCACGCTGTAATCGGACTCCAGAATGGCCTTGCTGTAGACCATCATCGGTAGGGTATTCACCCCTTTCGCGCCGATAAACAGCACGATCCCAAACTCGTTGGTGGTCAACAGCAGGCACAGGCTGCCGCCCGCCATCAGCGCCGGCAGCGCCGCCGGGAAGATCACCTGGGCAATCACCCGCAGCGGATGGGCCCCGAGAATGCTCGCCGCCTCCAGCTGGCTTTTATCAATCTGCCGCAGCCCGGCCATCAGCGGGCGCATCACCAGCGGCGTGAAAACGGTGATCTCCGCCAGAATCACGCCGTTGATGGAATAGAGGAAGTCCACCGGCGGCAGTTCGACATGCAACAACGACATCAGCGTGCCGTTCAGTAACCCCGCAGAGCCATAAATAAAGGTAAAGGCGAGCGTGATCAGAAAGGTCGGCAGAGCAATAAAAGTATCAATCACCCGGCTAATCAGCTGGCTGCCGGGAAACGGAATAAACACCAGAATCAGCGCCAGGACGCTGCCCAGAACCAGGCAACCGAGCGTGGCAAAGACCGCAATATGTAAGGTATTCAGCAACGCGCTGATAAAACGGCGGGAATCAATCACCCGCCAGAAAGTTTCGGGACTCAGGTGACCGCTGGCATCGCGCAGCGCCTGTTCGGCGATCAGCAGCAGCGGATAGAAAAACAGGCTCGCCAGCACCAGCAGCGGCAGCAGGAGCCACAGGAAGGGGCGCAGGCTGAACGCCGGGCGCGAAAGCGTTAACATCTGCGACATCATGATACCTCAATCAGTACCGCGTCGTTCGGTTCAAAGTACAGCGCCAGCCTGTCGCCCGCGCGCGGCAGCGGGTTGACGTGCGTCATCACGATACGTACCGCCTCACCCGCAACATCACACAGCAGATGGGTCAAGTCCCCCTGCCAGCGCACCGAGGTCAGCGTGGCGTTGAGCCGGTTACTGGTCGCCGAGCGGGGTGCCAGGCTCATATGCTGTGGGCGGATACACAGCAGCTTATTATTGCCATGCTGCCCACCCTGACTGAAAGCATGAATCAATCCACCGCCGCAGCTGACGCTGACCAGCCCAGGACCCGCGCTATCGGTCAGCGCCGTGGCCTGCAGAATATTGGCGCGCCCAAGGAATTCGGCGCTAAAGCGGTTGGGCGGATAATGATAAAGCTGATGCGTCTCGCCGTGGGCAATCAGCGAGCCGTCTTTCATGATGCCAATCTTGTCCGCCAGGGTCAGGGCTTCGGTCTGATCGTGGGTGACGTAGAGAATGGTCAGCTCCGGCAGCTCGCGGTGAAGACGGGCAATCTCCTCCACCATGTTATGGCGTATTTGCGCATCCAGCGCCGAGAGCGGCTCGTCGAGCAGCAGCACCCGCGGACGCACGGCAATCGCCCTGGCGATGGCGACGCGCTGCTGCTGACCGCCGGAAAGCTGGTGTGGATAGCGCGTGGCGTAGTCCGCCATCCCGACAATCTTCAGCGCCTCGTTCACTCTGTCAGCAATCAGCGCTTGCGGCTGCTTTTGCGCGCGCAGGCCAAAGGCGACGTTATCTTCCACCTTCATATGCGGGAACAGAGCATAGTTTTGTACCACCATGGCAAGACCACGCTTGTACGGCGGCAGCCCGGTAACATCGGTATCACCAATCAGGATCCGCCCTCCCGCCGGCTGTACAAACCCGGCAATCGCCCGCAGTACCGTGGTTTTGCCGGAACCGGAGGGACCAATCAGCGCCAGCACTTCGCCGGGTTCGATGGTCAATGACAGCGGCTTCAGCACCACGTTGCCGTGGTACGAAACGCGCAGAGAGTCGAGGGTAATTCCAGTGCTCCCCATCATCGACGGGGAGCGGGAAGCAGTCGTTTTCATCAACATCAGGCCTACTCGCTGTCGGTCACTTTATGCCAACGGGCAATGTCTGCCGACAGCGATACGGCCACATCGTCCCAGTTCGGTTCCCAGCTTTTCACGCCGTCAAGCGCCGCTTTTGCCGCCTGATAGTTGCTATCGGTCGGCGTCACGTCGCTGCGTACCGGCAGGCCCCAGGAGAGAGCGCTGACGCGGGTTTGCGCCGCTTTATCCAGCAGGAAGTTGATCAACTTTTTACCGTTTTCGCTCTGCGGGCCATTCTGGACCAGACCCACGGTGTACGGCAGCGCCAGCGCGCTACGTTCGCCCTTATCGTCCGCCGGCCAGAAAATTTTCACATTCGGGTTACGCGCCATCTGCGACAGATTCATCTGCAGATCGCCGTTCGCGACAAACAGCTCGCCTTTGTTCACCAGCGCGGTGAGCTTGCCGGTAGAAGCGGACGGGCCGACGTTATTGGCCTGCAGTTTACCGAGATAGGCAAAACCCGCCTCCTTGCCGCCCAGACTGTGGAACGCCTGCAGCATTACCGCGGTACCGTCGCCGGCCTGGCCCGGCGTCGAGTACTGCAGTTTGTTTTTGTAGCGGCTATCCAACAGCGCCTGCCAGCTTGCCGGGGCGGTTTTCAGCAGCTGGCTGTTGTAGATAAAGGTCAGGTAGTTGTTCACCAGCGGCGAGTAATGGGCATTGGCGCCGGGAATTCGCTCGCTACCCTGCGGGGTAAACTCAGCTAACAGATTTTCTTTGGCGGCGCGCTGGATAAACGGCGGAACGGTCACCAGTACGTCGGCCTGCGGGTTGGTGCGTTCCTTCGCCAGCCGCTCGACGATCGCGCCGGAGCCGCCTTCCACATACTGCACTTTGATGCCCGTCGCTTTGGTGAAGGCGTCGAACTGGTTCTGATACCAGCTGTTGTCGCCATCATGCAGGCCGTCAGCGGAATAGACCGTGACGATCCCATCCGCCCAAACCGGGGAACTGGTCAGTGCGAAAACGGACAGCAGAGCAAGTCGGGAGAGTTTCATCGTGTAAGCCTCATCGGGTTGTCGGTCATTCTGGTCTACACCAGATTTGCCTTCACGCTACCGGGGGTTTATGACAAAACGATGACCGGAATATGTCGGATGGATTAAAGGCGGGGCAATTAAACATCGTGAGCCGGGGTGATCCCGAAAGCAGGGCAGTTTCTCCACCCGACCTGCCGTCGGAAGGCCGTAAAATCAGCCGATGCCGTCGTCCAGGGAGGAAAAATCAGCAAAATCAGTGGGTGTCGACTTCAATGCGCAGGCTATCGTGGCGCCAGTACTCGATATCGTAATCCAGAATACGCCCGTGCTGATCGTAGTTAAGACGGCGCAGCAGCAGCGCCGGGCGCCCTTCCATTACCCCCAGCGCTTCCGCAGCCTGCGGCGGCATCGAAGTGGGATAGAACGACAAATGCATACTGGTATATATCAGGTCGTAATGGGTGTGATAAATCTCAGTCAGACTGCCGTTCAGATCGTGGCGCAGCAGCTCCGGAACGCGGGCCGGCAGGCAGTGGTTTTCGCTATAGCAAATCGCCCGCCCGTCGGCGTAGCGCAGGCGCGTCAGCAGGTAAACCCGATCGAACGGCTGCAGTGCCAGCGGCGTCATTACATCCAGCGGCACCGCGGTTAACCGGCCGTCCAGCAGGACCGTTTTCGGCTCGCGCCCCTGCTCGATGCACAGCTTGTGAAAGTTGGTGTTTTGCGTCGGATCCAGCCACAGACGCTCCGGCGTCACAAACCAGCCGCGGCGATCGGCGCGATAGATCGCGCCGCTGGCCTCCAGCTGCGCCAGGCTCTCACGTACCGTAATACGCGTGGTGTTGAAGATCGCGCACAGTTCGCGCTCTGACGGCAGCTTATCGCCGCTTTTCAACGCGCCATTTTGGATACGCGCCTGCAATTGCGCCTTAATCATCAGGTACTGCGGGATCTCGCCAGAGGGTGATTTCATGTTGACTCGCAAACAAATTTGATAGCGCCATTATACCCACGGAGATGAATTTTTTGTTGCAGCGCGATCTTTTCTTTGACCTTTTGCATCAATTATCACCATCATAAAATCAATCTGGTATAGACCAAATGGTGAGATAAATGACTTCACGTAATTACCTGCTGCTGACCCCCGGCCCGCTGACCACCTCCCGTACGGTGAAAGAGGCGATGTTGTTCGATAGCTGCACCTGGGACGACGATTATAATCTCGGCGTGGTACAGACCATTCGCCAGCAGCTGGTTGAGCTGGCAACGCCTGACGCGGGCTACACCTCCGTCCTGCTACAAGGTAGCGGCAGCTACGCGGTCGAAGCGGTACTCGGCAGCGCCGTCGGCGCCGAAGGCAAAGTGCTGATTATCAGCAACGGCGCCTACGGGGCGCGAATGATCGAGATGGCGGAACTGATGGGTGTCGCCTGCCACGCGTATGATTGCGGGGAAGTGGCCCGTCCGGACGTGGCGACGATCGCGCAGATCCTCGAGGATGACCCGGCGATTACCCACATCGCCATGGTCCACAGCGAAACCACCACCGGGATGCTTAACCCCATCGCCGAGGTGGCGGTGCTGGCGCAGCGCTACGGCAAACGCTATATCGTTGATGCGATGAGCAGCTTTGGCGGCATCCCGATGGACGTTGCCGCGCTGAATATCGACTACCTGATCAGCTCTGCCAACAAGTGCATCCAGGGCGTACCGGGTTTCGCCTTTGTGATTGCCCGCGAGAGCGAACTGCAAACCTGCAAAGGTCGCTCGCACTCGCTGTCGCTCGACCTCTACGCCCAGTGGCGTTGTATGGAAGACAACCATGGAAAGTGGCGCTTTACCTCGCCAACCCATACCGTGCTGGCCTTCGCCCAGGCGCTGAAAGAGCTGGCCGATGAGGGCGGCGTGGCCGCACGCCACCGACGCTACAGCGCCAACCAGCGCCGTCTGGTCGCCGGGATGCGCGCGCTCGGTTTTCAGCCGCTGCTCGACGACAGCCTGCATTCACCGATCATCACCGCGTTTTACTCTCCGGATGCGCCGCAGTACCGCTTTAAAGCGTTCTATCAGCAGCTTAAAGAGCAGGGCTTCGTTATTTATCCGGGCAAAGTCTCACAGAGCGATTGTTTCCGTATCGGCAACATCGGCGAAGTGTATGACGCTGATATCACCGCCCTGCTGACGGCAATCGACAACGCCATGTACTGGAAACACTAAGGAACCGCCATGAACCGTATTACCGCACTGATTCTCGACTGGGCCGGCACCACCGTAGATTTCGGCTCCTTCGCACCGACGCAAATTTTCGTCGAGGCCTTCCATCAGGCGTTTGATGTCGACATTACGCTTGCCGAGGCCCGCGTGCCGATGGGGCTTGGCAAGTGGCAGCATATTGAAGCGCTGGGTAAATTACCCTCCGTGGACGCGCGCTGGCAGGCAAAATTCGGCCGTTCGATGACCGCCGCCGATATTGAGGCGATTTATGCTGCGTTCATGCCGCTGCAAATCGCTAAAGTTGTCGACTTTTCCACCCCTATCGCCGGTGTTGTCGACACCATTGCCGCACTTCGCGCCGAAGGAGTGAAAATTGGCTCCTGTTCCGGTTACCCGCGCCCGGTGATGGAAAAGCTGGTGCCCGCCGCTGCCGCCCAGGGCTATGCGCCGGACTACTGGGTCGCCACCGATGATCTCGCGGCCGGCGGGCGTCCCGGCCCATGGATGGCGCTACAAAACGTGATTGCTCTCGGCATTGATGCCGTCGCCCACTGCGTGAAGGTGGACGACGCTGCGCCGGGGATTAGCGAAGGACTGAACGCCGGGATGTGGAGCGTGGGTCTGGCGGTTTCCGGTAACGAGTTTGGCGCCACCTGGCAGGCATTTCAGGCGATGACGGCAGAAGAGATTGCCACCCGCCGCGAGCAGGCGGCTGAAAAGCTGTACGCCGCCGGGGCGCATTATGTTATCGATACGCTGGCGGACCTGCCGGGAGTGATCGTCGAGATTAACGCCCGGCTGGCGCGGGGCGAACGCCCGTAGATTTCACTCGCCGGTCCCCGCCGCTACCCCGCTCCGCGTCACGCGATCGGGGTTTTATCGCCGACGGGCTACACGCGAACTTTGGTCGCCACCAGCAGCCCGGTCAACAGCATCAGCGCGCCGGAAATCACCAGCGGCGACAGCAGACCGAGATGGTCCAGCGCCACGCCGCCTACCGCCGCGCCACAGGTATTGGCCAGCTGAATAACCGCCACCTGGATCGACCCGGCCTTTTCCGCCTGGTCGGACAGCGAGCGGGTAATCCACGTTGACCACCCCACCGGAATCAGCGCAAAAGCAAAGCCCCAGATAATCGCAACCGTCGACGCCACAACCTGGCTTTCCCCCCACAGCACCAGCGTCGTCGCACAAATCGCCAGCAGCAGCGGCGCAACCGTCAGAGCCATTTTCACCGAACGCTTAAGGATCATCGACGACAGCGAGGTACCGATAAAGCTGGCAATACCGAAGCTCAGCAGCACCAGCGTCAGGCCGTCGACATCAAAACCGGCAAGGGTCATGTAGACCGGACGAATATAGGTAAAGAAGGCAAACTGGCCGGCAAATGCCATGAAAATGGCGCACATCCCGGCCATCACGCCGGGCCGTTTCAGCAGGCCAAACATATTTTGCTGGTGATGCGGCGCTTCGCCGGGTAAAGAGGGCAACACCTTCAGTACCCAAAGGGTACAGAGCACGCCCATTACCGCCGCGGCATTAAAAACGTTACGCCAGCCGATCACGCCGCCCAGAAAACTGCCCAACGGCGCGGCAATCACCAGCGCAATCGACACGGCGCCAAAGATGACCGACAGCGCTTTCGGCACCACCCGCATCGGGACAAGGCGCATCGTCAGCGAGGCGGACATCGCCCAGAAACCGCCTAACGCCAGCCCGAGGCAGGCGCGCCCCACCAGCAGCAGAGCGAAGCTGTTAGCAAAAGAGACCAGCAGACAGGATACCGTCAGCAGAACGGAAAACAGGATCACCACATAGCGCCGGTCGGTGCTGCGGATAATCGAGGTAATAAACAAGCTGGCGAACATGGCCACAAACGCGGTGGTCGTGACCGACTGCCCGGCCAGCCCTTCGGAAATCCCCAGGTCCTGGGCCATTGGCGTGAGCAGGCTAACCGGTAAAAACTCAACGGTAATCAGGCAGGCCACGCAAAAGGCCACCGCAAATACCGCAGACCAGTTTGGCCGCGTTAATTCACTGGCATGTTGTCTGGTTTCATTGAGAGGAGTCATTGGTTACCTGCAAATTTGGATGGCGGAAAAGTTGCGCAGTGTAACATTTTGTTTGTGACTAATTTAACGTTTTGACAACTTTAAGCTTGATTATCGGGCATGAATAAACCGGAACCCGCCAGTAACGGGCCGCTGCGCGATCGGATGTCGGGTGGCAGGTTAGGTAATCAGTGCAGCCAGTGAACGCCGTCCTCGGGTAAAAACAGCGCGTTATAGCGCTGCTGCAGGGCCACCAGCTCGCTCAGCTCTGGCTCCAGCTCGCGAAGAAACCCCTGCGCGAGACGGATCTGCGCATCGGTAACTGGAGCCGCCAGACGGGATTTTTGCATCAGCCGATACCAGTAATGCAGGTTCTGCTCGCTGCCATCGACGATGCCAACCTGCCAGATCAGCAGGACCTGGGCTGCGTTTTGCAAATGCGCTTCGTTGGGACGTTCAAGATAGCGAAGGTACTCATTCCCGGCGCTTTTCCCCAGCTGATCGATCATCGATTCCAGCGGCACCGGGGTAATGCCTAATCGCTCGCTCAGGCGGCGAATAGCACGGCGTGAATCAGAGGTAAGTACCCGAAATCCGACAACAAATACTACCACCAGCGTGGCCAATCCTAACCAGATCATGCTTCCTCTCATTCTACCGCAGCCCCACTATCATAATGGGAATTTGCCCGCTGTCGACTCCCGGGCATAGCATAATGTGACTTATCGCGGCTGGGGCCAGCCATGATGAGAGTCGGCTGTCTTAAACAGCCGAAAATAGCGGATGCGCATCACGGAATTCGGTACGAGAAACGGCTCCGCGAGGTGGGGCGAATTAAACCAGTTTTGCCGAGAGAGCCTGGCATGCCTCGCGAACCAGAACGGAGTATCGGGGAATGCGCTCTTTGGGCATTTGCAGCTCCACGCCGCTGATGCTGACCGCGGCAATCACTTCCCGGGAACGGTTAAAGACCGGAGCCGCAATACAATAAATGCCCGGCGAATCTTCCGCGTTGTCAAATGCCCACCCTTGCTCACGAATCCTGGCAAACTCCTGCATCAAAAGGGTTTTTCTGGTGATCGTCGTAGCGGTAAAGCTCGGAAGCCTCTCTTCCGGTAACAGCTGGTCTATTTTTTCTGCAGGTAGCCAGGCACATAGCGCTTTCCCCACCCCAGAACTGTGCAGAGGCAGCTTTTTACCCACCCAGGTACGAATACCGATTGGCTGTGTATTCTCAAGTTTCAGTACATAGATCGGCGCGACTTCATCAAGAATGCCAAGATGACAGGTCAGATCGGTTTGTTCTCTCAGCTTTTCCAGCACAGGCAGCGCGACGTTGCGAATATCAAACTGCTCCAGCGAGCGGTTTCCCCACTCATAAAGCTTTAGCCCGAGGAAAAAACGCCCTTTCTCCAGGCGCAATAAATGGTGATCAACCAACGCATTGAGCAACGAGGACGTGCTGCTTTTCGGTAAACCCAAATCCTGCTGAATCTGGCTGAATGTGGCGCCGGGCGAATTGAACAGGTAATTACAGATTTTGACTGTCTTATCGAGGGCGGGTACCGGTGTTGTTATATCCTTGTTCATACGCAAATTGATCTTTTGATTCATACACTCCCATCAGTATACCCCATTCTATTCTCTCCGCGATGAGGCTTTTTTGCACAAACCCGTGACCTCCCTGGCTCCGCCGGGCATTCCGTTTTAAATACGACACGAGTCACAATTGTTCATTAGTTCTACAAAAACCGTTGACGAAATGCGCGATGTTTTGCTGTACTTTATTCAACATACAGAACATTAGTTCCATATATAGAACAAAGGAGTTAGAATGACAGCCGTATTTAAGGGTGTATTTCCACCGGTACCAACCATTGTCAATGAACAAGGTGAACTCGATCGTCCAGGCATGGCCCGCATGCTGGATCATGTGATAGCCAATGGCGCTGACGGGGTGCTGATCCTTGGCAGCGGCGGGGAGTTTTGCCATTTATCGAACTGCCAACGTAAAGAGATTGCTGAATTTTGTCTCCAGCATATAAAAGGGAGGGTCCCGGTACTAATGGGTATCGCCTGTGCCGGTACGGCGGAAACCATTGAACTGGGTTTACATGCCCAGCAGCATGGTGCGGATGGCGTACTCGTCGTTAATCCCTATTATGCCAAATTAAGTGACGAAGCGCGTTATACCCATTATAAGCGGGTCGCAGACGCATTAAACACCCCCGTATTTCTCTATAATTTTCCCGAACTGACCGGTCAGGATATTGGCATTGAGGTCATTACGCGTCTGGCCCGGGACGTGCCCAACATCGTTGGTATTAAAGACACCATTGATAACATCAGCCATACCCGCGAAATCATCAATCGGGTACATGCTTTTCGCCCGGATTTCATCATATTTAGCGGTTATGACGAATACATGCTGGATACCCTGCTGTTGGGTGGTCACGGCGGTATTCCCGCGACGTTTAATTTCGCGCCGCAGATTACGCGCGGGATTTACCAGGCGTTCCTTGATGGCGATATGACTTCTGCCGGTCTTTACCAAAAACAGCTGGCCAGGCTTTCCCCGCTGTATGCCCTTGAGCAACCGTTTTTTGGCGTGATTAAAGCGGCAATAAATTTAAGTGGCCTGGATATTTCTACTGCCGTGGTACCGCCAGCGCTGCCGCTCAATGCCGAGAAAACGGAGTACGTTAAAAACGTTCTGGCCCGCATTAGCCAATAAATTCTTAGAGAGCAATGTCAATGAACACGAATCCTGTACTCAAACTAAATGATAAAGATGATGTCGTCATCGCCAGACAACCGGTCGCCGCCGGTACCTGGCTTCCTGAAGAACAATTGAAAACCCTCAGCGATATCCCCGCCGGTCATAAAATTGCCATTCGTGATATTGCCGCAGGTGAAGCGGTAAAACGCTACGGACAGATTATCGGGTTTGCTACCCAGTCTATTCGTCGTGGTGAGCATATTCATATGCAAAACCTCGGCATGGGCGATTTTGAGCGCGAGTATGGTTGGGGGGAAGACTGTCATACCCTGCCGCCTGCCGGGCACCAGGATACATTTATGGGCATACGCCGGGCCGATGGACGGGCAGCAACCCGCAACTACATTGGCGTACTGAGCTCAGTTAACTGCAGCGCTACCGTTGTCAAAGCCATTGAAGATCACTTTCGGCTTCATGGTCTCGGCGACTATCCCAACGTGGATGGCGTTGTCGCGCTACCACAAAGTTTTGGTTGCGCCATTGGTTCAAAAAGCGAATCGATGGAGGTCATGCGTCGAACCATGGCGGGTTATGCCACTCATGTAAATTTTGCTGGCGTGATCATCATTGGTCTCGGATGTGAATCCAGCCAAATCAAAGATATGATGAACGCCCATGGCTTAAGCGATGGTCCCATGCTGCACAGCTTCACGATTCAGGAGATCGGCGGTACCCGCCATGCTATTGCCAGGGGCATTGAGCTCATCAACGAAATGCTGCCGCAGGCAAACCGGGTGCAACGGGAGCCGATTCCCGCGGCAGAAATCATTCTGGCCCTTGAATGTGGGGGGTCAGATAGCTATTCCGGTATCTCTGCCAATCCCGCGCTCGGTTACGCGGTTGATAAACTGGTGCAGCAAGGGGGTACCGCAATCCTCTCTGAAACGTCAGAGATCTATGGTGCTGAGCATCTCCTGACCCGCCGCGCCGTCACTCGTGAAGTCGGTGAAAAACTCATCGCTCGTATTCATTGGTGGGAAGATTATTGTCGCCGTACCGGGAGCGAGATGAACAATAACCCCTCAGCGGGTAATAAAGTTGGTGGACTGACCACCATCCTGGAAAAATCGCTTGGGGGAATTGCTAAGGCCGGAACCACAAATTTAACCGCTGTTTATGAATATGCCGAACCGGTAACGGAAAAAGGATTCGTATTTATGGATACCCCCGGGTATGACCCCATTGCGGTCACCGGGCAAATTGCCGGAGGCGCAAATCTGCTGTGCTTCACGACTGGCCGCGGTTCTGCGTTTGGCTCTAAACCCACCCCAAGCCTGAAACTCGCCACCAACAACACCTTATGGCAACGCCAGCAGGAAGATATGGATATTAATTGCGGCACCATTGTTGAAGGTGAAGAGACAATTGCACAGGTCGGTGAACGTTTATATCAAATGATCCTTGAAATGGCGTCCGGTAAAAAAACAAAAAGCGAAGAGTTTGGTTATGGTAGCCAGGAGTTTGTTCCCTGGACTATCGGTTCCATTATGTAAGTTACCCTGATAATTATAATACCTCGTATCGCCATGCTCATTATTGGGCATGGCAAGGAGCATCTATGTCTCATGTCAATGTCCATACTGAAGAAGAAAAGCTCAAAGCGACAACGGTAAGATGGCGAATATTTATTGTCATGCTTATTCTGGGAGCAATTAACTATATTGACCGTACCTCTTTATCCATTGCCATGCCCTATATTACCGATGAATTCGGCATTACCGACACGCGTGTTGTTGGTGTTATTCACAGTGCATTCTTCTGGGCCTATGCGCTCATGCAAATACCCAGCGGGGTCATTGCTGACAAATTTAAAGCCCGAAATATTATTGCTATCGCCACAATTTTATGGGGTGCATTTCAGGCCATCGCCGCCCTCTGTCATTCTATTTTTACCCTCTCAATTTCACGCATTGGACTGGGTATCGCCGAGTCCCCCATTATGCCCGCGGGCGCAAAACTGATGGGGACCTGGCTGACCCCGACTGAACGCGGCCGCGGCTCAATGCTGCTGGATGGCGGCGCGCCGTTAGGTACCGCACTGGGTGCCGTCATCATTGCCGGGCTTATTGCTCAGTTTGACTCCTGGCGGATGGCCTTCATCATTGCCGGGGTGGGGACTATCGCTATAGGTCTTATTGCCTGGTGGTATATTCGTACCTATCCTTCTGAACACCCTGGGATTAACAAAGCTGAACTGGATCATATTACTGAAGCCAATGGAGATTCCACCGCTGGTAAAAAATATCGTCTCGCAGATATCAAACCTTATTTAAAACAACGTAATGTCATTGCGTTAATTTGTGGGTGGGTATGCTATAGCTTTGTCTTCTATGGTCTCATGACCTGGCTGCCATTATATTTCCAGGCTACCTACGGCTTCGATATTAAGTCTATGGGTGGCGCCATGGCAATTATTTTCCTGCTGTGTTTTGTCGGCCAACTAACCGGCGGCTACATCATGGATAAATGGCGCAGTAAAGGCGGTAAAACCAGTCGCGTTATGCATACCATGCTGGCGATTTCAGCTATTACTGCTGGCATAGGGATATTTCTTTGCGCGCAAAGCAGTACGCCAGGCGTCGCGATTACGCTGCTCACTATCGCCCTGTTCCCTCTGCGTTGGGCAAGCGTCTACTGGTCTATTCCGGGTCTTCTTGGCGCTCAATCCGTAGCGGGGACGATCTGCGGCACCATGAACTTTACCAGCAATCTGTTCGCCGCCATCCTGCCGATTTTTATCGGTTTCCTTGTGCAATTCACCGGTAATTATTATGCCGCAATGATGTTCTTCGCCCTCGCAGCGGTGGGGTATCTCGTCTGCTCTTTGAGCATCAATTTCGATAAGAAAATGGAAATTTCAGAGCAGTAACTATCTCATCCACGGCCTGGCAACAGGCCGTTTTATCCATCAGGAATGCTTGATGTTCAATCTACAAAACTATATTGCCGTGGACTGGGGTAGCAGCAATCTGCGCCTGTGGCTATTCCAGCAAGGTGAAACGATCTGGACCTATCGTAGTCGCGAAGGGGTAACCCACCACCGACCGGGCGCGTTTAAAGAGCTCTGGCTCACCATCCTCTCACGGTGCCCACATCCCCTGGCCCCTGACACCATTGTCATCATGAGCGGCATGATCGGTAGCAATCTCGGCTGGCTTGCCGTGCCCTATATTCCCTGTCCGACATCCGTTTCAGCGCTCTCCTCAAACCTGACGCCGGTCGAAAATGCCGGGCCTTTACCGGTGTGGATTGTCCCCGGACTCCAGCTCAACGGCCCGGAACATTTCAACGTGATGCGTGGAGAAGAAACGCAACTCCTGGGCGCACTGAATGCAGAGAAGTGGTATGTCTTTCCCGGCACCCACAGCAAATGGGTACGCATGGAGAGGGAGTACATCGGTGATTTTCAAACCATCATGACCGGGGAGTTCTTTCACTTGTTAAGCCACTACTCCGTGCTGTCCCAACCACAAGACGGGCATCGGGAAGATCGCCAGGCATTTCTTGATGGCGCGCGACTGGGAGCCCAGGAGTGCTGCCTGTCGCGAGGAACCTTTGCGCTGCGCGCACGTATGCTCTGCGGCGCCCTGCCTTCTGACGCTCTGCATAGCGCCCTCTCTGGCCTGCTGATTGGCCACGAAGTCGCCAGGATGTGCGAGCAATACGCCATTTCCTCCACGGAAAGCGTAGTTCTGGTCGGTAACGATGCGCTACTGGCGCGTTACCAAAGCGTTTTTGCCCTTTTTGGCCTCACCTGTCGCCCCCTCAACGGTGAAGCGGCCTTTCTTAACGGCATCAGGAGACTTCTTCATGATCACACCTGACTCTCTTCCTCTGGTCGCCATCCTGCGCGGGGTAACCCCAGATGATGTACTGGTGCACATGGCGGAACTGTATCGTGCGGGTTTTACGCAGGTAGAGATCCCGCTTAATTCCCCCAGCTGGCAACAAAGTATTGTGCTTGCCGTAAAACATTACGGCGACCGGATGCGAATCGGCGCCGGTACGGTAACCACACCGCGAGAGGTCGCCATATTAAAAGAGGCGGGCTGCGAATTTATCCTTACGCCCAATACCGATATCTCCGTCATCGAGGCCGCGACATCTGCGGGAATGGCCACCTGCATCGGCTGTCTGACGGCCAGCGAGGCGTTGACCGCCCTCAGGCATGGTGCCAGCATGCTGAAGATCTTCCCTGCGGGCGATGTCGGGCCAGGCTATATTCGCTCACTTCGGGCAATACTGCCGTCGAAGACCCGGCTGTACGCTGTGGGTGGCATCACCGCGACAAATCTCGCAGATTATCTCCGGGCCGGTTGTGAGGGGGCGGGATTAGGGAGCGATCTGTATCGTGCTGCACAGTCCAGGACGGAAACCGCGGAAAAAGCGCAGCGCTTCATCCAGGCCTGGCAGGCATATCACGCCTGAAATAAAAAAGCCCGGCATCAAGGCCGGGCAACGTTACCAGAACCTGAAGTCCTCAGGCGGTCTGCAAAGTGCGTTTCTTTTTCTCGCGGCGAATTTTACGTTCTTCACATACCGCCACGATGGCCATCAGGCAGATACAGCCAATCGCGGCCGCATCCAGCGCCGCAAAGGTCCCTGCCCAGCCGGTCAGGCCGAAGATCGGCGTACCGTCGGCAATCATCCCGAGACCCAGTTTGGCAAAGCTGTCGCCAATCAGATAGGCGAACGTCCCTTTGATACCGTCGGCCGCGCCGATGGCTTTCTTCGGCACGAAGCCCACCGCGGCGACGCCGATCAGCAGCTGCGGACCGAAGACCAGGAAGCCTAAAGCAAACAGCGACGCCAGATAGATATACTGGTTGCTGGCATGCTGGTAGACGCCAAGGGTGGCAATGATTAACGCCAGGGCGATACAGGCCACCAGCGCACGGCGGCCGTTCGCCAGATCCGACAGCCAGCCCCACAGCAGCGTCCCGACCAGAGCGCCGACTTCAAACAGGGTAAAGCCCTGAATCGCCACCTCTTTTGACAGCTTCAGCTCCTGGAAAGCATAGACCGTGGACCATTGGTCGATACCGATACGCACCACGTAGAGGAAGATGTTGGAGAAACACAGCAGCCAGATGACTTTGTTTTTCAGCACGTACTCGACGAAGATCTGCCACTTGGTCATGGCGTTTTCTTCGGTTTCTTTATCCTCTTCGCTGATCTCTTCGCCGAACAGCTCTTCGGCGTTACCCAGGCCGTAGGATTCCGGGGAGTCGCTGCCAAAACGCAGGCCGATGAAACCCACAATCAGCGCGATAATCGACGGGAAGATGAACATGCCGATCACGTGACCGTTGAACAAATAGTTGGCCCCGAACAGCGCCACGCCCGCCGCGCCGGCCCCGCCGAGGTTATGCGAGATATTCCAGAAGCCAAGGAAGGTGCCGCGCTTACGACGAGGCGTCCATTTGGTAATGGTCGAGTAGCTGCACGAACCGCCGGTACTCTGGAAGAAGCCGCTCAGCGCATAGAAGGCGATCATCAGGAACAGGCTGGTTGAACCGGCCCCCATGCTGGCGCTGAAGCCCAGCATACAGATGGCGGAGAGGATCAGCATAAACGGCAGGAACTGCTTGGTGTTTTTACCGTCCGCGTAGTAGGACACCACCGTTTTACCCACGCCGTAGGTAATCGAGAAGCCAAGGCCGATCATCCCCAGCTGGGTCATGCTCAACCCGTAGGTGGAGATCATGTCGTTCTGAGCAATGTTAAAGTTTTTGCGGATCAGATACATGGTCAGGTAGCCAATAAAGACCACCAGGTAGGACTGCATGAACGGTTTGAACCACATCTTACGCCGCACGTCGAGCGGCAGATCCAGGGTCGGTTTACGCACCTGGTTTAGAAAGGCCAACATAGGACACTCCGGGCTAATTTTTATACCTGCGAATGGCAGGCATTGTAAAAATCAGCGGCGCGACAGGCCTGAGACAGCGTCCCGACGGAACCGGGAAAATGTCTTAGTTTTGCCCCACTCGGGGCAAAAAGGAGAGGTAGGTCACGCTTCGCTGGCGGTTCTCGGCGCCTGGGCGTTTAAAAATGGCAGCAGCAGCAGGGCGGAAATCCCGGCGGCAATGGCGATGACCACAAAAAAACCGCTCCAGTGCCAGATATCCATCACCTGCGCCAGCGGCCAGCCGGACAGCGAGGCCCCGAGATAGGCAAAGAGCCCGACGAACCCGGTCGCCGCGCCGGCGGCCTCTTTGTGGGAACACTCCGCCGCCGCCATGCCAATCAACATCTGCGGTCCAAAAACGAAGAAGCCGATGGTAAAGAAGCAGGCCGCCTGCATCACATAGCTGGCGAAGGGCATCAGCCACAAACCGCCGACCGAGAGCAAAATCCCGGCGGCAAAAATCAGGTTCATCGGCCCGCGGTTGCCGTTAAACAGCTTATCCGAGCCCCATCCCGCCACCAGCGCGCCGATAAACCCGCCCAGTTCGAACATGGTGACCGCCGAGTTGGCGGTCACCAGATCGACGCCCAGCGTCTCCGACATGTAGAGATTGCCCCAGTCGTTAATCGCCGCCCGCACCACGTAAACCAGCACGTAGCACAGCGACAGCAGCCAGATATAGGGATTCAGGAGCACGTATTTGTAGAGGATCTCCTTACGCGTCAGCCCTGCCCCTTCCTGCTGCTGGGCAATCTCCAGCTCATCGTGTCGCCAGTCGCCCACCGCAGGCAGGCCAAGCGCCTGCGGTCGGTCGCGCAGCCGCCAGCAGAGAAACAGCCCGACGACAATCGCCAGCGTGCCGGCAATCATCATCCCGGCGCGCCAACCGTAGTGCAGCGCCGCCGCCCCCACCACCATCGGGATCAGCGCCCCGCCGACGTTATGCGCGGTATTCCACAGCGCCCACCAGCCGCCGCGCTCGGTACGTGAATACCACGTCGTCAGCAGGCGGGCACACACCGGCGAGCCCCAGCCCTGGAAAAAGGCGTTCAGCGCCCATAGCAGGGCGAAGGCCCACAACGAGGTGGAGAAGCCAAACAGAATGTTGACCACTCCGGTGGCAACCAGACCGAGCCCCATAAAGTACCGGGCGTTGGAGCGGTCGCTGACGATACCGGAGAAAAACTTCGATAGCCCGTAGGTGATGTAAAACAGCGTCGCCAGCAGGCCAATATCGCTGCGCGTCAGCACGTTGTTGGCAAGGATTTCCGGCACCGCGGCGTTGAAGCTTTTGCGCGTGAAGTAAAACAACGCATAGCCCAGCCAGATAGTCAGCAGAATATGGCGCCGCCAGTAGCGATAACGCTCATCCAGCGCCTGTTTATCGGCAACCGGCGCGGCATCAGGCGGGGATTTCAGAAAGCTCAGCATCATCGCTCCTCAGACATAACGTCGCGGCAGGCTAACGCAAACGCGGGTGCCGTGGGTACAGGAGATGGTTAAGGTGCCGCCCAAAGCCGTCACGCGCTCGCGCATCCCGGTCAGGCCAAAGCCCTGCTGCCCGGTGCCCGGCGGCAGCCCGCAGCCGTCATCCTCAAGCACCAGCATCAGCCGTTGATCCTCCTGCCAGCCCTGCAGCGTCACCGCGCTGGCGCTGGCATGTTTGACGATATTGTTCAGCCCTTCCTGACAGACGCGGAACAGGGTCACGCGCTGGTTTTCGCTTAAGGCGGACTCGTCGATGCGCCAGTCGAGATGGCTGACCATCCCGCGATCGTCCAGTTCCATCTCACGCATCAGCGAACGCACCGCCTGTTCAAGGGTAAGATCGTCAAGCTGCCGCGGACGCAGGCGGCCCAGTAGGCGGCGCACCGAGTCGTAGACGCCCAGCGACAGTTGCTCGATCAGCTGGCCGCTCTGTTTGACGCCGCCGTTATCCGGCGCCAGCCGCTGCACAATACCCGCCTGGGTACGAATGGCGGTGATGGTCTGGCCGATATCGTCATGCAGCTCGCGCGCCACGTCCCGGCGCACGCTCTCTTCGGTTTCCAGCAGCCGCTCCGCCAGGCGACGGTTGCGCGCCAGCTCGCTTTGCAGCGACAGGTTCAGTTCGCGCAGGCGCTGAATTCCGGCGCCCAGCAGCAGCCCGGTCAGGCTCTGCGCCAGCAATGAGAGCAGTAAATCCACCGGATGATCGTGCCAGGTCTGGCTGGCGATTAACGCAATGGCATTCATCAGGGCGGCGATTAGCGCCCCCTGCCAGCCGTAATGCCAGGCCAGCGCGATGATCGGCAGGGCCAGACAGAACGGGGTAAAGCGCGACAGTTCAGCGGGCAGCCCCAGCTGCAGCCACAGACTGATGACAAACAGCAGCAGGTACCAGATCAGGTGCCGGCCGCGCCAGTTAACCGGCTGCGAAACCAGCGCGGGCCCCAGCGGCCGCCAGACGGTACTGGTAAGATAATGCCAGATAACCAGGCAGGTCGGCGCCAGCGTCAGGCCGCCGGTCAGGGTCAGCAGCAGCGCGTTCACCCCCTCGCTCGCTTCCCCCATCCACGGCAGAGATTGCAGCAGCGCGGCGGCGATCAGCGCTCCGCCCTGACGCAGCAGGGTAAGCCAGTCGCGCTGCTGCCGGTAGCGAGAGATCAGCGCCACCGGCAGCAGGGTCAGCAAACTACCGATCATCAATATTACCGGATGCGCCAGCGCCACTTCCTGCGCCAGCCAGAAGATTAACAGCCACTCCGCGCCCAGCAGCACCGGCCAGTAGCCGCGCGGGCATTGCAGCATCAGGCCCAGCCTGAGGCCGAAAGGGAACAGCAGGACGGCGAGATCCGCGCGTTCCACCAGGTGCAGGCTGATGCTCCACAGGCAGAACCACGCGGCAGAGAAAATACACAAGCAGCCGACCACCGAAAGCAGCCGGGAGAGCAGCGCTTTCATTGCCAGCTATCGAACATACGCCGCGCCAGCTCAACGTCGTTGCTGACGCCCAGCTTTTCCAGCAGATTGGCGCGATGCACATGCACGGTTTTCGGCGATAGCCCCAGCTCGGCGGCGATCTCTTTCACCGCCATCCCCTGCGCCAGCTTCTCCGCCACCTGCCGCTCGCGCCGGGTGAGCGGATCCTGACGCCCCGCCGCCAGCTTCATGGCGATATCCGGGGTCAGATAACAGCCGCCGGTCGCCACCGTTCTGACCGCGGCGATCAGTTCATCCGGGCTACAGCGTTTGGAGAGAAAACCCCGGGCGCCGGCATTGAGCGCCTGTTCAACCAGCGCCGGGCTGTCGTGAACCGAGAGCATGATGATCCCCATCCCTGTGGGCAGCTGGCTTAACAGCTCGAGGCCTGAAATATCCGGCATCGAAATGTCGCAGATACAGACCTGGACGCCGCGCCCGGGCAGCCCCGCCAGCGCTTCGCGGCCGGAACCAAATTCAGCGACGACCTGAAAGTCGGCTTCCAGCCCCAGCAGCTGCGCAAAACCGGAGCGGACGATAAGATGATCGTCGATAAGGGCAATGGTGGTCATGGCGTTTCCTGGCGGGTAAAAAAACGCGCTTACCTTAACGATAAGCGCGTTGTTGTTCAAGCCTTGAGCAATATTATCCCGCTCAGGCGATACCGGTGGTCACCGAGAAGGTCCGGGTTTGCCGCGGGGCCAGCGAAATCAGGCTACCGTTACGCTGGGCCGCCAGAAATCCCTCCGGGCGGCAGGTGGCAGGCAGCGCAAAGGCGGCAACCTGCTGATCGCCGTTATACAGGATCCAGCGGGTGACGTAATTCAGCTCCGCGCTTGAGAAACGGGTGATGAACGTGGTGCCATCAGGCGCCATCATGCGAAACTCAGGACTATTTGTGTAGCGTTCCAGCTTATCGGCGAAAAAGACGATTTCCGGATCGTAATAGTGCGGCTCGTTCAAGGTGGCGACCGACGCCTCTCCCTGCAGGATGCGCTGATTGAACGCCAGCCACGATTCCGTCGGCTGCACGTGAGCAGGTACCGATTCGCGCAGCGAGAGCGCTTCGTCAGGGATATTCTGACTGAAGGTCGCCCCCGCCACATAGGCATAGTTCATATGGCACATGTACTGCAGCGGCATGGCGACGGAGGCAAGGTTGGTCACCGCCATCTGAATATCAAACAGCGCGCTCGCTTTATGCAATACCACCGCGGGCCGCGCCTCATAGTGATGGCCGAAGCCCATCACATATTCATAGCGCCCCGCCACGCACAGGCAGCCCTCCTCCAGCTCCAGCCAGGCTTCATCCATCGCGGCACAGGCCATTTCGCCATGCAGCGGATGCGTGTCCTGCGGCGACGGGCAGCCATTCGCCAGCAGCCCCGAATGGAAAGCGAAGCAGCCATAGGTAGCCACCACCTCCGTTGCCGGCTTCGGTTCACTGAACATATTGCGCATGGTCAGGTCGCGGCCGTCAAATTCCGCATCCCAGATCATCTGTCCCAGCCAGGGCAAAATCACCAGATGGCCGCGCGCGTTTTCAATCCGCAACCCTTCTACGCCACTGGCATAACGGAAGGCCGTCACCGTAAAGTCATCATTCACCAGCAGCGTACGGGGTTGTTCGCTAAAGAGCTGACGCCATAAAGGTAGTCGTGTGATCATCACTATTCTCCTCAGGAGGCTGTCGCTTCGGTGAGCGCGCGGCGGGCCTTGCGCTCACGCCAGAAGTAAATGCCGACGTAGATAAAGCACAGCATCGGGACCAGGAACGAGACCTGCAGCGAGTGGAACATATCGGCAACAAAACCCTGAATCGCCGGGACCACCGCCGCGCCGATAATCGCCATCACAATCACCGCGCCGGCCATTTCGGTGTGTTCGTTGTCTACCGTATCCAGCGTACCGGCATAGATGGTGGCCCAGCATGGCCCGAACAGGACGCTCACCAGCACCGCCACGTATACCGCGCTAAAGCTCGGGGCCAGGGCCACATACGCGAGGAACAGCGGGCCGATGATCGAGTAGAGAATCAACACTTTTTCCGGCGTGAAGCGGGTCATTAATATGTTGGCGATAAACTTGCCGATAAAGAAGCAGGCAAAGCTGTAGACCATAAACGTCGAGGCATCACGTTCGTTGATATCCCCCAGCACCAGGGCGAGACGAATGGTGAACGACCAGACGGTCACCTGCATACCGACGTACAGGAACTGGGCGACAATCCCGCGACCAAAACGCGCATTGCTGGCCAGATAGCGCAGCGTATCGGCCGCCGAAGGGCGTTTATGGTTCGCCGTTTGCGCGACTTTACAGGTCGGGAAGCGCGTCAGCAGGAACAACACCATCACCACCACCAGTACCATAATCATGTACTTGTAAGGCTCAAGCGTGTTTTCCAGCATCAGAACTTTAAAGCTGTGGATCTGTTCGGCATTCATGCCGGCCATCTGTTTTTCCAGACTTTCACCGTCGGAAAAGACCAGATATTTGCCCAGTAAAATACCGGCAGCCGCGCCAATCGGATAAAAGGTCTGGCTGATGTTCAAACGCAAGGTGGCATGGCTTTTCGGGCCGATCATCGAACTGTAGGTATTCGCCGCCGTTTCCAGAAAGCTCAGGCCGATAGCTATCGCGAAAATCGCCGCCAGGAACATGGTGTAGGTCGCCATGTGCGAAGCCGGGAAAAAGAGCGTACAGCCGACGATGTAGAGCGTCAGCCCGGTCAGAATCGCGACTTTATAGCTGGTATTCTTAATGACTAAAGAAGCCGGAATAGCAATTAAGAAATAACCGCCATAAAATGCACTTTGTACCAGGGCGGAGGCAAAGTTACTCAGTGCAAATACGCTTTTAAACTGCGTGATTAAAATATCATTTAACGCCGCAGCGCATCCCCATAAAGGGAACAAACAGGATAACAAAATAAACTGGAACAGAGGGGTTTTATTCAGATAGCCATCAGGCATCTGAATGATGTTTTTATCGTTCATAGTGCTACCTTTTACTGTGCAGGGTGATTATTCGTTTAACGACAGATATTCATTAAACTGCTCAATACTGGGATAAGATGACTGCGTGCCTTTCCCGGTGACGCTAAATGCGGCAAAGAGGGCGGCTTTTTTCATGGCGAATTCCACATCTCCGCTCTGGACATAATAATGAGCGAAACAACCGATAAAGGCGTCACCCGCTCCGCTGGTATCAACCGCGCTAACTTTAAACGCCGGAACGTGAACCTCCTGAGTGCGGGTCATCCACAGCGCGCCTTTCTCACCCATAGTGACAATAATATTGTTCAGCCCTTTTTCGACGAGACTACGGGCAGCTGTACGAATATTATCGTAAGTATCAACAGGCAGACCGGTTAATATTTCCAGCTCAGTTTCATTGGGCACAAAGAAATCACATTTACAGGCATAAGACATATCTAATTCACGTAATGCTGGCGCCGGGTTTAATAAGACTTCAATACCGTGCTTTTTACCAAATTCAATGGCGTGATAAACGGTTTCGAGCTGAACCTCAAGCTGTAAAACAATCAGCCGGCATTTTTTTAAATCCTCGGCGGCGCGATCGATATCCTCAGGAGAAAGGAATTTATTGGCGCCTTTAATAATCAGGATGCTGTTGCTGGAGTTAGCGTTCACAAAAATAGGCGCGACGCCGCTGCTGGTGCAGGGGACTTTTTCAACATAGGTGGTATTGATACCCCAGGATTCGAGGTTACGAATAGTGTTATCCGCAAAGATGTCATCCCCGACCTTGGTCAGCATCAGCACTTTCGAGTTGAGCTTGGCTGCCGCAACGGCCTGATTTGCCCCCTTGCCACCGCAACCAATTTTGAACGCCGGCGCCTCGAGGGTTTCCCCCTCTTTTGGCATCTGGTTGGTATAGGTGATGAGATCCACCATGTTGGAGCCAATAACCGCGATATCCATTTTACTACCTCTCAGAAACAATCACACAACAATGATATTATAGTAACATTATCATGTTACTTTAGTACCATTTGTGACCATGATCGCGATTGTAGTATCATAAGTTGTTTATTTAGCAACCACGAAAACGCATAGACTCGCAGAGAGAAGAAAAATAAAAATCAAAAAAACAGCCATAATCACCTGAAAATAAAGTTGTTTTAATGATAAAAACGCGATCTATCAGGCTTTTAATTCCGGGTAGTCCACAGTATAGTAATGTGAATGCACTATGTTTCCCTGCGAGTGAAAATGTTACTAAAGGAACATTTGCGAGCTAAATTGCGGAGAGGGTGAATGGAGACCAAGCAAAAAGAACGTATCCGTCGTCTGATGGAACTGCTGAAGAAAACCGACCGCATCCATCTTAAAGAGGCGGCACGCATGCTCGAAGTCTCTGTGATGACCATTCGGCGGGATCTCAGCCAGGAAAATGACGAACCGCTGCCGCTCACCCTGCTGGGCGGCTATGTGGTGATGGTGAACACGCCTTCATCCCCTGCGGCCAGCCCCTCTCTCGCGGCAAAACAGGCCCATCATCGCGACGATTTACCCATTGCCATCCTTGCGGCAGGCCTGGTGAGTGAAAACGATCTGGTCTTTTTTGATAACGGCAGCGAAATGCCGTTGGTCATCAGCATGATCCCCGATGACATTACCTTTACCGGCATTTGCTATTCACATCGGGTGTTTATCGCGCTGAACGAGAAACCCAACGCCACCGCCATCCTCTGCGGCGGCACCTATCGGGCCAAGAGCGATGCTTTCTACGATACCAGCAACCCGTCGGCGCTGGATTCGCTCAACCCGCGTAAAGTATTTATCTCCGCCAGCGGCGTACACGAACATTTTGGCGTCAGCTGGTTTAATCCCGAAGACCTCTCCATCAAACGCAAAGCGATGGATCGCGGGCTGCGCAAAATCCTGCTCGCGCGCTACGCGCTGTTCGACGATGTCGCGCCCGCCAGTATCGCGCCGCTGCCAGCGTTTGATGTACTCGTCAGCGATCGTCCCTTACCGGCAGACTATGCCACGCACTGCCGGAATGGCTCGGTCAAGGTCATCACTCCGGACTCAGAAAGCGAGTAACTCACTCAAAGAAGACGGAAATTTTATTAAACATTGACGGATCGGACTGGTTACGCGCCACCATCTCCACATCTTCAAGCTTTTCAATCTGACTGATCATCTGTCCCAGGCGCTGATCGTCGTTAACCAGCAGCCAGATGCGGCTGTGGCTGCTGTTGTGAATCGGCAAACAGAGAATGCCTTCCACGTTGAACGCACGGCGGGCGAACAGGCCGCAAACGTGGGTCATTACCCCCGGGTGGTTGCGGACGGTAAGTTCCAGAATAACGTTGTCATGAATCTGCTGTTGCATGGTTTATTCCCCCACCATTTCTGTGTTTGCCGCGCCCGGCGGAACCATTGGATACACTTTTTCTTCCGCATCGATACGCACGTGAATCAAGGCTGGACCGGGGCGGTCAATCATCGCCTGCAGCGCGGCCTGCGGGTCAGCTTCATTATTTAAATCACAGGTTTGTAGGCCAAAACCGGCGGCAATCTGCATAAAGTTGATCATCCCTGGATAGGTCGCGGCAAAGACCCCCTGCTGATAAAACAGGCTCTGCTGCTGATAAACCAGCCCCAGCGCTTCGTTGTTCATCAGGATGATTTTTACATCCAGCTGATTTTCCGCCGCGGTGGCCATCTCCTGAATATTCATCATCAGGCTGCCGTCGCCGGAGAAGCAGATAACTTTGCGCTGCGGGTTGGCCAGCGCCGCGCCAACCGCCGCCGGCAGGCCAAAGCCCATCGTTCCCAGACCGCCGGAGGTCAGCCACTGCCGCGGACGGTTCAGCGGATAGGCCTGCGCTGTCCACATCTGGTGCTGACCGACGTCGGTGGTGATAATCGCTTCATCATCAACGCAGGCGGCAACGGCGTTGATCAGGCCGTAATGCGAGAGCGGATCGCTCTCCTGAGGGATGGTAGACGGGAATTCGCGCTGCAGGTCCGCCACCAGCTGACGCCACTCGCTGCGCGGCTGGGACTCAATTTGCGGGATCAGCTGCGCCAGCACTTCAGCAACATCGCCCTGAATCGCCACGTGCGGCTGCTTAATTTTACCCAGCTCGGAACGGTCGATATCGACGTGAATAATTTTCGCATTCGGGCAGAACTGTTCGGTTTTGCCAATCGCCCGGTCATCAAAACGTGCGCCGAGAACAACCAGTAAATCAGACTCTTGCAGAATATAGTTGGTACTGCGCGCGCCGTGCATCCCCAGCATCCCCAGCGACAGCGGATGCGCCTTCGGCAACATGCCCAGCGCCATCAGGGTCATGGTGGTTGGCAGGTTGGCTTTTTCCGCCAGTTCACGTACCTGCTCAGGGGCGTTAATCACCCCGCCGCCCAGATAAAGCACCGGACGTTGAGCGGCATTAATCATCGCCGCCGCTTCGTGGACGCTGGCGCTGTCGAACGCCGGCGCTGCCGTGCGGGTACCGGGCTCCGGCAACCTATCCAGTTCGATGGTTGCCGTCTGCACATCCTTAGGAATATCTATCCACACCGGACCCGGGCGCCCGGACTGGGCGATGCGAAACGCGTCGCTCATGACCTGCGGCAGTTCGGCGATATCGCGGACCAGGTAGTTGTGTTTGGTGATGGGGATAGAGATACCGTAGGTGTCGACTTCCTGGAACGCATCGGTGCCAATCATCGAGGCGGGAACCTGGCCGGTAATGCAGACCAGCGGGATCGAGTCCAGACGGGCATCGGCGATGGCGGTGATCAGGTTGGTGGCGCCCGGGCCGCTACAGGCCATACAGACGGCAGGTTTCCCCTCGGTACGCGCCATACCCTGGGCGATAAAGCCCGCTCCCTGTTCATGCCGCGCCAGCACATGGCGAATCTGTGTGCTTTGGCTTAAGGCATCATAGACAGGAAGAATAGAGCCGCCCGGGATACCCGTAACCGTCGAGATCCCCTGACGCTCCAGTAAATGAACAACTAACTGCGCGCCGGTAAAGCGCATTTTTTCTGCGGTTGTGCCCGAACTTGCCATGCTCCAGTCCTTTTATTCTGAGCCGACTTACCGGGCGAGGGTCGAAAAAAAACCCCGCTCGGTTTGCGCCGGCGGGGTTTGGAATCGTGTTGTTCCGGACCCTACGGCGCATTGCCGACGACGACCACCACACGCACGACGACCACCGCGGCAGGCGCGGTTTTTAGTAGGGTCGAAGTCAGAATGGAAGCGCTCATTAGGGACCTGTTGTGTCGAAAAATTAACTGAATTTATACAAACACAGCTGCCGCCATTACACAATGGATTTATTTTCAACCACGAGGATTTGTGTGCAGCATCACAATTTTTAGCCCAGCGGCGAACAATAGAAAAACCCCGCCGGAGCGAGGTTTTTATCAGCATGTTCACGGCTGGTAACCGCAAGTACACTGTATTACGTCAACGCTGCAAGTATACGCGCTCAGGGATATTCACGCAATTTTCACCACGGTTTTTGCCGAATTAGAGTATGGCGCGCGGGTGCGATTTTGTCCAGAAAACACTGTTTATTTATACAGTGTATGTTTATACTGAAAGCGTTCACTTTGTGCCATTCGGGGCCGCAAGTTGTACCGGCGCAATGAAGTCCTGGCTGAAACGGGTGGTGCCGTCAGTGCCTTAACCCCGAGAGAGCACACTGTGTTACGTCAACAAATACGCTAATGTCTTCTGGCCGCGGCAACGCGTCCAGCAGGCGGCGTATACCCCGACTGGCAACAGGCAGCGGAAAGGTACGCCAGCGGGTCGTGCTCCTCTACCGGAGGAGACGCGTATGGGCGCAATGGATATTATTGTTCTTATCCTGAAACTCATGGTTGCCGCGTTGCAACTACTTGATGCCGTCCTGAAACAGCTGCGCTGATTCAGGTTCAAGTCGCACCTGAGAGGGGCGGGAAACCGCCCCTCTACAGGCGGTGCCTCTTTACCTTATGCTGACTTGCCGGAGAAAACATGCCGCCGCTGTTGATTGCCACGACCACCCCGCACGATCCCGGCTTTCCCGCTCTGCGCCGCGAAAGCCTCGATCAACATTTCAATATGCTGCGTCGCCTGGCCGAGAACTGGCAAAGCGGGAAAAACCGCTTCAATGCCCCGGGTGAAAAACTGTTCGGCGCCTTTGTTGCCGGGCAGCTGGTCGGGATATGCGGGCTGAATATTGATCCCTTCAGCCCGCAGCCGCGCGCCGGGCGTATCCGTCATCTTTATATCAGCGAAGCCTACCGTCGGCAGGGGATCGGGCAACAGCTGCTGGTGACCGCGATCGCCCACGCCGGCATGTGGTTCGATTTTCTCAACACCCATGCGCCCCCCGCAGCCTGGCCGTTTTATGAAACGCTCGGTTTTCGCCCGGTGTATGACGAGCCAAAAGTCACCCACCGTCTGTTCTGTTCGCTGTAAGCGCGACTGGCTGGCAGAAAATACCCATGTTACAGTTCCAGGACACTGCCACTCACCGTACGCGCCCGCGATGTCGATAACCGTTTTCTGCGTTCTGCTGTTCGCCGCCCTGCTGCATGCCAGCTGGAATGCAATCGTCAAAGCGAGCGGCGATAAGCTGTATGCCGCCATTGGGGTGAGCGGTTCCGCCGCGCTTATCGCGCTGGCGCTGCTGCCCTTCGCCCCACAGCCCACATTAGCCAGCGCCCCGTATCTGGTGCTGTCCAGCGCATTGCAGGTGGTGTACACCGTTCTGGTCGCCAAAACCTATCAGGTCTCGGATATGAGCCAGACCTATCCGCTGATGCGCGGCACCGCGCCGCTGCTGGTGGCGGTGATTAGCGTCGCTTTCCTCGGCGACCGGCTATCAGTCCTGGCGTGGATGGGGATTGGCGTGATCTGCCTGGCAATCCTCGCCATGGCCTGTAACGGCCGGACCAGCTCTCGCCGTGGCATCGTCCTGGCGCTGATCAACGCCTGTTTTATCGCCGGCTACACCCTGGTGGATGGTACCGGCGTGCGGCTGTCTGGAAGCGCGCTGGGCTACACGCTGTGGTCCTTTTTTATGAACGGCTTCTGTTTGCTGAGCTGGGCAATGGTCGTCCGACGCCAGCAGGCCAGCCGCTATCTCCGTCAGCACTGGCAAAAAGGGCTGCTCGGCGGCCTGGGGACGATGGGCTCCTACGGCCTGGCGCTGTGGGCGATGACCCAGGCGCCGCTGGCAGTGGTGGCTGCGCTGCGCGAGACCTCTATTTTATTCGGTGCCGTCATCGCTTTTATCCTGCTGAAAGAGAAGGTCATGGCTCTGCGTGTCGTTGCCGCCTGCGGTATCGCGGCGGGTGCGATCCTGCTGCGTCTGTCCTGATGCCGGATGGCAACATTAGTTGCCGATTATCGTTTACAAAACCTGCCTGAAACCCCCTACCAATCCTCGCCAAATGGTTGTTCTGTCATTTTTATATGGTAGATTCCTCCATCGTTTACGGCATGTGCCAGTCACATATTCTTATTTTACCTCTACTCACAAAGTATTCATCGACATGAAACGGCATAAAAACTTCACTTTGTTGTTGATGCTGGTACTGCTGGTGGCCGTTGGCCAGATGGCGCAGACCATTTATATCCCGGCGATCGCCGATATGGCAGTATCGTTAAACGCCCGCGAGGGGGCGGTACAAAGCGTGATGGCAGCGTATCTGCTGACCTATGGCGTCTCGCAGCTTTTTTACGGCCCGCTCTCCGACCGCGTGGGCCGACGCCCGGTGATCCTCATCGGGATGTCCATTTTTATGCTGGCGACGCTGGCAGCCATCACTACCCATAGCCTGACGGTGCTGATTATCGCCAGCGCCATCCAGGGGATGGGGACCGGCGTAGGCGGGGTGATGGCGCGAACTCTGCCGCGCGACCTGTACGAAGGCGCACAGCTCAGACATGCCAATAGCTTGTTAAACATGGGGATTTTAGTCAGCCCTCTGCTGGCGCCGCTGATTGGCGGGGTGCTCAATACCGTGTGGAGCTGGCGGGCCTGCTACGCTTTCCTGCTGATACTGTGTGCTGGCGTGACCTTCAGCATGGCGCGCTGGATGCCGGAAACCCGCCCGCAGGGCGCACCGCGTACCCGGCTGGCCACCCGTTACAAAACGCTTTTCGGCAATACCGCGTTCAACTGCTACCTGCTGATGCTGATTGGCGGTCTTGCCGGCATCGCCGTTTTTGAAGCCTGTTCCGGCGTACTGATGGGCGCGGTGCTGGGCTTAAGCAGTATGGCGGTCAGTATTCTGTTTATTCTGCCGATTCCGGCGGCCTTCTTCGGCGCCTGGTTTGCCGGGCGTCCGCATAAACGCTTCCCGACGCTGATGTGGCAATCGGTGATTTGCTGCCTGCTGGCCGGGATTATGATGTGGATCCCGGGGCTGATGGGTATCATGACCATCTGGACGCTGCTGGTGCCCGCGGCGCTGTTTTTCTTTGGCGCCGGGATGCTGTTCCCGCTGGCGACCAGCGGGGCAATGGAGCCCTTCCCGTTCCTCGCCGGGACGGCGGGGGCGCTGGTGGGCGGCCTGCAGAATATCGGTTCCGGCGTGCTGGCCTGGCTGTCGGCAATGCTGCCGCAGACCGGTCAGAGCAGCCTCGGTCTGTTGATGATGCTGATGGGATTGCTGATTCTGCTGTGCTGGCTGCCGCTGGCCTCACGCTTTAGCCGTCACCAGCAGACGGTGTAAACGCCCGGATCGCGGCTTACGTCTTATCCGGGCAGCGCCGGAAACATTACTGCGCCAGCCCTTGCAGCCAGCGAATAAAGGCATCAATTTTTGGCCACTGACGGCCCGCAAGGGTCGTCACGTAGTAATGCTGATGGCACTTCAGGGTCATCTCACCAAAAGGCGCGATCAGCTCTCCGCTGGCAAGGCGCTTTTGCACCAGCCGTTTACGCCCCATCGCGACACCAACATGGTTCATCGCCGCAATCACCGCTAAATCGGAACGATCGAAGCCAATACCCGATGATTGCGGTAAATTCACCCCGAAATGCTGCGCCCAGCTAAACCACTCATCGGTACCGGAGTCGTTGCTCCAGGCCTGACGGTCATGCAGCAGAGTGCAGTGCTGCAGGTTATCGGGATTCTGCTGCAGCTGATGCTGGCGGGCATAGTCCTGGGTGCAAACCGGCACAATCGCCTCATCCATCAGGAAGTGATGGCTCAGTTGCGATGAAGGCAGATCGTCAAAATAGATTGCCAAATCGATGCCCGCCCGCTGCATGTTCACATTATCGTTGCCGGTCAATACGGTTAGCGAGATGGCGGGATAACGACGGGTAAAATCGCCTAACGCCGGTACCAGCCAGCATTGGGCGATTGACGGGCGCGAGTAAACGGTCAGCGTGCCGGACAGCTCCTGGTTTTTGATATCCAGTATCTCCTGATTCAGGCTGTCCAGCGATGACTTCAGCGCCCAGAAAACCCGCCGCCCTTCATGAGTTAATTCCACCTTGCGATGAGAACGGACAAATAGCTGAATGCCCAGCTCCTCCTCCAGCTGATTAATGCGGTGGCTCACCGCGCTGGGCGTCAGCGACAGCTCCTGCGCCGCCAGCGCGAACGACTCGTGCCGCGCGGCGACCTCAAAGGTGTACAGCTTCGACAGCTGCCAGCCGTTCAGCAGCCGGTTACCGATCTCTTTTAGCGCATCCATCGTCCGCTCCCCTCATTTTATTCCCGTCGATTGTAAGGAAAATGGCCGCCTCATGCTGGCTTAAAGATGATAAAAAGTGATTCATGACACAAAAAACAGACATTTTAAGACCGAAATCACCATTTTGATTTAATCCAATTCACCTGAAAGGCGATTTATATCGTTTGTCAGCCGATGACGTTTTTCTGTTCAATAGCCGCAGATTATTCACAGGCGAGGTGGGGTATGGAATCTCAGATTTGGGTTGTGAGCACGCTATTGATAAGCATCGTGTTGATTATATTAACTATCGTAAAGCTGAAACTTCACCCGTTCCTGGCGCTGCTGTTAGCCAGCTTCTTCGTTGGCGCCATGATGGGCATGAGCCCGCTGGATATGGTCAACGCCATTGAAAACGGGATCGGCGGAACCCTCGGCTTCCTGGCGGCGGTGATCGGCCTCGGCACTATCCTCGGTAAAATGATGGAGGTCTCGGGCGCCGCAGAACGTATTGGCCTGACCCTCCAGCGCTGCCGCTGGCTATCGGTCGATGTGATCATGGTGCTGGTGGGCCTGATTTGCGGGATTACGCTGTTTGTCGAAGTGGGCGTGGTGCTGCTGATTCCGCTGGCCTTTTCGATCGCCAAAAAGACCCACACCTCCCTGCTGAAGCTGGCTATTCCTCTGTGTACCGCATTAATGGCCGTACATTGCGTCGTACCGCCGCATCCGGCCGCGCTGTTCGTCGCCAATAAACTGGGTGCCGATATAGGTACCGTGATTGTCTACGGTCTGCTGGTCGGCCTGATGGCTTCGCTGGTCGGCGGGCCGCTGTTCCTGAAAATACTGGGCAACCGCCTGCCGTTCAAAGCGGTTCCTCTCGAGTTCGCTAATCTGGAAGTCCGTAAGGAAGAGACGCTGCCGTCGCTCGGCGCCACGCTGCTGACCATCCTGCTGCCAATTGCGTTGATGCTGATAAAAACCGTGGCCGAGCTGAATATGGCCAAAGGCGGCACGCTGTACATGCTGCTGGAGTTTATCGGTAACCCCATTACCGCCATGTTCATCGCCGTCTTCGTGGCTTACTACATCCTGGGGATCCGCCAGAATATGGGCATGGCCACGCTGCTGACCCATACCGAAAAGGGCTTCGGCTCGATCGCCAACATTCTGCTGATTATCGGCGCGGGCGGCGCGTTCAACGCCATCCTAAAAACCAGCGGCCTGGCCGATTCGCTGGCGGTCATTCTGTCGAACATGCATATGCACCCGATTCTGCTGGCCTGGCTGGTGGCGCTGATTCTGCACGCGGCGGTGGGTTCGGCGACCGTCGCCATGATGGGGGCGACCGCTATCGTCGCGCCGATGCTGCCGCTGTACCCTGGCGTCAGCCCGGAGATCATCGCCATCGCCATTGGTTCCGGCGCAATTGGCTGCACGATCGTTACCGATTCCCTGTTCTGGCTGGTTAAACAATACTGCGGGGCGAGCCTGAATGAGACGTTCAAATACTATACTACGGCCACATTTATCGCCTCCGTGCTTGCACTGGCCTGCACCTTCCTGCTTTCTTTCATCATCTGAGCGCAAAGAGACGTAATATGAAAAACGCTGACATGACCACTTTACTTGCACAGTACCCTCTGCTGGAGAATCTGATTGCCCTGAAAGAAACCACCTGGTTTAACCCGGCAACCACCTCGTTAGCCGCAGGTTTACCCTACGTGGGCCTGACCCGCGACGATGTCCAGGACGCCCGCGCCCGGCTTGAGCGCTTCGCGCCGTACCTGGCGCAAGCCTTCCCGGAAACCGCCGCCGACGGCGGAATTATCGAATCTGAACTGGTTGCGATTCCGGCCATGAAAGCGCGACTGGAACAGGCTTTTTCCCAGCCCATCGCCGGCGATTTACTGTTGAAAAAAGACAGCCATCTGCCCATCTCCGGCTCTATCAAAGCCCGCGGCGGTATTTATGAGGTCCTGACCCACGCCGAAAAACTGGCGCTGGACGCGGGTTTACTCACCCCCGCCGATGACTACCGTAAGCTGCTGACGCCGGCATTTAAGCACTTCTTTAGCCAGTACAGCATCGCGGTGGGCTCCACCGGTAACCTCGGGATGTCGATTGGTATCATGAGCGCGCGTATCGGTTTTAACGTCACCGTACATATGTCTGCCGACGCCCGGGCATGGAAAAAAGCGAAGCTGCGCAGCCACGGCGTGACGGTGGTTGAATACGAACAGGATTACGGCGTCGCGGTCGAACAGGGACGTAAGGCCGCAGAAGGGGATCCCAACTGTTTCTTTATCGATGACGAAAACTCGCGCACGCTGTTCCTCGGCTATGCCGTCGCCGGCGAACGCCTGAAGGCGCAGTTTGCCCGCCAGGGACGGGTGGTGGACGCCGATCGTCCGCTGTTTGTGTATCTGCCGTGCGGCGTGGGCGGCGGCCCTGGCGGCGTCGCATTTGGGCTGAAGCTGGCCTTCGGCGACCATGTCCGCTGTTTCTTCGCCGAACCCACGCACTCCCCGTGCATGCTGCTCGGCGTCCATACCGGCCTGCATGATGGTATCTCGGTCCAGGATCTCGGGATTGATAACCTGACCGCCGCCGACGGTCTGGCCGTTGGCCGGGCCTCAGGTTTCGTCGGACGGGCCATGGAGCGCCTGCTGGATGGCTTCTACACCCTCAATGACCAGACGATGTATGACATGTTGGGCTGGCTGGCGCAGGTAGAGAGTATTCGCCTGGAACCGTCGGCGCTGGCGGGGATGGCCGGACCGCAGCGCATCTGCGCCAGCGCGGCGTACCAGCAGATGCACGGCTTCACGGCGGAACAGATGCAGCATGCGACGCACCTGGTCTGGGCGACCGGCGGAGGTATGGTGCCGGAAGATGAGATGGCGCAGTACCTGGCGAAAGGACGCTAAGGCACCGTCAACGCAGCAGCGACATCAGCTCCGCCGCTGACCGCTGCTGCCTGCGTAAATCGCGCATCACCCGCATACAGCTGCCGCGGCGTATTCCGCGCCCGAAGCGGGTGGACTAAGCTGACTCGCCTGACTTCCTGTCATGTCACCGCCTGAATGAATAACCCGATCTGCCGCAGGTGCATGAAAGCAAACAACAATGACAGCGAAAGCACTGCGAGAGCGATTAAAAATTTGTCACGCACCGCCTGCGGCTGCACAAAATCATTATCGTTCACATCCATCAGATTGCGGCTACGCGTGTAGCGCCAGAGGATTATCGCCACCACCGCCAGTACGCCAATCGACAGCCAGAACAGCGTGCCGGCGCTATGCCAGCTATGTTTAATCGCCAGCGCCATCAGCGCTCCGTAGCCCAGCAGGGTACGAAACCAGGCCAGCGACGTACGCTCCGGCTGCAGGCCCGGATCGCTTTCCCGCCGCGCCCGGCGCCTATCCGCCATAGAGCAACAGCGCCATCACCACCCCCACCACGATCATCAATAAGACGCTAATGACCAGCAGCGTTCTGGTGTAAGGCAGATCCTGCTTCAGGCGCATCGCTTTTTCGTTACTCAGCCAGCGCAGGTAGCCATAAATCGCCAGACCGCCGGCAAACAGGCACAGCAGCAGCGCCAGGAGTTCGCGAATCAGCGGCGTGGCAAAATCCGGCGCCAGCTGATCTAAGCCGACGCCGGCGGCAAGAAAGCCTAACGCCGTGCGGATCCACGCCAGAAAAGTGCGTTCGTTGGCCAACGAGAAGCGGTAATCCGGCGCTTCGCCGACGCGAGAAATTTTCATCAGAGTTCCTTGTTCGTACCGCGAGCAGGCTTCAGCATAGCGTAATTCATCACGAACAGGGGAGAGGCAGGAAGAACCGGCACCCGATGGATGCCGGCGAAGGGCAAAGATTAATGCAGCTCTGGCCAGAACGCTTTGTTGGCCTCAATCAGGTCATCGAGAATCGCTTTCGCCACCGACGCGCTCGGCACGGTTTTCGACAGGGTAATCGCCTGCCACAGCTTGTGATAGGAGCGGTGCTCCCAGGCATCAACCACCAGTTTTTCTACCGCCACCTGCTGGCTCATCATCCCCTTCTGGAAGTGCGGAATATCGCCCACCGTCAGCGGTTCCGGCCCATTGTGGCCAACCAGGCACGGAATCTCGACCATCGCATCGGCGTCAAAGTTATGGATAGCGCCATTGTTCGGCACAATCAACAGCATACGTTCCTGAGTGTTGAAGGCGATCGCCGTCGCCAGGTCCACGATATAGGAAGCGTGCTCATCGATCTCCAGATCGCCTGCGGAGGATTTGCCCGCGGCGATAATCGCCCGACAGGCGCTGAAGACATTTTTCTCGCGGTGATCCATGACCTCGTTAGCGCGGGTGCGTTCCGGGTTGGAATGTTCAACCACATAATCCGGGAACAGATAGTACTTCAGATAGGTATTCGGCATGGTGTCCGGATCCAGCGCCTGCACATCTTTGGCTTTGGCGAAGGTATCATTCCAGCTGGCCTCGGTATGCGGATCGTTAGAGGGCGGAACATAGCCGTGTTTCGCCACATATTCCCGCAGTTTCGGCATCAGATCGTTACCCTGCAGATCTTCAATCGAGGTCCACCAGCCGAAGTGGTTCAGGCCATAGTAGCGCACGCGCATCTGTTTACGATCCGGCAGGCCGACGATTTGCGCCATGCGCCCTTCAATACCGATCGGCATATCGCAGATGTTGAGGATTTTGGCATTCGGACGCAGGCGACGGGTGGCCTCCGCCACAATCGCCGCCGGGTTGGAGTAGTTGAGCATCCAGGCGTTCGGCGAATATTTTTCCATGTAATCCACCAGTTCCAGGACGCCGCCAATAGAGCGCATACCGTAGGCAATCCCACCAGGTCCGCAGGTTTCCTGGCCCAGCACGCCGTGGCGCAGCGGGATCTTCTCATCTTTTTCGCGCATCGGATATTTGCCGACGCGAATATGCGCCATCACAAAATCCACGTCGGTGAAGGCGGCCTGCGGATCGGTGGTATAGCTGAACTCAATCTCCGGAGCCTGCTCTTTGAGGATCACCTTGCACGCTTCGGCGATGGTCTCCTGACGCGCGCCGTCGTTGTCATAAAATTTCAGTGCCCGCAGCGGGAAACGGTCCTGGTTTGCTAACAACATCAATACGATACCCGGGGTAAATGTACTGCCGCCGCCTGCGATAACAACTGAGAATTTTTTCATGATACTGCCTCCGTCATGGTGGTTTGTTCGGTCTGTAGAGAATCTTTCATCAGGGATTCGAGCTGGTCGCGAACCTGAGGGACGTGCAGGCCAACGATGACCTGAATCCCGTTGCCGCGACGCACCACCCCGTGAGCGCCCAGCGCTTTAAAGACGTCGTCGCTTTGCGTGTGCGCCATATCGACCAGCGCGATGCGCAGCCGGGTGGCGCAGTTATTGACGCTCTCGATGTTGCTCGCGCCGCCCAGCGCCTGCAGGAAACCTGCGGCCTGGCCTAATTTGGTCTCTGCGGCGCCCGCCGCGGTGGTCTTGCCGCGGGCCGCCTGATAATCCGCCTTGCTGTAGAGCTTGATTTCACTCTCTTCGCGACCCGGGGTTTTCAGATTGAAATGCAATATCAGGCTGCGGAAGATAACGAAGTAGATACCGGTGAAGCACACTCCGATGCCGATCTGGATGAACATCATCGAGGCGTGGTTATGGAACATCGGGATCCAGTTTTGCGGCAGGAACTGGTCCAGCAGGCCGCCGCCAAAATTTCCCACCACGCCGCACATGTACATCACCGTCGCCATCGTCGCCGCCAGCACCGCATGGACGGCAAACAGCAGCGGGGAGATAAACAGGAAGGTGAACTCCAGCGGCTCGGTAATCCCCACCAGCATGGCGGTCAGCGTCGCCGGAATGAGCAACCCGGCCACCTTCACGCGATTGGCGGGGGAAGCGGTGAAGTAGAGCGCCAGCGCAATCCCGACCGAGCCAAAGACTTTGGAGTTACCGTGCAGGGCAAAACCGCCTTCCGGGAACAGGGCTTTCAGCGGTTCAGTACTCTGGCTGAACTCTTGCAGATGCTGCGCCCAGTACACCTGGATGCCGCCCTCAACCACTGCCGGGCCAAAAATAAACGGTCCATAGACGAAGTGATGTAGCCCGGTAGGAATCAGAATGCGCTCAAGGAAAATATAAACCCAGACGCCAAGCGCCCCGGCCGAGCGTAAAAAGGCCTGCAGTGATTCGATGCCCATCTGCACTTTTGGCCAGCCCAGCAGCGTTAACCAGGCGCAGGGAATCATCGCCAGGAAGGCGACGATCACGACAAATGACGACCCCTGGAAAATACCGAGAAATACCGGCAGCGGTTTGTCAAAATAGCGGTTATGTAGCGCGGTGACGATTCCGGAAATAGCGATCGCGCCGATGATACTGGTATCCAGGGTTTTAATGCCGGCAATCATCGTCAGACCGCTACCCGCCGTAGGGTCGGCAGAAAAGTCGACGCCGAAAAAATGGCCCCAGGTCATCCCCATGGCGTTAATGAAGTAGTTCCAGGTCAGGAAACTGACCAGTACCGCCAGACAGGCCCGCCCCTGGGCCTGCTTTGCCAGGCCAATCGGTAAACCAACGGCGAAGATCAGCGGCATATTGCGAAATATCGTCCAGCCGCCCTCTTCAATAATGTGGACAATCTGGGCAAATAAACTATCAGGTGCCGTAAGCGCTTCGCCGACAAACATCGGGTTGCGCAGCATAATGGCTATCCCCACCACGATCCCGGCGAAAGGAAACAACAAAACCGGGGTAAACATGGCGCCGCCAAAACGTTGTATTTGACTGAGCATTTTAAAATCCTCATTTAACAACCAGTAGGGTAAGAGAGGCCTTATTTGTGTTGAGTATCGGCCTAAAGCGAGAATAGGAATTTACCTGTCTGACAACATGCTATGGCGTTGCGATTCGTGATCGCTTTCATGGTTTTATTTACAGCAATGTTGTCTACTTTTTGTGTAAAAATTAGACATGATGAATTGTGTTGATACGGGCGGGCGAATGAATAAATAACATCTCAATGTATTAAATGGATTTTTTACGCAAAAAGACGGTTTGATTACTCTTTTAATAAATGGAATAGAGGTCTACTGGTGATCTACAAATCTATTGCGGACAGATTACGGCTTCGGCTGAATTCTTCCGATTTCAATATCGGCAGTCCGTTACCGGGTGAGAAAAAGCTGGCGCAAGAGTTTGGCGTCGCGCGGATGACGGTCCGGAAGGCTATCGACCTGCTGGTGAGCTGGGGGCTGGTGGTTCGTCGTCACGGCTCCGGAACCTTCGTCGCCCGGAAAGATGTTCACCATGAGACCACTAATCTGACCGGTCTTGCCGAGGTGTTACGTCAGCAGGGGAAAGAGGTGGTAAGCCAGGTGCTGATCTTCGAAGTGATGCCCGCCCCGCCGGCTATCGCCAGCCAGCTGCGCATCCAGATTAATGAACGGATCTATTTCTCGCGCCGGGTACGCTACGTGGACGGTAAATCTCTGATGCTCGAAGACAGCTATATGCCGGTAAAACTGTTTCGCAACCTGTCGCTGGCGCATCTGGAGGGGTCAAAATTCGACTACATCGAAAAGGAGTGCGGCATCACCATTAGCGGCAACTATGAAAGCCTGACGCCGGTGCTGGCAGACAGACAGCTGGCCCAGTCGATGAATGTCCCGGAGCAAACGCCGCTGTTGCGTATTACCTCCCTTTCCTACAGCGACAGCGGCGAGTTCCTCAACTATTCGGTGATGTTCCGCAATGCCAGCGAATATCAGGTGGACTACCATCTGCGGCGCGTCCACCTTGAAACGCCGTTAACCCATTCCCCAGAACAGCACGGCCAGTAGCTGCGGCGTAATGATGCGCAAAAACATCACCAGCGGATAGACCGTCGCATATGAAAGCGCCGCCGCCCCGCTGGTGGCGTGCAGATTGTTGGCGAAGGCCAGCGCCGGAGGGTCGGTCATCGATCCGGCCAGCATGCCGCACAGAGTCAGATAGTTCATCTTCAGCAGCAGCCGCGCCAGAATCCCTACGGCCAGCAGCGGGATCGCGGTGATAAAAATCCCGTAGGCAATCCAGCTCAGCCCGTCACCTTCGGTCAGCGTCGCCACGAAATCGCCGCCGGATTTCAGCCCCACGACCGCCAGAAACAGCACAATCCCCAGCTCGCGTAGCGCGAGGTTGGCGCTCGGCGGCATAAACCAGTACAGCTTGCCGATACTGCCGATGCGCCCGAGGATCAGCGCCATAATCAGCGGCCCGCCGGCCAGCCCCAGCTTCAGCGCGGCCGGGAAGCCGGGAATAAACAGCGGGATCGAGCCAAGCAGCACCCCGAGGCCAATACCGATAAACACCGGCAGCATCTGCACCTGCTGCAGTTTTTGCTGCGCGTTGCCCAGTTCAGCGGCAACGGCATCGATCGCCTCCGGGCGACCGACAAGATTAAGAATGTCGCCAAACTGCAGGCTGGCGTGACTGCTGGCCACCAGCTCAACCCCGGCGCGATTCAGCCGCGAGATCACCACGTCATAGCGCTGTTTAAAATGCAGATCGCGGATACGCTTGCCTAACACCTTCTCGTTGGTGACGACCACCCGCTCCACTTTGAGATCCGTGCCGCGGGTGGAGAGCGAGGTCGCCACTTCCTTGCCGATGACCAGCTGAGCGTTATGTAAATCCTCCGGTCGCCCGACAAGATGCAGGAGATCGCCGGTTTGAATTAAGGTTCCCGGCGCCGGTACCATCAGCAGCTCATCGCGCTTGAGACGAGAACAAATCAACTTATCGCTGTTGAGCATCGGAACGTCCTGAATCGCCATATTATTCAGGTTAGGGTTTTCCACGCGAACGTTGATGGTTTGCAGGACCGCATGCCCGTTCCCGCTGTGCTCATCGAACTGCTGGGCTTCGTTTTCGACGTTAATGCGAAAGAACAGACGCACCAGCCACATGGTCAGCAGAATACCGCAAATGCCGAACGGATAGGCCATGGCATAGCTCATCCCCATCTGGTCGATAACCTCAAACGGCACGCCAAGGTCGCGCAGAATCTGCTGCCCGGCCCCGAGCGCCGGCGTATTGGTGACCGCACCGGAGAAAATACCGAGCACCACCGGCAGCGGGATTTGAAACAGCTTATGCAACAGCGCGGTGACCAGACCGCCGAGGATCACGATAAGGATGGCGAAGAGATTGAGCCGTAGCCCGGAGACGCGCAGAGAAGCAAAGAAACCCGGCCCTACCTGAATACCGATGGTATACACGAAGAGGATCAGGCCAAACTCCTGGATAAAGTGCAGCATCGGGCTGCTGAGGGCAATCCCCGCCTGGTCGACAAAGTGGCCAACGATAATGCCGCCAAACAGCACGCCGCCGATGCCAAACCCGACGCCGCGAATTTTGACATTGCCGATCCACAATCCGACTACCGCCACCAGCGCCAGTACGCTGACGGTCAATGCGATATCACTCATCGTCTGTTCCCTGTGAATAACATCATCAATAGCAGGGATTATGACCTAAGCCTCCAGGCCAGTATGCAGCCTGGCGCACAATAATCAGCGGGTCATCGGAATGACATATCGACCATGAGACCAGGTTTTCAGGTAAAAAAAAGCCCCGAAAATCGGGGCCTTGTATGCGAAGTCGGCTTAGCTATCGAGGGCCGGGCGCTCGCTGATGGCGATACGCTGCGGGATAACCGCCTCTGGCTCGTTGCGGGTTAAATCAATATGTAACAAACCGTTGTTGAAGGTCGCACCGGAGACTTCCATATTTTCTGCCAGGGTAAAGCTCAGGCTAAAGGCCTGGTTGACTAACCCCTGATGCAGCCATTGTGTTTCTTTGTCCGCCTGCTGCGGCGTCCCTTTCACGCTCAGGCGCGTCCCTTCCAGCTGAATATCCAGATCTTCCTGACGGAAACCGGCCAACGCAAGGGTGATGCGATAGTGGTTATCGTCGCTTTTCTCAATGTTATACGGCGGGAAGCCCTGGTTTTCGCTGGTGGTTTGCAGTGCGCTGGCCAGTTTGTCAAAACCGATCCATTGACGCAGCAGCGGGGATAAATCGTAGTTACGCATAGTCTGTTTCTCCTTCTAAGAAGCGAGTAAGTACCGCGGGTTTAAAACCCGCATTTGCTCCCTGACGGCGAGCAAGTTTTCCGGGATCGGGCCGCGCTGGCGACCCAACAGGATTAGTTGATGGCGATACGGCGTGGCTTATCGGCTTCCGGAATCACGCGTTCCAGATCGATATACAGCAGACCGTTCACCAGGTTGGCGCCGCGGACATGAATATTTTCCGCGAGCTGGAATTTGCGCTCAAAGTTGCGCTCGGCGATCCCCTGATAAAGATAGGTCCGTTCTTTCTGCTCGGCCGTATGGGAGCCTTTCACGATCAGCAGATTATCCTGCGCGGTGATCTCCAGTTCGCTCTCAGCAAAGCCGGCAACGGCGATAGCGATGCGATAATGGTTTTCATCTACCAGCTCGACGTTGTACGGAGGGTAGCCGCCATTACTCTGGCTCTGATTGTTCTCTAACAGATTAAAAAGGCGGTCAAAACCAATGGCAGAACGATACAGCGGAGAGAGATCGAAATTACGCATAATAAATAGCTCCTGAAATCAGCGAGAATTTATGACCTTCCATCATGGACAGGTCGTTATCACCCGGAATACCCCGCAGGCGTATCCTCATCGGGCCACATTATTAAAATGTGGTTCCTCCCACTGTTTTCAAGCGCGGAAGGCCAATTTTTTTTGCAGTTTCCCGCTGATTGCTTAGACTGGGGAGAGCACAAAAAGCAAAATGCGATGCCTGCCACAGTGCGGCGCAATAACGCTAGGCATTCACGGGATGGCTCGATATAACCGATATAAAGGTTATCTCAATGCCGAAACAACGATGGAAGAATGATGAAAAGCGGTCTGTTAAAGCTGGTCCTGTTCAGCGGGATGGTAAGTTTGAGCGGTTGCTCCAGCGTGATGTCGCATACCGGCGGAAAAGAAGGAACCTATCCGGGAACCCGAGCCAGCGCGCAAATGCTGGGGAGTAATGATGCCAACTGGGGGACGAAATCCCTGGTCGCCCTTGATATGCCCTTCACGGCGGTGATGGACACCCTGCTGCTGCCGTGGGATATGTTCCGTACTGACAGCTCGATAAAATCGCGTGTGGAAAAGAGCGAGCAAAAGGCGCTGGCGACCAACTCGGTCATTCCGCCAGCAACCCTGACCGCACCTTGATTTAAAACGTGACTTCGGTTATCCACAGTTGACGATAGCCGCCCACTTCCTGCATCCAGGCCAGCTGTTTCCCGTCCGGAGAAAATACCACTGCGTCCGCGGAAGGCGGATTTTCATGATCGGCCGTCAAAAAGGTGATTTCACCGCTGCGGGCATGGCAAATAGCCAGACGATTATCCAGTACAAATCCCAGCCATTCCCCCGACGGGTGCCAGTTAAAGGCCGATTGAATATCATTCACGTTGTGAGTTAATTGCCGCATATCGCGACCCTGCGGCGATATAAGCCACAGCTGAACCACTCCGGCCTCATCGCGCATCAAAAATGCGATCTGCGTTGCCTGCGGGTTTGCCCGCACCCAGTGGCGCGGCGTATTGACCAGCCCGGGATAGCGGCGATGATGAGTGAAGGTTAAACGTCGCTGCACCACCCCGGCCGGCGGTGCCGGCAGAGTAGCATCGGTGCCCGCCAGAGGCGCATCGCCCTGCTGCTTCCAGCCCCGTTCGCTGTCGGGCAGGGTTACCATAAACAGCTCCGGGATTTTTTCGCCCCCTATCGACAGCGTATCGCCGATAAATGCCAGCGCATGGTTACCCACCCAGCCTTCTTCATACGCCCGGTTTATCTCATCGCTGCCCGGGAGCGGCGTCGGCGTCGTCCGGCTCACCAGCACGCACCAGTGGCTGCCGCTATATTCACGCGGATGCTGCCCCCCCGGCGTCACCGGGCCATAGGGCGTCGCCACCCCGACGTTACGTAGATCCAGCGCGGGCGAGCGCTCGTGCAGGACATGATCGTTATAGGTAAAACTCACATACTGCCCGTCCGGGCTGTAAACATGGACATGGCTGCCGCCGCGCAGGGCGCCTGGCGTATACGGCGCGGTGATATCCATGGCGTCGAGGTTGTGCGTTTCGCCCTGATACGTCACCACGCCACGACGGTGGTGAAAATCGTACTGCCAGTCGTCATCAGGATGCTCAGGTCCATGAATAAAAACATATTTATCTTGCGCAGGATGAACGGTCACCACGCCAACATGGGCACCGTGCCCGGCATGATAGAGGGTTTCTACGTCACCGGTTTGCACATTCACCCGCTCAATCGTCTTGCCGGTAAAGGAGGCGCCCGACGGGCGAACGTCAAAGACCAGCCACTGGCTGTCCGCGGTCCAGGTACGAGTATTGGTAAGCTGATGATGACGGGAAGCAAAGGTGACTTGTTTCATAGAGATACCCTGATGCACAACGTTCACATCAGGGTATAGCATCGGGCTGGATTAACCTACACGTTTAACATCGCCCACCAGCAAGATATACGACAGGGCGCCAATCAGCGCGACGGCGGCGATATAAACCAGTGCCGGACCAAAACCATAGTCCTGCGCCAGATAACCAATCACCAGCGGAACGGTGATCCCGCCCAGCCCGCCGACGAAATTAAACACGCCCCCCGTCAGGCCAATCAGCCGCATTGGCGCCAGCGAGGAGACCAGCGACCAGGTAATGGAGGCAAAGCCGTTGCCAAAGAACGCCACCGCCATCAGTACCATGATCCAGACCGGGTCGTTAGTATAGTTAGCGCCCATAATGCAGGTAGAGATCAACAGACCGCAGATAATCGGCGTTTTACGCGCCACCCCTAGCGAGAAGCCTTTTTTCACCAGTCGATCCGCCAGCCAGCCGGAGAGCAGTACGCCGAAGAAAGCGGCCAGGAAGGGCACGGTGGTCATAAAGCCGGCCTTCAGCGCCGTGATCCCTTTCTCCTGCGTCAGGTAGTTCGGGAACCAGGTGAGGAAGAACCACAGCGTGGAGGTCACGGCAAACTGTCCCAGGTAGACGCCGATCAGTTTACGATGGAACACCAGTTTCCAGTCGGCTTTGCTCAGCGCCTGTCGCGCCGCTTTTTTAACCGGCGCATCGCCATCCACCAGCCCGCCGCCGTCGCGAATATAGTCCAGTTCCGCCTGGCTGATGCTTTTCGTCTGACGCGGCGGCTGATAGACCTTAAACCAGATTAAGGACCAGATAATGCCGATCCCGCCGGTCACGATAAACACCCAGTGCCAGCTGAGCATCTCCTGAATCCAGATCAGCAGCGGGGTCAGGAACGCCAGCCCCACAAACTGCCCGGAAGTGTAAAACCCGACGGCGGAAGCGCGTTCATGCTCCGGGAACCAGCTGGTGACCATCCGATTGTTGGTCGGGAAGGCCGGGGCTTCAAAAATCCCGGTAATCGCCCGCAGGCCAATCAATGACATCAGCCCTGTGGCGAATCCCTGGAACAGCGTCGCTACCGACCAGCCAAAAATAGCGATAAAGTACGTCAGTCGTGAACCGACCCGGTCAAGGAACCAGCCGCCGGGGATCTGGCAGAGCGTATAAAGCCAGGCAAAAGCAGAAAAAACATAGCCCATTTCCGCTTTGGTGATACCAAACTCCTCCTGAATATGCGCCGACGCCACGGCAAGGTTCGCGCGGTCAACATAGCAAATGACGACGGTAATAAAGATCATAAACAGCGTCAGATAACGACGACGCCCGGTTTTTGCAGCTGTAACTGAAATATCCATCGCAATCTGTCTCCAGATTTGGGCATAGCGAGGCCACTCACCATGCCCTGTAAAATACAGAGGGTGTATGTATTTATTTTTTAATTAATAACTTAAAGGTAATGCGCTCAATAATTCGTGGCGGGGAATACGTAGCTAACGCGCCGCCCGCATGAAGTACGACGCGCCATTACCACTCCGCGACCGACCCATCGGCGTGACGCCATACCGGGTTACGCCAGTCCGGCGCCGTTTTACTCAGCTCAATAACCCTGGCTTCGTCAATCTCGACGCCCAACCCCGGCTTCATTAACGGTTTAAAGAAGCCGCCTTCCATATTGAAGTCTGCTTTATTTTTCACAAAGTCGAGCAGCTCCGCGCCCTTGTTGTAGTGAATGCCCATGCTCTGCTCCTGGAATACCGCATTGCGTGAGACAAAATCGACGTGCAGGCAGGCGGCCAGCGCGATCGGTCCCAGCGGGCAGTGCGGCGCCAGCGCTACATCATACGCTTCCGCCATCCCGGCGATTTTATAGCATTCGGTAATCCCGCCCGCGTGCGACAGGTCCGGCTGCAGAATGGCCAGACCGCCCGCTTCCAGCACGCGCTTAAATTCGAAGCGCGAGAACATCCGCTCGCCCGCCGCGATAGGAATATGGGTTTGCGCCGCCAGCTGCGGATAATATTCCGCCTGTTCCGCCAGCACCGGTTCTTCGATAAACAGCGGACGATACGGCTCCAGTTCTTTAATCAGCACTTTGGCCATCGGCGCGCTGACGCGACCGTGAAAATCGAGGCCAAACTCAATTTCATTGCCGAAGGCTTCACGAATTTGCGCCACGGTATTCACCGCCGCATCCACCGCACGCGAATTATCGATCGCCCCCATCTCTTCGCAGCCGTTTAATTTGAAAGTATCAAAGCCAATACCGCGCAGCTTTTTAATCCCGTCGATGACTTCCGCAGGGCGGTCGCCGCCTACCCAGCTGTAGGCTTTGATTTTGTCGCGCACCAGGCCGCCCATCAGCTGCCACACCGGCGCATTCAGCACTTTACCTTTGATATCCCATAGCGCCTGGTCGATACCGGCAATGGCGCTCATCAGAATCGGGCCGCCGCGATAAAAACCGGCGCGATACATCACCTGCCACAGATCGTTGATTCGCGCAGGGTCCTGCCCTATCAGATATTCCCCCAGCTCGTGCACCGCCGCTTCCACGGTCCGCGCGCGCCCTTCAATCACCGGCTCGCCCCAGCCAACGACCCCTTCATCGGTTTCAATCTTCAGGAACATCCACCGCGGTGGTAAACGGTACGTGGTGAGTTTGGTTATTTTCATTGCACTGCCTCTCGATACGCTTTAACAAATGCGGCCGCCTGCTGTGCGGTGCGCTCGACGGACTGCCCGGCGCGATAAAGATCGCTCCCCAGCCCGGCGCCGGCACAACCGGCATCAATCCATTGCGCCAGATTCTCCGGCGTCACGCCGCCCACGGCGAAGACCGGGATCTCAGGCGGTAACACGGCTTTCAGCGCCTTGATATAGTCCGGGCCAAAAGCGGATGAGGGGAAGATCTTCAGCGCCTGCGCCCCGGCGTCGAGCGCGGTAAACGCTTCGGTCGCCGTCGCGCACCCCGGGCAAACGGTCATGCCATAGTCCACCGCCCGGCGAATGACCCCGGCATGAATATTGGGCGTCACGATAAGCCGGCAGCCCATTTTCGCCAGTTCGTCGACCTGCTCCGGCTGCAGCACGGTCCCCGCGCCGATCAGCGCCCGGTCGCCAAAGGCTTCGACGATCGCCGGAATGCTCTGCTGCCAGCGGGGAGAGTTGAGCGGAATTTCAACCGCATCGAATCCGGCGTCAATCACCGCGCCAACGTGCGCCAGCGCCTCTTCTGGCGTTACGCCGCGTAGAATGGCGATCAGCGGAAGCTTAGTTTGCCACTGCATATAGATGCTCCTTATTTACCCAAAATCATGGCGCGATCGGGACGGGCAGACGCTGCCTACATAGAGGCCGACTGAACGATAAAGCGGATACCTGCCTGAAATGCCGTATCGCCGTCTACCGTTGCCACCTCACGCCCGATGGCGTGAAATGCCTGAAGGTAGCGCGGGGTTAACGATGACCCGGCGACCAGCGTTAGCTGCCCGGCGAACTGCTCGCTCATGGTGGCGACTTCAGCACCGATCAGCAGGCCGGATAAAAACTCGCTCACCTGCTCGCGCGCCAGCGTACCCAGCACATGTGCGGCACGGACCTCAAACAGCTGTGGCAGCACGGCGGGCGAAGCAAGCCCCCGCTCCAGCCCGGCGGCAAAGGCGCCGGGAGCGGTTTCCTGTTGCGGCAACCCCGCGCCCACCAGCGAGTGGCGCAGCAGCAGATGATGCAGCTCCCCGGTCATCACGGTACGGAAATCATGGATCTGCTCGCGGTCCGCCTGCACCCATTTGCAGTGCGTACCGGGCATCACATAGACAGAAGAAGGGGAAAGGGCCCGAGCGCCAAGCAGCTGCGTCTCTTCGCCGCGCATCACGTTGTGGTTGTTATCCCCTGAGACGCACAGGCCGGGAATAATCCAGATATTGTCGCTAACGGGCGTTAACTGCTGGCTAATGGCGGAAAAACGGACGGGAACCGGCAGATACGGCGCGGTTTTCCAGCCCACGTTACTGCCAACCATTCCCGCCATCACCACCGGAGTGGCGCTATCGCGCCAGTTCTCGGTTATTTCGCTAAATACCGCGACCGGGGATTTCCCCTCCAGGCGGGTTACGCCAGCCTCTGATTGCCTGCTCTCCAGGCATTTTTCGCCCTGATACAGCCAGGCGCGCAGATTGGTCGAACCCCAGTCAATGGCGATGTAGCGAGATGTCATGTGATTTCCTTCAACCTTCGTGTCGAGCTGGCGATCATGGTCAGCGCCGCCTGCTCTGCCGCTTCGCTGTCCTGATGCCGGATAGCATCAAACAGCGCCTTATGTTCCTGGAGCGTTTTCGGCATATTGGCCTCATCGCCCATCCAGGTCCTTTCGAACACCGCTCGCTGTAGCGAGCTGATCGCTACGCTCAGCTGCTGCAGTACCGGGTTGTGCACCGACTGCAGCACCGCTTCGTGATAGCGAATATCGGCTTCGTTAAACGCATCCCGATCCTGGTTATTGGCAATCATGTCGTTGAGCGCCTCTTCGATTTGCGCCAGATCGCTCGAGGTTGCGCGTTCAGCCGCCCAGCGGGCGATGGCCGGTTCCACCAGGTTTCGGACTTCACTCATCGCGCCAATCAGGCGCGGGTCGTAATCATTCGCCAGCACCCACTGCAACACCTCGGTATCAAGGTAATTCCAGTGGTTACGCGGTGCGACGAAGGCGCCGCGATAACGCTTCATTTCAATCAGCCGCTTGGCCATTAACGAGCGAAACACTTCGCGAATAATGTTGCGCGAGGTGGCGAACTCGTCACACAGCTCCGCCTCCGCCGGCAGCGCCGAGCCGGGAACGTATTTACCGCTGACGATCTGGTTGCCCAGCGTGATAACGATGCGATCGGTTTTATTGAGAGTCATGGAGAGTCCTTGTGCTCTGTATGTCCTTCTCTACTTTACCGTGACCGCCGGATTTCGCCTCAACTTTGTAGTACTAACGTGATAGTACTCATCATTACCATGCACTCAATGTAGTACAATTATATTGTATTGTACTACAATTTAGATCACAAAAACGACAATTGATGATGAGAATATTGTTGGCCGGGAAACGGCAGGTATAAAAAAACCCGCGAGCGTCGCGGGTTGATTCCGGGGGAAGAGAGATTAATTCAGCACATACTTTTCAATGGCATAGGCAACGCCATCTTCAAGGTTAGATTTGGTGATAAAGTTTGCGGCTTCCTTCACCGTTGGGATCGCGTTGTCCATCGCCACGCCAACCCCGGCAAACTCAATCATCGCAATGTCGTTTTCCTGATCGCCAATCGCCATGATCTCTTCCTGCTTGATATTCAGCGCATCGGCCAGAGATTTCACGCCGGTCCCTTTATTGACGCGTTTATCGAGGATTTCGAGGAAGTACGGCGCGCTTTTCAGCACGGTATATTTCTCTTTTACTTCCGCCGGGATACGGGCGATGGCCTGGTCGAGAATCGCTGGCTCATCGATCATCATAACCTTCAGCAGCTGGATGTTCGGATCCATATTTTCGGCTTCGCAGAAGACCAGCGGAATCGTTGCCACGTAGGATTCATGCACCGTGTAGTAGCTTACATCGCGGTTGGCGGTGTACAGCGTGTTGCGGTCAAGGGCATGGAAATGGGAGCCGACCTCGCGGGCAAGCTGTTCCAGATAGCGGTAGTCGTCATAGCTCAGGGCCGTTTGCGCCACGGTACTGCCGTCGCTTGCCTTCTGCACTAACGCGCCGTTATAGGTGATGCAGTAGTCTCCCGGCTGCTCCATATGCAGCTCTTTCAGATAGCTGTGTACGCCGGCATACGGACGCCCGGTGGTGAGTACGACGTTGACGCCGCGAGCGCGCGCCGCGGCAATCGCGGTTTTTACAGCAGGAGAGATGGTATGGTCAGGCAGCAGCAGCGTGCCGTCCATATCAATTGCAATCAGTTTAATAGCCATGAGATCCCCAGGTAAGATGAGTCCTGGGCCATGCTAACGCGATTCCGCTCAAAAAACAGCAACAGAAGAGCGGGAAAACGGGGATAGGATCGAAAAGGGGAATTCCTCTTTTACGCGTGAGGAGCTCCCGGATCGCGACGCCAGGCGCCTTATCCGGGTCACTCCTTCAGCACGCCCGGCAAGCGTCGCGCCGCCGGGAAATCGACAGATTAGATATCGATGTTCGCCGCTTTCAGGGCGTTTTCTTCGATAAATGCGCGGCGCGGTTCAACGGCGTCGCCCATCAGGGTGGTAAACAGCTGGTCAGCGGCAATCGCATCCTTCACGGTCACGCGCAGCATACGACGGCTATCCGGATCCATCGTGGTTTCCCACAGCTGATCCGGGTTCATCTCGCCCAGACCTTTATAGCGCTGGATAGACAGGCCGCGACGGGACTCTTTCACCAGCCAGTCCAGCGCCTGCTCGAAGCTGGCAACCGGCTGACGGCGTTCGCCGCGTTCGATAAACGCGTCGTCTTCGATCAGGCCGCGCAGTTTCTCGCCCAGCGTGCAGATACGGCGATATTCACCGCCGGTGACAAACTCGTGATCCAGCGGATAGTCGGTATCCACACCGTGGGTACGGACGCGGATAACCGGCTCGAACAGCTGCTGCTCGGTGTTTTCGTGAATGTCGAATTTCCACAGGCTGCCGTGCTGCTCTTTCTCGTTCAGGTCGGTGACCAGCGCATTCACCCAGCGCGTCACGGTCTGCTCGTCAGAGAGGTCGGCTTCGTTCAGCGTTGGCTGGTAAATCAGCTCCTTGAGCAGCGATTTCGGGAAGCGACGCTCCATGCGAACGATCATTTTCTGCGTCGCATTAAACTCGGCAACCAGTTTTTCTAACGGTTCACCGGCCAGAGCCGGGGCGCTGGCGTTGGTGTGCAGGGTCGCACCATCCAGAGCGATAGAGATCTGGTACTGGTCCATCGCTTCATCGTCTTTGATGTACTGTTCCTGCTTGCCTTTCTTCACTTTGTACAGCGGCGGCTGGGCGATGTAGACATGACCGCGTTCCACGATTTCCGGCATCTGACGGTAGAAGAAGGTCAACAGCAGGGTACGAATATGCGAGCCGTCGACGTCCGCATCGGTCATGATGATGATGCTGTGATAACGCAGCTTGTCCGGGTTGTACTCGTCGCGCCCGATGCCGCAGCCCAGCGCGGTAATCAGCGTGGCCACTTCCTGCGAAGAGAGCATCTTGTCAAAACGGGCTTTCTCGACGTTGAGGATTTTCCCCTTCAGCGGCAGAATGGCCTGGTTCTTACGGTTACGGCCCTGCTTCGCAGAACCGCCCGCCGAGTCCCCTTCCACGAGGTACAGTTCGGACAGCGCCGGGTCACGCTCCTGACAGTCTGCCAGTTTGCCCGGCAGGCCTGCCAGGTCCAGCGCGCCTTTACGGCGGGTCATTTCACGAGCACGACGCGCCGCTTCACGAGCGCGCGCCGCATCGATAATTTTGCCGACCACGATTTTGGCGTCCGACGGGTTTTCCAGCAGGTATTCATTCAGCAGTTCGTTCATCTGCTGTTCTACCGCCGTTTTCACCTCGGAGGAGACCAGTTTGTCTTTGGTCTGCGAGGAGAATTTAGGATCCGGCACCTTCACCGAAACCACGGCAATCAGGCCTTCACGCGCATCGTCGCCGGTGGCGCTGACTTTCGCTTTTTTGCTGTAGCCTTCTTTATCCATGTAGGCGTTCAGGGTACGGGTCATCGCCGCGCGGAAGCCCGCCAGGTGAGTACCGCCATCGCGCTGCGGGATGTTGTTGGTAAAGCAGTAGATATTTTCCTGGAAACCGTCGTTCCACTGCAGCGCGACTTCAACGCCGATACCGTCTTTTTCGGTGGAGAAGTAGAAGATATTCGGGTGGATCGGCGTTTTGTTCTTGTTGAGATACTCCACGAACGCCTTGATGCCGCCTTCGTAGTGGAAATGATCTTCTTTGCCGTCACGCTTGTCGCGCAGGCGGATAGACACCCCGGAGTTGAGGAACGACAGCTCGCGCAGACGCTTCGCCAGGATGTCATATTCGAATTCAATCACATTGGTGAAGGTTTCGTAGCTGGGCCAGAAACGAACCATGGTGCCGGTTTTTTCGGTATCGCCGGTAATGGCCAGCGGCGACTGCGGCACGCCGTGGGTATAAATCTGACGGTGAACTTTACCGTCGCGCTGAATCACCAGCTCCAGTTTTTGTGACAGGGCGTTAACTACCGACACCCCTACGCCGTGCAGGCCGCCGGAGACTTTATAGGAGTTATCATCAAATTTACCGCCTGCGTGCAGCACGGTCATGATGACTTCCGCCGCCGAGACGCCCTCTTCCGGGTGAATACCGGTCGGAATACCGCGGCCATCGTCCTGTACGGAGACGGAGTTATCGCTATGGATAGTGACAACGATGTCTTTACAGTAACCTGCGAGCGCTTCGTCGATAGCGTTATCCACAACCTCGAATACCATGTGGTGCAGACCGGTGCCGTCATCCGTGTCGCCGATATACATACCCGGGCGCTTACGCACCGCATCCAGCCCTTTCAGGACTTTGATACTGGAGGAGTCATAAGAATTCGACATCAACGTTTCTCGCTCATTTAAACTTAGGTTAATCCGTTATTTTACCCTTTTCCACGGTGAACATCTTCGAATTTTTGTCCGACATGTCCATTACGTGTTCAGCGCTGATCGCGCTGACGAAAACCTGCGACTGCGTCGCTTTTAAGCGGCTGGCAAGCAGCCCGCGCCGCGCGTCATCAAGTTCCGAGGCAAAATCATCTATCAGATACAGGCAGCGTCTCCCGCTTTCGCGGGTTAAAAACTCCCCCTGCGCCAGTCGTAGCGCGCACATCAGGAGTTTAAGCTGCCCACGTGACAAAGTATCTTCGACCGGCGCACCATCGGCACGAATGCGGAAATCCGCTTTGTGCGGGCCGTGGGCGGTGTAGGTCAGCATGCGGTCACGCTCGAAGTTTCTCTCCAGCACCGCGGAATAGTCCGTTTCTTTCTCCCAGCCGCGCTGGAAGGAGAAGGTCAGAGAGAATTCAGGTAAAAACTGTTTACAGGTATCCGCCATATCTTCGACGATAGCGGCGCTATATTCGGCACGCCAGCGGCTGATTTGTTCCGCCAGCGGGATAAGTTCCAGATCCCAGGGCCGTATCTGGGCATAGCGGCTGACCTGACGCAGCGCGGCGTTACGCTGCTTCAGCAGGCGCTTCAGATTGCTCCAGGCGGTAAAGAATCCGGCTTCATTGTGAAAGCATCCCCAATCGAGGAAGGCTCTTCTGTATTTGGGGCCGCCGTTGAGTAAAGTAAACCCCTCCGGCGTAATCAGCTGCATCGGCATCAGGTGCGCCAGCTCCGCCACTTTATGGCCGTCGGTACCGTCAATACGGACCTTGCTGTCGCCCTGCTTATCTTTGGTCAGGCCGATCGCGACCTCGCGCTCCCCGCCCAGCAGACGCCCGTGCAGCACAAATGACTCCTGCTCATGGCGAATCACCCGGCCAATTTGCAAACTACGAAACGCCCGGCCGTGACCGAGCGTATAAATCGCCTCAAGCACGCTGGTCTTGCCGCTGCCGTTCGCGCCAACCAGAAAGTTAAAGCCGGGAGATAAAGCGAGATCCGCATCTTCAATGTTGCGGAAATCTTTGATTAGCAGGCGCGTTAGTGACATATCCGGGGTTCTTCAGACCAGGGCGTAATCGGCGCAGCCAGTTTCAACGCGGACTGCGCACAGACCCTGGAGCGTACACGAAGTACGTGACAGGGGCGAGCACGGCCCAGGTTGAAAATGGCAAGTAAGATAGCCCGATATTCTTTACAAGCGCATAGGCATGACAACGTAAGCTGCGGATTGTGACGCCGCATCCTCAATCTGCACGCTCGACACCGAGTCGGTCAGCAAAATACGCACGTTCTCGCACTTCAGCGCATTGAGCACATCCAGCACGTAGCTGACGTTAAAGCCGATTTCCATCTCGCTGCCGGAGTAGGAGACGTCGAGAATCTCTTCCGCTTCTTCCTGTTCCGGGTTATTAGCGGTGATTTTCAGCTGGTTTTCACTGACGTACAGGCGCACGCCGCGGAACTTCTCATTTGAGAGAATCGCCGCGCGGGCAAAGGCCTGCTTGAGAATATCGCAGCCGGCATCCAGATGTTTATCCGGATTTTTCGGCAATACGCGGCGATAATCCGGGAAACGGCCGTCAACCAGCTTCGAAGTGAAGATAAAGTCGCCGACGTGAGCGCGAATATTATTGCTGCCAATCTGCACGCGCAGCGGCGTATCGCCGCCGTCGAGCATACGCATCAGCTCAATCACCCCTTTACGCGGCACGATCACCGAATGGTTCGGCAGCGATTCGCCCAGCGGCATCGAGCAGACCGCCAGACGGTGCCCGTCGGTGGCGACGGTACGCAGTTCGTCACCTTCGGTCTCAAACAGCATGCCGTTTAAGTAATAACGAACGTCCTGGTGCGCCATCGAAAACTGGGTGGCTTCAATCAGGCGCTTCATCGTCGCCTGCGGCAGGGTAAATTCAACTTCGCTCTGCCAGTCATCCAGATTCGGGAAATCCGCGGCCGGCAGGGTCGACAGCGAGAAACGGCTGCGCCCGGAGCGCACCAGCATCCGATCGCCTTCCAGCTGCACCGCAATCTCCGCGCCTTCAGGCAGGCCGCGGCAGATATCAAAGAATTTACGCGCCGGAACGGTAGTTGCGCCCGCTTCATGCGGTTGAATCAGCGCAACGCGCGCCACCATTTCCATTTCCAGGTCCGTACCGGTCAGCGACAGCGCGCCGTCCGCGACCTGAAGCAGCAGGTTACCGAGAATTGGCAGCGTCGGACGACCACCTAAGGGACCGCTAACCTGTTGCAGCGGTTTTAATAAATGTTCACGTTCTACGGTAA
>NZ_JBJDNH010000016.1:19521-115760 GCF_044900465.1 Klebsiella sp. NPDC088457 | reverse complement strand
GTTAAAAGCGCTAAAATACTTCCCGTTAACATGGGCCATCCTCAGTGATTAAGTGCTACAAGATTCTCAATGTTACGTTTGGTGCCGTAATAAAAGCAAGATACCCTATGCCATCAGGGATGTTGTATGCCGGTTTTTTTTATGCTTTCCTAATGTTACCTCACCTTTTTGAAGGAAGAACAGGTTTGACCGCCTCATTACAACACTATCTGGTTATTACCGCTTTGGGCGCTGACCGTCCCGGCATCGTGAACACTATCACCCGCCACGTCAGCAGCTGCGGCTGTAATATCGAAGACAGCCGGCTGGCCATGCTTGGTGACGAATTTACGTTTATCATGCTGCTTTCAGGTTCATGGAATGCGATTACGCTTATCGAATCGACCCTGCCGCTGAAAGGAGCCGAGCTGGATTTGCTGATCGTAATGAAGCGCACGACCGCGCGGCCTCCTCAGGCCATGCCAAACACCGTCTGGGTCCAGGTTGAGGTACCTGACTCGCCACATATTATCGAGCGTTTCACTGCCCTTTTTGATACGTGGAATATGAACATTGCCGAGCTGGTTTCTCGTACTCAGGTCAGCGGCGATGACGATTCAGCGCAGTTATTTATCCAGATAACTGCACACAGCCCGGCAACACAAAATGCAGCAAATATCGAACAAGCGTTCAAAGCCCTATGTACAGAATTGAACGCACAAGGCAGTATTAACATCGTTAATTATTCACAGCATGATGAACAGGATGGAGTTTGAGTAATGAATCCACTGAAAGCCGGTGATATTGCACCGAAATTTAGCTTACCAGACCAGGACGGCGAGGAAGTAAATTTGACCGACTTCCAGGGACAGCGTGTTCTGGTTTATTTTTACCCGAAAGCCATGACCCCCGGTTGTACCGTCCAGGCCTGCGGCCTGCGCGATAACATGGATGACTTAAAAAAAGCGGGTGTTGAGGTCCTGGGTATCAGTACCGATAAACCAGAAAAACTCTCCCGTTTCGCCGAAAAAGAGTTGCTGAACTTCACGCTGCTGTCTGATGAAAATCATCAGGTGTGCGAGCAGTTTGGCGTCTGGGGCGAAAAATCGTTTATGGGGAAAACCTATGATGGTATTCACCGCATTAGTTTCCTGATCGATACCGACGGTAAAGTCGAACACGTATTTGATAACTTTAAAACCAGTAATCACCACGACGTGGTGCTGAACTGGCTGAAAGAAAACGGCTAACGCGCGAGCAAACGCCGGACGCCGGGGAGTGAATCACTGACCCGGCGTCCGTTTGAATGCGTATGTTGGCAAGGCGTAAGGCTATTTCTCATCTTCCGCAATCAGGCCATCCGGCCAGGCATGTACCACCGCTTTGATTAACGTCGCCAGCGGAATCGCAAAGAACACGCCCCAGAATCCCCACAGGCCGCCGAAGATCACCACCGACAGAATAATGACCAGCGGATGCAGGTTAACGGCTTCCGAAAACAGTACCGGCACCAGCAGATTACCGTCCAGCCCCTGAATAATCAGGTACACCGCAAACAGGCTCCAGAACTCCGGACCCGCGCCAAACTGAAACAGCGCCACGCCGACCACCGGAATGGTCACCACGAAGGCGCCGATATAGGGAATCAGGACCGAGAAGCCAACCAGCACCGCCAGCAGTAGCGAATAGTTGAGATCGAAGAGGATAAAGCCAATCCACGTCGCTACGCCGACGACGATCATCTCCAGCACCTTACCGCGGATGTAGTTGGTAATCTGCTGGTTCATCTCTTTCCACACCTGCCCCGCCAGCCCACGGTTGCGCGGCAGCACGCGGCGCACGGCATTCAACATCTGCTCTTTGTCTTTTAACAGGAAGAACACCATTAACGGCACCAGCACCAGATAGACCGCCAGGGTCAGCAGCCCCACCAACGAGGCCAGGGAGTATTTGACCACCGAGTCGCCAACGGTCAGCACGCGGTTACGCATATTGTCCGCCATGGCGTCGATAATGCCGGCATCCATCAGCGCCGGATAGCGGCGTGGCACCGTCGCGGCAAAATCGGAGAGTTTATTGAGCATCCCGGGCATATCGCGAATCAGATAGATCCCCTGCTGCCAGGCGACGGGCATCACCACAAACGCCATCAGTAGCAAAATGCCCACAAACAAAATCAGTACGAACGAGGTAGCCCAGGTTCGCGATAACCCCACGCGCTCCAGGCGGACGGTTGGCCATTCCAGCAGATAAGCCAGCACAATAGCGACCAGTAAAGGCGCCAGCAGGCCGCTGAAAAAGAACATGATGCCGAACCCGGCCAGCAAAATAACCAACAGCGCTATCGCCTCCGGATCGCTGAACCGGCGACGGTACCACTGCATTAACATCTCAAGCATAAACCCTTCCATGAAGCGCGAAGCCGCAAAACTGTGGGAATTGTATCTAAATGTCACCAGAAAGACTTCGCTTTTATTAGCAAAGCCACAAACATTCACCCCGCCGTGAAGATCATATTTTCAATAGCCCCAACGCCAGCTAAACTCGCAGGACGCGCGGATATGGAACATTACGCCGCCCTATCGGTCAAACTGGCACACCCACATTACAGGACAGAGGTTATGTTCAGGCAGTTAAAGAAAACGCTGGTGGCAACCGTCATAGCGTCGCTGACGCTGGGTTCGATTTTGCCTGCTTTTGCTGACCCCGCAGATACTCTGCCAGATATGGGCACCTCTGCAGGAAGCACGCTCTCCATTGGCCAGGAAATGCAGATGGGGGATTACTATGTGCGCCAGCTACGCGGTAGCGCGCCATTAATCAACGACCCTCTGCTGGTGCAATATATTAATGGCTTAGGGATGCGTCTGGTTGCCCACGCCAACTCGGTGCGCACCCCTTTTCACTTCTACCTGATTAACAACGACCAGATTAACGCCTTCGCCTTCTTTGGCGGCAACGTGGTGCTACACTCCGCCCTCTTCCGCTATTCAGATACCGAAAGCGAGCTGGCATCGGTGATGGCGCACGAAATCTCACACGTGACGCAGCGCCATCTTGCGCGCGCGATGGAAGACCAGAAACGCAACGCCCCGCTGACCTGGGTCGGGGCGCTGGGCTCTATTCTGCTGGCGATGGCCAGCCCGCAGGCGGGTATGGCGGCCCTGACAGGTACGCTGGCGGGGAGCCAACAGGGTCTGATCAGCTTTACCCGGCAGAATGAAGAAGAGGCTGACCGCATCGGGATTCAGGTGCTGCAGCGCTCCGGTTTTGATCCGCAGGCGATGCCGGCCTTTATGAGTAAGCTGCTCGACCAGTCGCGCTACTCCACCCGCCCACCGGAAATGTTGCTGACTCACCCTCTGCCGGAAAGCCGTCTGTCCGATGCCCGCAACCGCGCCAACCAGATGCGTCCGGTGGTTGTCCAGTCCTCCGCCGATTTTTATCTCGCCAAGGCGCGGACCCTGGGCATGTATAACTCCGGGGAAAATAAGCTCGGCGATGATTTGCTGAACGCCTGGGCGAAAGGCAATATCCGCGAGCAGCACGCCGCCCAGTACGGGCGTGCGCTGCTGGCCATGGGCAGCAATAACTACGATCTGGCGCGTAAAACGCTGCAGCCATTGCTGAGCGCCGAACCGCAAAACGCCTGGTACCTCGACCTGGCCACCGATATCGATCTCGGGCAGAAGAAAACGGCCGAGGCGATTAATCGCCTGAAAAATGCCCGCGAAATCCGCACCAACCCGGTTCTGCAGCTGAACCTCGCCAACGCCTACCTGCAGGGTGGCCAGCCGGCAGAAGCGGAAAAAATTCTCAACCGCTACACCTTTAATAATAAGGATGACGGCAACGGCTGGGATCTGCTGGCGCAGTCAGAAGCGGCGCTCGGCCATCGCGATCAGGAGCTGGCGGCTCGCGCGGAAGGAATGGCGCTGGTAGGCCAGCTCGATCAGGCGATTACGCTGCTGAGCAGCGCCAGTTCGCAGGTGAAATTGGGCAGTTTGCAGCAGGCTCGCTACGATGCCCGTATCGATCAGCTGCGCCAGCTGCAGGCGCGATTCCGCCCCTATCAAAAAATGTAAGGAGACGACATGTCTGACGCGGTAAAAATCTACCATAACCCTCGCTGCTCCAAGAGCCGCGACACCTTAAGCCTGCTGAAGGCTAACGGTATCGACCCTGAAGTTGTGCTCTACCTGGAGACGCCGCCGGATGCCGCCACGCTGCGTCAGCTGTTGAAAATGCTGGGAATGGTGAGCGCTCGTGAACTGATGCGCCAAAAGGAAGATCTGTATAAATCTCTGAACCTCGCCGACCCCCAGCTCAGCGAAGATGCGCTGATTCAGGCCATCGTCGATAACCCGAAGCTGATGGAGCGGCCTGTCGTCGTCAGTCACGGCCAGGCGCGGATCGGCCGGCCGCCGGAGCAGGTACTGGAAATCGTAAACTGAGCGCATGCGCCATCGCGGTAACCGATGATGGCGCAGCGAAGGGATGCGGAAATGCAGCGCCCCGGCCCGACTAGAGCCTGAGGATCTCTTTCACGAAGGGGATCGTCAGTTTGCGCTGCGCGGTAATCGAGGCGTGATCGAGCTGATCGAGCGTCATAAAGAGCGAACGCATTTCACGGTCTAAGCGCTTAAGCAGGAAACGGCAGACGTCTTCCGGCATCTCAAACCCCCGCAGGCGCGCGCGAAGCTGTAGCGCCTGCAGCTTATCTTCATCCGACAGCGGCTGCAGCTTATAGATTTGCCCCCAGTCGAGGCGCGACGCCAGATCCGGCAGACCAAGATTAAGCTGGCGAGGCGGACAATCGCCGGTGATCAGTAAGCGGGTTTTCCCCGATTCGAGGATCCGATTATACAGATTGAAGATCGCCATTTCCCACGGCTCATCGCCAGCCACGCACTCGATATTATCAATGCACACCAGCGAAAGCTGCTCCATCCCGTCAAGAACTTCCGGAACAAACCACGTACGCTTATCCAGCGGGACATAGCCCACCGCATCGCCGCGTTGGGAAAGCTCCGCACAGGCGGCGTGTAACAGGTGACTGCGCCCCGCGCCTTCGCGTGACCAGATATAGATGTACCCGCTATGCTCCTGCCGCAGAACGTTCTGTAAGGCAGCAAGAAGAGAAGGGTTACCCCCCGGCCAAAAACTCGCGAAAGTTTCATCGTCGGGAAGATACAGTGGCAGAGAGAGCTGTGCCGGTGCGTTCAGATGGACCTCATCATAGGCTTACAGAAAAACGCGAAGAGTTTATCACGAAGTATGCCTCGAGAGAACCGGGCGGGATCGCCGCCCGGATGCAGGATCAGGGTTTGCCGTTTTCACTATCGGCCGCATCCAGAACCACCTCTTCCGGACACAGGACGCTGATGAGTTTGAAGATCAGGCTCAGGCCGACGCCGACAATGGTCGCCAGCGCCATCCCTTTCAGTTCCGCCGCCCCGATATGCACCTTGGCGCCGCTGACGCCAATGATCAGAATAACGGAGGTCAGGATCAGGTTCTGCGCCTTGTTGTAATCGACTTTCGACTCGATCAACACGCGAATACCGGACGCGCCGATCACCCCGTACAGCAGCAGCGAAACGCCGCCCATCACCGGCAGCGGGATAATCTGGATCGCCGCCGCCAGCTTGCCGACGCAGGAGAGCAGAATCGCGAAGATCGCCGCCCCGCCGATAACCCAGGTACTGTAGACGCGGGTGATTGCCATCACGCCGATATTCTCGCCGTAGGTGGTGTTAGGCGTCGATCCGAAGAAGCCGGAGATCATCGTCGACAGACCGTTCGCAAACATCGAACGATGCAGACCCGGGTCGCGGATCAGATCTTTTTTAACGATATTCGCCGTCACCACCAGGTGACCGACGTGCTCGGCGATGACCACCAGCGCGGCGGGCAGGATGGTGAAGATAGCAAACCACTCAAAACGCGGGGTATAGAAGGTCGGCAGCGCGAACCAGTGCGCCTCGGCAATCGGCGTGGTATCGACAACCCCCATCACAAACGAGAGCGCGTAGCCCACCAGCACGCCGATAAGAATCGGGATAATCGCCATGAAGCCGCGGAACAGGACCGAACCAAACACCGTCACGCCGAGCGTGACCATCGAGATGATAATGGTTTTGCTGTCAGGAGATTGCCCTTCCGCCGGCAGCAGGCCGGCCATATTAGCCGCCACCCCGGCCAGCTCCAGGCCGATAACCGCGACAATCGCCCCCATCGCGGCTGGCGGGAACATCACATCCAGCCACCCGGTTCCGGCTCTTTTCACAATAAAGGAGACGAGGCAGAACAGCGCGCCGCACATAATGAAGCCGCCCAGCGCCACTTCATAGCCCAGCGGTAACAGCAGCAGTACCGGAGAAATAAAGGCAAAGCTCGACCCCAGGTATGCCGGAATTTTCCCCTTACAGATGCAAAGATACAGCAGCGTTCCGAGGCCGTTAAACAGCAGGACGGTAGCCGGGTTAATATGAAACAGGACCGGCACCAGTACCGTTGCGCCAAACATAGCGAACAGATGTTGCAAACTAAGCGGAATTGTCTGTAAAAGCGGCGGTCTTTCACTCACCCCGATGGCACGGCGCGTCATGGCGTTTTCCTCTAAGAGTCGTTTATTAGTTGCTGTGAGTTTGTTTTATTCAAAAAAAAGCCGACTGTTAAAGTCGGCTTCTTATTATTCATTCAATTACTTGGTACCAAAAATCTTATCGCCGGCATCGCCGAGCCCTGGAATAATATATCCGTGCTCGTTGAGGCCCTGGTCAATGGAGGCGGTATACATCTCAACGTCCGGGTGCGCTTTCTCCAGCGCGGCAATCCCTTCCGGAGCGGCAACCAGCACCAGCACCTTAATGCTGGAGCAGCCCGCTTTTTTCAGCAGGTCGATAGTGGCGATCATCGAACCGCCGGTTGCCAGCATCGGGTCAACCACCAGCGCCATACGCTCGTCGATGTTCGACACCAGCTTCTGGAAATAGGGCACCGGCTCGAGGGTCTCTTCGTCACGATAGACGCCCACGACGCTGATGCGCGCGCTCGGGACGTGTTCCAGAACCCCTTCCATCATCCCGAGACCCGCGCGCAGAATCGGCACAACGGTAATTTTCTTACCTTTGATCTGCTCGATTTCTACCGGGCCATTCCAGCCTTCAATGGTGACTCTCTCGGTCTCCAGATCGGCGGTGGCTTCATACGTCAGTAAGCTACCAACCTCTGAGGCGAGTTCACGGAAGCGTTTGGTGCTGATGTCGTGCTCACGCATCAGGCCCAGCTTGTGTTTGACGAGCGGGTGTTTCACTTCCACAATCTTCATTCTCTTTCTCCTCTGAGGGGCAGCCACAAAAAAAATCGCGGGATTATACCGCTTTTTTCCATTTGCGCCATAGCCGATATGTTTGACCGGGATCAACCAAAATGCTTTGCGCTGCCTGAGCCAGTATAAAACAAAATAAAAAAACCCCGCACCGGCGGGGTTGAACGAGAGTTATCGATGATTTACAACGTTTCGCCGTTGCTGCTAATAACCTGTTGATACCAGGCAAATGATTTTTTGCGGCTGCGATCGAGCGTCCCGTTGCCTTCATTGTCTTTATCGACATAGATAAAGCCATAGCGCTTTTTCATTTCGCCGGTACCGGCGGAAACCAGGTCAATGCAGCCCCACGGGGTGTAGCCCATCAGATCGACGCCGTCCTCAACCACCGCTTTTTTCATCTCGGCAATATGAGCGGAGAGATAATCAATGCGATAGCTATCGTCCACCGAGCCGTCGGCTTCGCGCACATCGATGGCGCCAAACCCGTTTTCGACAATAAAGAGCGGGAGCTGATAGTGATCCCAGAACCAGTTGAGGGAATAGCGCAGGCCTACCGGGTCAATCTGCCAACCCCAGTCTGACTTCTGCACATACGGGTTGGAGACCAGGCTGGTCGTTTCGTCATAATCCAGCAGCGGGTTATCCGCGGTCGCTTTGGTGGCGAACGACATATAGTAGCTAAAGCCGATATAGTCGACGCAGCCCTCGGCCAGCGCCCGACGATCCTCTTCGGTGATATCCAGCGCAAAACCGCGACGCGCGAAGTAATTCAGCAGATGCTGAGGATACCTGCCGCGCACGTGCACATCGGTGAACCAGTAGCGGCGATGCATGGCGTTCATCGCCATCATCATGTCATTCGGTGCGCAGGAGAGCGGATAAATCGGGCACATGGCAATCATGCAACCGACCTGCAGCGATGGATTAATCTCGCGGGCAACTTTCACCGCCAGCGCGCTGGCGACCAGCTCGTAGTGCGCGGCCTGGTACATCACCGGCTCGCGATCTTCCCCCGGCAGGTACTTCAGACCGGAGTTGGTAAACGGCGCAAAATCTTCGTGGAAGTTAGCCTGGTTATTGATCTCATTAAAGGTCATCCAGTACTTCACTTTATGCTGATAGCGCTTAAATACCACCTGCGCAAAGCGGACGAAGAAATCAATCAGCTGGCGGTTGCGCCAGCCGCCATATTCCGTCACCAGATGGTAAGGCATCTCGAAGTGAGAAAGCGTAATCACCGGCTCGATGCCGTGTTTCAGGCATTCATCGAACAGATCGTCGTAGAACTGCAAACCGGCTTCGTTCGGCTCCCGTTCATCGCCCTGCGGGAATATGCGCGTCCAGGCAATTGAGGTGCGGAAACATTTGAAACCCATTTCAGCAAATAGCTGAATGTCCTCTTTATAACGATGGTAAAAATCAATCGCCTCATGGTTGGGGTAATTTTTACCCGGCAGCACGCCGTCGGTAATTTCACGCGGTACGCCGTGCGCGCCGGCGGTCATGACATCGGCCACGCTAACGCCTTTACCGCCCTCTTGCCAGCCCCCTTCCAGCTGATGCGCCGCCACCGCGCCGCCCCACAGAAAACCTTCTTTAAATCCAGACATGTTCTCTTCCTTATGCGCGATCGCCATTCCGCGATCGGGTTTGCTGATTAAAATGGTAAACGGCCCCCAGCAGCCCGGCATCGTTGCCGTGACTGACGGTGTCGAGAGCGTCCGCGATGTCGAACCAGGCCAGATGTTCACGCAGCAGCGGCAAAAAGCCCGGCCGTTCTACGATGCCGCCGCCGATGAAAATCGCTTGCGGATCAAAAATGTTCACGAGGTTATACAGGCCGCTACCGATCCCGTTGAAGAAGTCAGCCACCAGCCGCTGGCAAACCGCATCGCCCGCCTCATAGCGATCGAATATCTCTTCGCCGGTTACCGCTTCCAGCGTCTTGCCAATGTGCCGGGCATAGCGGTGGCGCAGTACGCGCAGGGTGCAGTTTTCATTCATTGAGTAGCGACGGACATCGCGGGCGCCGGGACGCTCGGTGTGCATATAGCCGAACTCGCCGGCGCGAAAGCGGGCGCCATGCACCAGTTGGTGATTACAGAAAATCGCGCCGCCAATGCCGGTGCCGATCGTCAGGACCAGAAAGTCGCTCATCTCCGCGGCTTTCCCCTGCCAGCGCTCGGCCAGCAGGACGCAGTTGGCATCGTTTTCGATGGTGACGGGAAGATGGGTCCGCTGCTCCAGCCAGCTGACGATCGCGAAATTATCGAAGCGCCGGATCGCGCCGCCCATTTCGATATAGCCGGTATGCGGATTCACATAGCCGGGCGCGCCGATCGCCACGCCTTCGCACTCCGGGTGAGCGGCAATCCACGCCAGCATCGCCTGCAGAATCTGCTCGCCATCGCTGTCGTCGATCGACTGTTTGCCTTTTGCAAGCAGCCTGCCCGTATCGCTGATCACGCCCATTTTTAATGCCGTGCCACCGATATCAAATGCGGCAATGTTCATCGCGTCCCTCCCTCCTGAATCCCCACGGAATCTACGTTCGGCTCTCCTGATAAAAAAAAGAAACCGGTTTCAGTGGCATGATGGCGATTCCCACTTACCGAGGCAAGCACAAGGATGTACCCGGTTTCATTTTCGTGAACAGTATCAAATTTGTTCATCTCGCCGCTGATTAACGCCGACTGTAAAGCAGGCTCGCAAACGTTTGCTTTCCCTGTTAGAATTGCGCCGATTTTTCTTGCTACCGCAAATGTGTGGAGATTTCGCAGTGACCGATAAAACCTCTCTCAGCTATAAAGATGCCGGCGTAGATATCGATGCAGGCAACGCTCTCGTCGACCGTATTAAGGGTGTGGTGAAGAAAACCCGCCGCCCTGAAGTGATGGGTGGACTGGGCGGATTCGGCGCACTGTGCGCATTGCCGCAAAAATACCGCGAACCGGTACTGGTTTCCGGCACTGACGGCGTCGGTACCAAGCTGCGTCTGGCGATGGACCTGAAACGCCACGACACGATCGGTATCGATCTGGTGGCGATGTGCGTCAACGACCTGGTGGTTCAGGGCGCCGAGCCGCTGTTTTTCCTCGATTACTACGCGACCGGGAAGCTGGATGTCGATACGGCTGCCAGCGTCATCAGCGGTATCGCGGAAGGCTGTCTGCAGTCCGGCTGCGCGCTGGTCGGTGGCGAAACGGCGGAAATGCCGGGTATGTACCATGGCGATGACTATGACGTGGCAGGTTTCTGCGTCGGCGTAGTAGAAAAATCAGAAATTATTGATGGCAGCAAAGTTGCCGATGGCGACGTACTGGTGGCGCTGGCTTCCAGCGGCCCGCATTCCAACGGCTACTCGCTGGTGCGTAAAATTATCGAAGTGAGCGGCGTTGACCCGCAAACGACCGATCTGAACGGTTCTCCGCTGGCCGACCATCTGCTGGCGCCTACCCGTATCTACGTTAAGTCGATACTGGAGCTGATCGCCAACGTTGAAGTTCACGCCATTGCGCACCTGACCGGCGGCGGCTTCTGGGAAAACATCCCGCGCGTCCTGCCGGATAATACCCAGGCGGTCATCGATGAATCCTCCTGGCAGTGGCCGGAAGTGTTCAACTGGTTGCAAACGGCCGGTAACGTCAGCAGCCATGAAATGTACCGTACCTTTAACTGCGGCGTCGGCATGGTCATCGCCCTGCCGCCGGAAGCCGCGGATAAAGCCATCGCTCTGCTGAACGAGAAAGGTGAAAACGCGTGGAAAATAGGCTATATCAAAGCCTCTGATTCCGAACAGCGTGTGGTCATTGAATGAAAAACATTGTGGTGCTGATTTCCGGTAACGGAAGCAATTTGCAGGCGATTATCGATGCCTGCGCCCGGAAACAGATCGGCGGCACCCTGCGAGCGGTATTTAGCAACAAGGCCGATGCGTTCGGCCTTGAACGCGCGCGTGAGGCCAGTATTCCGGCCCACGCGCTCACCGCCAGCCAGTTTGCCAATCGCGAAGCCTTCGATCGTGAACTGATGCAGGAGATCGATGCGTACGCGCCGGATCTGGTGGTGCTGGCGGGCTATATGCGTATTCTGAGTCCGGCGTTTGTCGCCCACTATCAGGGGCGTCTGCTGAATATCCATCCTTCACTGTTGCCAAAATACCCGGGGCTGCACACGCATCGCCAGGTGCTGGAAAATGGTGATGAGGAGCACGGTACCTCGGTGCATTTCGTTACCGACGAGCTGGACGGTGGCCCGGTGATTCTGCAGGCCAAAGTGCCGGTTTTCGCCGAAGATAGCGAAGACGACATTACCGCTCGCGTCCAGGCGCAGGAACATGCGATTTATCCGCTGGTGGTGAGCTGGTTTATCGACGGCCGACTGCGCATGGAGGGGAATCAGGCGTGGCTTGATGATGCTCCCCTGCCGCCGCAGGGCTATGCGGCCGAAGAGTAATTCTCAGCGCCTCTGTCTGCCGTCAGGGGCGCTTTTTACTGACGTATCGTCTTCCGCTCGCCTCCCCACTCCGCTACGCTCACCGCACGATTGATGCCCAGCTTATGCCCGCGCCCCCCTGCCGTTGCTCACAATAGCAGCGGACGCGCGCATCCGCTTCGCTTCACTGCCCGTTGAAAGAAAACTGTCATACTTCTTTGACATAGTTGGACATTCAATGGCAAAGCTCGCCATAATGAAAAAGCAACATCAATCAACCGGAGTGTGAGTTGTAATGGGCCAGGAAAAGCTATATATCGAGAAAGAACTCAGCTGGTTGTCCTTTAACGAACGCGTACTTCAGGAAGCGGCGGATAAAAGCAACCCACTGATTGAGCGCATGCGCTTTTTGGGAATTTACTCCAACAACCTCGACGAATTTTATAAAGTGCGCTTCGCTGAACTTAAGCGCCGCATCATAATTAGCGAAGAACAAGGCAGTACCGCCCATTCTCGCCATTTGTTAGGCAAAATCCAGGCCCGCGTACTGAAGGCCGATCAGGAGTTCGACAGCCTGTATAATGAGCTGCTGCTGGAGATGGCGCGTAACCAGATCTTCCTGATCAACGAACGGCAGCTTTCGGTCAATCAGCAGTCCTGGCTACGCAACTACTTTAAACAGTACCTACGCCAGCACATCACCCCGATCCTGATTAACCGTGAGACGGATCTGATTCAGTTCCTGAAAGATGATTACACCTATCTGGCGGTAGAAATTATCCGCGGGGACACCATTAATTACGCCCTGCTGGAAATTCCGTCCGATAAAGTCCCGCGTTTTGTTAACCTGCCTCCGGAAGCCCCGCGCCGCCGTAAGCCGATGATTCTGCTTGATAACATCCTGCGCTATTGCCTGGATGATATCTTTAAAGGTTTCTTCGACTACGACACGCTGAACGCTTACTCGATGAAAATGACCCGTGACGCCGAGTACGACCTGGTGCACGAGATGGAGTCGAGCCTGATGGAGCTGATGTCCTCCAGCCTGAAACAGCGTCTGACGGCTGAACCGGTACGCTTTGTCTATCAGCGCGATATGCCGGACACCATGGTCGAAATGCTGCGCGCGATGTTCGCCATTTCACGCTATGACTCGATGCTGCCCGGCGGGCGTTACCACAACTTTAAAGACTTTATCGGCTTCCCGAACGTTGGGAAGGCCAATCTGGTCAACAAGCCGCTGCCGCGCCTGCGTCACACCTGGTTCGATAAATTCCGTAACGGATTTGACGCCATTCGCGAACGCGACGTGCTGTTGTACTACCCGTATCATACCTTCGAACATGTGCTGGAACTGCTGCGTCAGGCCTCATTCGACCCCAGCGTACTGGCGATCAAAATCAATATTTACCGCGTGGCCAAAGATTCACGCATCATCGATTCGATGATTCATGCCGCGCACAACGGTAAAAAAGTCACCGTGGTGGTGGAGCTGCAGGCGCGTTTTGACGAAGAGGCCAACATTCATTGGGCGAAGCGTCTGACCGAAGCGGGGGTACACGTTATCTTCTCCGCGCCGGGGCTGAAAATTCACGCCAAGCTGTTCCTGATCTCGCGCAAAGAGGGAGACGAAGTCGTCCGCTATGCCCATATCGGGACCGGTAACTTCAACGAAAAAACCGCGCGTCTGTACACCGACTATTCCTTGCTGACGGCGGATGCGCGCATCACCAATGAAGTCCGCAGGGTGTTCAACTTTATCGAAAACCCATATCGCCCGGTCAGCTTCGATTACCTGCTGGTGTCGCCGCAGAACTCGCGTCGTCTGCTGTATGAAATGATCGACAGAGAGATTGCCAACGCCCAGAACGGCCAGCCTTCCGGGATTACCCTCAAGCTGAACAACCTGGTCGATAAAGGGCTGGTGGACCGCCTGTATGCCGCGTCAAGCTCAGGCGTGCCGGTTAACCTGTTGATTCGCGGCATGTGTTCCCTGATCCCCGGACTGGAAGGGATTAGCGACAATATTCGCGTCACCAGCATCGTTGACCGTTTCCTCGAACACGACCGCGTCTATGTTTTCGAAAACGGCGGTGACAAACAGGTTTGGCTCTCTTCCGCGGACTGGATGACGCGCAATATTGACTATCGTATTGAAGTCGCCGCGCCGCTGTTAGACCCTCGTCTGAAACAGCGCGTGCTGGATATTTTTGATATCTTGTTCAACGATACGGTCAAAGCACGCTATCTTGATAAAGAACTGAGTAATCGCTACGTGCCGCGCGGCAATCGCCGTAAAGTACGCGCACAGCTGGCGATCTACGACTATCTCAAATCACTCGAACAACCCGACTAACCTATGCCAATAAACGAAAAAACCCCTCGTCCGCAGGAGTTCGCGGCGGTCGACCTTGGTTCAAACAGTTTTCATATGGTGATCGCCCGTGTCGTCGACGGAGCTATGCAGATCATCGGCCGCCTGAAACAGCGGGTTCACCTGGCCGATGGACTGGATGAAAATTCCGTGCTCAGCGAAGAGGCGATGACCCGCGGGCTTAACTGTCTGTCGCTGTTTGCCGAACGCCTGCAGGGTTTTTCCCCCTCCAGCGTATGCATCGTCGGGACTCATACCTTGCGCCAGGCGGCAAATGCGGCGGAGTTTCTCAAGCGGGCGGAGAAAGTGATCCCCTATCCGATTGAGATAATCTCCGGTAACGAAGAAGCGCGCCTGATTTTTATGGGCGTGGAACATACGCAACCCGAACGGGGCCGCAAGCTGGTCATCGATATCGGCGGCGGCTCGACGGAGCTGGTTATTGGCGAGGATTTCGAACCACGGCTGGTTGAAAGTCGTCGCATGGGCTGCGTCAGCTTCTCGCAGATCTACTTCCCTGGCGGCACTATCAACAAAGAGAATTTCCAGCGGGCCCGCCTGTCGGCCATACAGAAGCTGGAAACCCTGGCCTGGCAGTTCCGCATCCAGGGCTGGAACGTGGCGCTGGGCGCATCCGGTACCATCAAAGCCGCCCAGGAAGTGCTGGTGGCGATAGGGGAAAAAGACGGGTTTATTACCCCGGAACGCCTTGAAATGCTGGTGGATGAACTGCTGAAGTATAAAAACTTCGACGCCCTCAACCTCCCGGGGCTGTCGGAAGAGCGTAAAGCGGTCTTTGCGCCCGGGCTGGCGATCCTGTGCGGCGTTTTCGATGCGCTGGCGATCAAAGAGCTGCGTTTGTCCGACGGCGCGCTGCGCGAAGGCGTGCTGTACGAGATGGAAGGACGTTTCCGCCATCAGGATATTCGCAGCCGGACCGCGCAAAGTCTGGCAAACCAGTACAATATTGACCGCGAACAGGCGCGTCGGGTGCTGGAAACCACCACCCACATCTTCGAGCAATGGCAGGATCAGAACCCCAAACTGGCCAACCCACACCTGTCGGCGTTGCTGAAATGGGCGGTGATGCTGCACGAAGTGGGGCTGAATATTAACCACAGCGGGATGCACCGTCACTCGGCCTATATTCTGCAGAACAGCGATTTGCCCGGCTTCAATCAGGAGCAGCAGATGCTGATGGCGACGCTGGTTCGCTATCACCGTAAAGCGATCAAGCTGGATGATTTACCCCGCTTTACGCTGTTCAAGAAAAAGCAGTTCCTGCCGCTCATTCAGCTACTGCGCCTGGGGATTTTGCTCAACAACCAGCGTCAGGCCACCACCACGCCGCCGACGCTCAAGCTGAAGACCGAAGCCAACCACTGGACGCTGGTCTTCCCGCATGACTGGTTTAGCCAAAATGCGCTGGTGCTGCTCGATCTGGAAAAAGAGCAGCAGTACTGGGAAGGGGTGCCTGACTGGCTGCTGAAGATTGCCGAAGAAGACTCCGATAGCGATAACTAGCCCACAGGCCGGGTTTACATCACCCGGCCACTTCTCTCCCCGTCAATCCGCATCCGCCGTAACTTCCTGCGCCAACGACGCCAGCGCGACCGGTTTCCCAATATCATAACCCTGCAGATAATCGATCCCCAATGACAGCACCGCCTGACGAATCTCCGGCGTCTCCACATACTCCGCCACCACCTGCATATTTTTCATCCGCGCCAGATGGCAAATGGATGCCACCACCTGGTAATCCAGGCTGCTGGAGAGCAGATTGCGAATAAAGCTGCCGTCAATCTTCAGCAGATCGACATTCAGACTTTTCAGCCGCGCGTAGCTGGCATAGCCGGTACCAAAATCATCGATTGCCACCCGAGATCCCAGCGCCTGCAGATGCTTCAGGGTTTGCCGCGCCTGATGAGGATTACTGAGCGAGTGATTCTCCGTCAGTTCAAATATTAACTGCCAGGCTTCAACATGGTAGTGCGCCAGCAGCCGCTCCACCTCTTCAGGGAACTGACTGCGGCTAACGGAAACCGGCGACAGGTTAATCGCCAGCCGCAGCCCAGGCAAATTTTGCCGATGCTTATCCATAAAAGCGAGCGTATGCTCGATCACCCACAGATCAATCCGTGACGAGAGACCAAATTCATGCGCCACCGGGAGGAAATCATCCGGCGAAATCAGCTCGCCGCTCTCCCCCTTCATTCTCAGCAACACTTCGTGATAGTTATGGCCGCGAATACCGATAATCGGCTGCGCCATCAGGCAAAAACGGTTCTGCTCCAGCGCCTGCAGGATCAGGTTCATCATCGCCACTTTGTCTTTCAAACCATGCTGCACATGCACGGCGCCGCGGCGCTGCATATTTTCCGGCTGACCGCTGGTCAACGACATATCGGCAATGTTATTCAGCTCGCCTAAGAGCAGATAGAGATGCTTAACCGGTGAGCGAACCTTGCAGTAGCTGATTCCCACCGCCGGCTGGAGAGGCAGCCCATCCCAGATAAAACGAAACTGCCTGATGCGCTCAGCCAGGGCGGCAATTCGCGCCTGGTGATCGCCGCTGTTCAGCCGGAGCACCAGATCGTGCCCGGCCAGATGGTGGACAGCCTCGTTCGGCTGAAGTAAATCGCTCAGATACTCAGCCAGCTTTTGCTTATATTGAATGCGTAACAGCACACCATAATGACGCCCTAACAGCTCCAGTTCCGGGATGCGTAAAAAACAGAGTACCGACCAGAGAGCGCTGTCGAGCGCCCGGCTAAGCGCCCGCAAATTGGGCATATGTACCACCGGATCGAGAAATGCCATCCGGCGCACGCGAGCATGAATCACACGCTGCTGGGTCGCCAGCATCGCCATATAAGCAATAATAAAAGAAGACACCAGATAGCTCGAAGAGGTCATCGCCAGCTGGTGATGGTAGCTCAGGGAGTAGGGCAAATAGCGATAATGAAAGTGGATAATAACAATTAAAACGGGCGTCCAGATCACCGCGATCAAGCGATAGCCAAAACGCATCGCTCCCCATAGCATCACCGGCATAAGTAATGACAATGTATAATTTGTGCTAAATATTGTACTACTGCTACTCAGAGGAATTAATAACAACACTAATAATATTAACAACGACAGCATCCATAAAACGCGCTCGATACGTTTTATTTTTGGGTCGACCTGTAACCTGGCCTGTGAAATAAAACTGCGTAGATATAATGGATTACGGATAATACGAATCAAAAAGTAGCACAACGGGACGCCGGTTAAACAGCCGACCATTAAGGCCTGAAAAGTAATTAACGCTCGCAAGCTGAGAGGATCCACCCCCATCAACCCCGTCGCCCGGGGATGCATCCCCAAATACTCGGCGAACTGGGAGAGCACAAGAAAAATAGCCGACGGTAGCAGCATCTGCCATAGCAGCCGCTGCGGCATCAGGCTGACCGTACCATGTGAAATATGCTGTCGGCGCGGCACAAAAATGCGATACCCGCCCCAACACAGCACGGTGGGGATCAAAAAATGGAACAGGATAACGATGGCTTGCCCCGCGGACATGCCGCGAGCAATGGTCTCCAGCAGACCGATAATAATGCCAGGCAGCGCGGCCCAGTCAAAAAATAGCATCAGGCTCAGGACCAGCGCCAACGGTAAATAGTAAAGAGGGACCTCATTACCGTTCAGCTCCGCGTAAGTATTCGCCCCCCTCGCCAGAGGCAGTAACAGCGTGGGTAAGATGAGCGGCAGCGCCCACCATTTATCCCGATATTGTCTGTATAGATTAATTATTTTCATTGATGCTCTACGTGTTACCCAAATTCCAGCAGGGTATATTCAGGCAGGCATCCAACCCAACCATCTTCGCCGCGCAAGGAATAACGACGCGGAACAGGCTGGAGATTTTAGTTATCAACGGAAGCAGGCAGTTGATACAAATCAAGAAATCATTTAGCTAAGATTAATAAAACTTATTTTTTGCGTCAGATCGAGTAAAGAAAAAAGCATGTGAATGTGATTATTATCTTGTATAACATCAGGTAATGTTTGAGCGGCGTTTTTTTACATCCACATCAATTGACCCTGCTGCTATCCTGTGCCTTAATACCCATATCGCCCCTCTTGTGGGTATACTTTAAGGAACCTTTTGTGAGTCAGGCACCCAGTATGCGTAATCGACATCGATTTAACCGTCGCATGACCCGTATCGTACTGCTTATCAGCTTTCTCTTTTTCTTTGGACGCTTCGTCTACTCCTCTATCGGTGCCTGGTACCATCATCAGGGCAAGATCGAGTCTCAGCAATCGACGATTACGGTAGATACACCGCCCCGGGAATAGGCCATCGCATCGGTGTGCACAGCCCCCGATTTCTGCCTACACGATCATATTTGCTTAAACGGTCAGCTCCATGTCACCCAGCTGGCGTAGCATTTCGCCGATCCCTTTACTGAGAATTTTGTCCTGGCGCATCACCACGCCTGGCTGACGGTGCAGAAGCGGCGTCAGCGACTGACGCACACTATCCAGCGTATTTCCGGTCGTAACGCCCACCGTCAGCAGCGGAGGGTCCAGCCGCAGCTGCTGGCCATCGCCGCGCCGTTTGCCTACGCCTGGCTTAATCATCATCTGGGGATCCAGGGGAGCCTGGTTGTTTCCGCGGCGCGGGTCAGTGCCGGGCTGGCGCTGGCCATGGCGCGGTACCCGCGTCATGTTCCAGCGCAGACGATGAACAGCCCCGTCAGAATCAGGCCGTGAATCCGCCATTAACATCAATGACCGAGCCGGTGATAAAGCCCGCCTCCGGCCCGGCCAGGAAAACAATCGTGGCGGCAACCTCCTCAACGCTCGCATAGCGCTGAATAGCGTGCGATGCCATCACCGCGGGTGGCAGATTGTCCTTCGAACCGGCCGCCATGTCGGTATCCATGATGCCCGCCTGAACCACATTGACGGTGATATTTCGCGCGCCCAGATCGCGCGCCGCACCCTTGCTGTAGCCTACGATAGCCGCTTTACTGGCGGCATAATCGGTCGTACCGGGGAAAGCGATGCGCGTACCAAGACCGGAGCCGATCGAGATAATCCGCCCACCGTCTGGCAGGACCTTCACCGCCGCGCGGATGTTGGCAATAACGCCCATCGTATTGATAAGCCATTGCCGATCCATCGCCCCATTGTCGATATCGGGGGCATCAATCGTTTTTCCCTGCCACGCGACGGCCGCGTTATTGACAAGAATGTCGAGTTTACCGAGTTTCTCCACCACTTCGCGCACCAGGGATTCCGCGACGGAGGGATCTCCCTGATCGGCGCCTATCGCAATGGCGCGCACGCCTTTTGCACGGAGCTTTTCCACGACGGCAAGCGCCTTCTCCGCGGAAGCAACGTAAGTAATAGCAATATCCGCCCCCTGGTCTGCCAGAGCGCCCGCGATCGCCGCCCCGAGACCGCGCGACCCACCGGTGATGAGCGCCACTTTTCCTGCGAGTTTTTTGTTCATGTCAGATTCCTGAGTAGGTTGGGTAGAAAGGAGGATTCGGCTCACCACGGCAGGCGTTCGTCCTGGAAAAAGAAACCGCCCGTTGGCCCCTCCTCCCCGATGCGGGCATACCGGATGACGGTACGTGCGCCGCTTTCGGCGCTCATGTCTGCCCGCTCACCGCCCATGCTGGTCTGCAGCCAGCCGGGGTGAACCGCATTAATTTTGATCGATGTGCCGCGCAACTCTTCCGCAATCAGGATGGTAAAGGCGTTGAGCGCAGCTTTCGATGTGTCATAGCCCAGCGCGCGAATCGGATAGACCGGCGAATTCGGATCGGATAAATGGCTAAGCGACCCACGGATACTGGAGACATTGACGACGCGACCCGCCACCGCGCGCCTGAGCAGCGGCAGCAAGGCTTGGGTCAGAAAGACGGGAGCGAAAAAGTTGGCCTCAAATGTGTCACGCACCACGTCGGATAGAGCCTCGCTCGGCGGCCGAAGCGCCGGCGTCCCGCCATCGGGACTGTCCAACAGGATGCCGGCGTTGTTAATCAGGATGTCGAGCCTGCCGTGCGCGTTGCCGATGTCCCTGTAAGCCGCCTGTCGATCCGACTCGCGGGTAACGTCGAGCTTCAGCGCCGAGGCCTTGCCGCCCTGGCCACACAGTCTGTCCGCCACCTCCCGGGCTTTTTTCTCGTCACGCGCGCCAACTATGACGTGGGCGCCAAGCGCAGCAAGCTGCTGAGAGATCTCCAGACCGAGACCTCGCGCGCCTCCGGTCACCAGTGCGACCTTAGCGTGAAGCGGTGGATTGTTATTCGTCATAATGACATCCCTTTATTGGCTAAGGTTGGGTCGGAAGAATCGATAAGAAATCACTGACGCCGTCGGCTACCCTTTTCAGCTCAGAGCGCTGGCGCGATCCCTCCTGCTTACAAATACAATACCGATCGATATAGTATCGAAAGGTATTGTATTTGCCGCCGAGGTGTCAAGGGATTTATACTGATCGGTATTGAAATATGGGGTGAATGGAAATGGGACGTCACAGACAATTCAACGAAGACGAAGCGCTGGCCGCGGCGCTCTCTGTCTTTTGGCAAAAAGGTTACGAGGGCACCTCTCTTGAGGATCTGACGCAAGCCACTGGCGTGGCCCGTCCCGGTCTCTATGCGGCCTTCGGGAACAAGCAAAAAATTTTCATCAAAGCTCTCGATCTCTACGACAGCCGCTACATGGGCTTTATGCGCGACGCGCTCAACGAACCCACGTCGCGCAGGGTCGTTGAGCGAATCCTGCGCGAGTCTGCCGGCGTCCAGACCGCAAGCGCCGAACACCTGGGCTGCCTGGGCCTCAACGGCGCGCTGGCCTGCTCCGATGACGCGGAACCCATTCGTCGCGAGCTCATTCGCCGCCGAAGCGCAACGCAGCTGGCGCTAAGTCAACGTCTGGAACAAGCGCAACGCGAAGGCGATTTACCGCCATCCGTGGACTGCGCCACCCTGGCAACCTTCGTGATGACGTTATCTCAGGGGATGGCCGTACAGGCCAAAGCCGGAGCCAGCAGGCAGATGCTTGAGGCGCTGGTCGACCACGCGCTCAGCAGCTGGCCCTCCGCAACCCCATAGCGTTGCTGCCCCGAATCGGGTAAGCGGCATAAAAAAGCCCGCGTTATCGCGGGCTTAATTAAAAGACAGACGCCTTTCGGTTACAAACCGGCCTCATTCATCCAAATCTCCGCATCTGCGCCTGCGGGAATACGTAACGGGGCGGAGGGATCGGTAGCCGCCCGCCAGACGGCGGCGGCCACGTCGGAGGCATGAGTCACAGGAGCTGAGTCGTCCTGGACACTCCTTACAAATTGTTGCAGCATCGGCGCATAGTCCGGCTCCTCCATGCCACGCAAGTGCGGGCGGGCATTGTCGCCGAATCGGGTTTCCAGCGAACGACCGGGCAAAACGATGTGCACGCGGACGCCGAAAGGCGCCATTTCCACCGCCAGAGACTCGGTGAAGGCGTTTACGGCGGCCTTACTTGCCCGGTAGACTCCGACGATCGGCAACGTTTTGAGCGTTACCGTCGACGTCACATTGATGACCACACCGGCCCGGCGATGGCGCATTTGCGGCACAATAGCCTGCACCATCGCCAGCGTTCCGATCGTATTGGTCGCAAACAGAGCATGGATTGTTTCTGGCGCCGTTAGCTCGACCGGCGCCGGCGCCCCGAAGCCAGCATTATTGACCAGAACATCGATTGGGCCAGCAGCCTCCACTGCCCGGGCGATACTTGCCGGTGAGGTGACATCGAGCTCAAGCAGGCGTAGCCGTCGCGAAACCGGCAGCAGGCCTTCACGCGGCGTTCGCATCGTTGCAATCACATCCCAGCCCTTTTCAATAAACAGCTTCGCGGTTTCCAGACCGAAGCCGGACGAACAACCCGTGATCAATATCGTAGGCATAAGCATCTCCACTAAACGTTGACTCGTTCATGGTAGCGGCACAGAGATGGACGTAATATAGTTTATAGTCGCCATTACTTTAGAAATAGTCCTGTTTATGAACGTCGATCCTCTGGCGCAAATCGTCACACTACTACAGCCTGCCGCGCGTTTTTCAAAACTGGTGGCATGTGCCGGCTTCTGGCAGATTCATCGCGAGGCGACGGGAGAACCCTTTTATTGCGCAATCCTTGAAGGAAGCTGCCGTATCACCTTAGGCGGGCACCAGCGATTCGTTCTCAGGGCCGGCGACTTTATTCTCGCCCCGGCGATGCGGGAGATGGTCAACGAGAGTCTCAATGCACCGGACGACATGCCTCCTACATCGCCCATCCGGGTCAGCGAAGGCCATTTTCGCGTCGGACGCCAGCACGGCCCAGCCGATCTGCGCATGCGGATCGGGCATTGCAGCTTTGGAGCGCCGGATGCGGCGCTGCTCGTTTCGCTGCTGCCGGACGTGGTTGTAGTGCGCGATCGGCCCCGACTCGCCACGCTGATACAGCTGATCGACGAGGAAACACGCGAGCGCCGGGCGGCAAAAGAACTCGTGCTGGAGCGGCTTCTCGAGGTACTGTTGATCGAGGCGTTGCGATCCGCCACGGAGAGCACATCCGCGCCAGGCCTGAGCCGCGGCCTGGCTGATGAGCGTCTTGCGGCCGCGCTTCGTGCCATGCATGCCCGGCCTGAACATTCCTGGACAGTTGCCGAACTGGCCACCCGCGCCGCGCTGTCCCGCTCAGCCTTCTTTGCCCGATTCAACCGCATCGTCGGCCTGCCGCCAATGGAATATTTGCTGGCCTGGCGGATGGCGCTGGCAAAGCAGCTATTGCGGAGCCGGGAGCTCAGCATCGATCGCGTAGCGATGCAGGTGGGCTACGGTTCGGCAAGCAGTTTTAGCGCTGCGTTTGCGCGGTACGTCGGCATGCCTCCAGCCCGCTATGCGCGGGAGGCATCCCCGTCCCCGCAGGAGCCTCCGCATGGCGCTCCCGACGATCTCTCAGGGCAGAATTAAATTAAACGTGCGGCCTTTCACATAGAGGATGCCTGGTTGAGAAAGATGTCCGCCGATGGCTCCGCCAGGAAAAGCTCACCTGGGGCCGAACAGCAGAGATCGAACGCGAAGCGGTAGGATGGGTATAAATACAGGCGCAGGGGCCCATTTCTCGAATGCGGCGAACAACGCAAGGGTGAATGCCCTGTTAGCGCGGGCTTTTGACATGCCATAAAAAATGCCATTAATGATGTAAAAATCACTAACGGCATTATTTTTATTGAATTAAATCAATGCGTTGATAGGGGTTTTACTCCCACTCGATCGTCGCAGGCGGCTTGCCGCTGATATCATAAACCACGCGGGAGATGCCGTTCACTTCGTTGATGATGCGGTTGGACACGCGGCCGAGGAAGTCATACGGCAGGTGCGCCCAGTGAGCGGTCATAAAGTCGATGGTTTCGACCGCACGCAGGGAAACCACCCAGTCGTATTTACGGCCGTCGCCCATCACGCCCACCGAACGAACCGGCAGGAATACGGTGAACGCCTGGCTCACTTTGTTGTACAGATCGGCTTTGTGCAGCTCTTCGATGAAGATAGCGTCCGCACGACGCAGCAGGTCGCAGTACTCTTTCTTCACTTCGCCCAACACGCGAACGCCAAGACCCGGCCCCGGGAACGGGTGACGATACAGCATATCGTACGGCAGGCCCAGTTCCAGACCGATCTTACGCACTTCATCTTTGAACAGCTCACGCAGCGGCTCAACGAGGCCCATCTTCATCTCTTTCGGCAGGCCGCCGACATTGTGGTGAGATTTGATGACGTGCGCTTTCCCGGTTGCGGAAGCCGCGGATTCGATAACGTCAGGATAGATGGTGCCCTGCGCCAGCCACTTCACATCTTCCAGCTTCAGCGCTTCTTCGTCGAAGACTTCCACGAAGACGCGGCCGATAATTTTACGTTTCGCTTCCGGATCGTTTTCGCCCGCCAGCGCGTCCAGGAAGCGCTTCTCGCCTTCCACGTGCACGATGTTCAGGCCGAAGTGGTCACCGAACATGTCCATAACCTGCTGGGCTTCATTCAGACGCAGCAGACCGTTGTCGACGAATACGCAGGTCAGGTTTTTGCCGATAGCACGGTGCAGCAGCATCGCGGTGACGGAGGAGTCAACGCCGCCGGACAGGCCGAGGATCACTTTGTCATCGCCAACCTGCTGGCGGATACGCTCAACGGCGTCGTCGATGATTTTCGCCGGCGTCCACAGCGCTTCACACTGGCAGATATCGCGCACAAAGCGTTCCAGCATACGCATACCCTGGCGGGTGTGGGTCACTTCCGGGTGGAACTGCACGCCGTAGAAGCGTTTTTCTTCGTTCGCCATAATCGCGAACGGGCAGCTTTCGGTGCTGGCAACGGTCACGAAGTCAGACGGGATCGCGGTGACTTTATCGCCGTGGCTCATCCACACATCCAGCAGCGGCTTGCCGTCTGCCGTCAGGGAGTCTTCAATACCGTGCACCAGCGCGCTGTCAGTGACAACTTCGACCTGAGCGTAGCCAAATTCACGCTCGTTAGAACCTTCAACGTGACCGCCCAACTGCATTGCCATGGTCTGCATACCGTAGCAGACGCCGAATACCGGTACGCCGGCTTCGAAAACATACTGCGGCGCGCGCGGGCTGTTATGTTCAGTGGTACTTTCCGGGCCGCCGGAAAGAATGATGCCGCTTGGGTTGAACTCACGAATTTGAGCTTCAGTCACGTCCCAGGCCCACAGCTCGCAATAAACCCCTAATTCACGTACGCGACGCGCAACCAACTGGGTGTACTGAGAACCGAAGTCCAGGATAAGAATGCGATGTTTATGAATGTTATCCGTCATTGACGTTTATTCCAGAGCAGTAGCGATTAAATAAAATCGCCCGGCGCATGGCCGGGCGATGTAAATCAGGAGCCCATGCGGTAGTTCGGGGATTCCTTGGTGATCGTCACGTCGTGAACGTGGCTTTCCTGGATGCCTGCACCGCTGATACGCACGAATTCCGCTTTAGTACGCAGGGTGTCAATGGTACCACAACCGGTCAGACCCATACAGGAGCGCAGGCCGCCCATCTGCTGGTGAATGATCTCTTTCAGGCGGCCTTTATAGGCAACGCGGCCTTCGATACCTTCCGGTACCAGTTTATCGGCAGCGTTATCGCTCTGGAAGTAACGGTCAGAGGAACCTTTGGACATCGCGCCCAGAGAACCCATCCCGCGGTAAGATTTGTAAGAACGCCCCTGGTAGAGCTCAATTTCACCCGGGGATTCTTCGGTACCGGCCAGCATAGAACCCACCATGACGGCAGCCGCGCCGGCGGCAATCGCTTTAGCAATATCGCCGGAGAAACGGATACCGCCATCGGCGATAACCGGAATGCCGGTACCTTCCAGCGCTTCAACAGCGTCAGAAACGGCGGTAATCTGCGGAACCCCAACGCCGGTGACGATACGGGTAGTACAGATAGAGCCAGGACCGATACCCACTTTCACCGCGCTCACGCCAGCTTCCGCCAGCGCGCGTGCGCCAGCGCCGGTCGCCACGTTGCCGCCGATGATTTGCAGGTCCGGGTATTTAGCACGAGTTTCACGAATGCGCTGCAGTACGCCTTCGGAATGGCCGTGGGAGGAGTCGATCAGCAGAACGTCAACGCCGGCGGCAACCAGCGCATCTACGCGCTCTTCGTTACCCGCGCCCGCACCAACCGCGGCGCCAACGCGCAGACGACCACGCTCATCTTTACAGGCGTTCGGTTTACGTTCCGCTTTCTGGAAATCTTTTACGGTGATCATGCCGATCAGATGGAAGCCGTCGTCGACGACCAGCGCTTTTTCGACGCGCTTCTCGTGCATTTTGGCAAATACGACTTCGCGGCTTTCACCTTCACGTACGGTGACCAGACGCTCTTTCGGCGTCATATAAACGCTGACCGGCTGGTTCAGATCGGTCACAAAACGCACGTCACGACCGGTGATGATCCCCACCAGTTCGTTATCTTCGGTCACCACCGGGTAGCCGGCAAAACCGTTACGTTCGGTCAGTACTTTCACTTCGCGCAGAGTGGTGGTTGGCAGAACGGTCTGTGGGTCAGAAACCACGCCGGACTCATGCTTCTTCACCCGGCGAACTTCCTCCGCCTGGCGCTCGATAGACATGTTTTTGTGAATAAAGCCGATGCCGCCTTCCTGTGCCAGGGCAATTGCCAGACGCGCTTCCGTTACGGTATCCATGGCTGCGGAGAGCATTGGAATATTCAGACGAATGGTTTTGGTCAGCTGGGTGCTGAGATCGGCAGTATTCGGCAGAACGGTAGAATGAGCGGGAACGAGGAGGACGTCGTCAAACGTCAGAGCTTCTTTAGCGATACGTAGCATGGGCAATATCTCGACCAGGGTGGATAAATATTGCCGTGGCATTATACAGAGCGTAACCGATTGCATCTACCCTTTTTTGCAAATAATACTTGCGATCGCCTCTCAGCGCGTTACTATCGACTGAATAACCTGCTGATTTAAAATTTGATCTTGCTCACATGTTGCCATCTCAATCCCCCGCAATTTTCACCGTAAGCCGCCTCAACCAGACGGTGCGTCTGCTGCTGGAACAGGAAATGGGCCAGGTCTGGATCAGCGGCGAGATCTCCAACTTCAGCCAGCCCTCCTCCGGCCACTGGTACTTCACCTTAAAAGACGATAACGCCCAGGTACGCTGTGCAATGTTCCGCAACAGCAACCGCCGCGTCACCTTTCGTCCGCAGCACGGGCAACAGGTGCTGGTTCGCGCCAACGTCACGCTGTATGAGCCGCGCGGCGACTACCAGATTATCGTAGAGAGCATGCAGCCCGCCGGGGAAGGTTTGCTGCAGCAGAAATATGAACAGCTGAAGGCGCTGCTGGCGGCGGAAGGCCTTTTCGACCAGCAGCATAAACAAACGCTGCCTTCGCCTGCCCACTGCGTCGGCGTTATCACCTCGAAAACCGGCGCGGCGCTGCATGACATTTTGCAGGTGCTGAAACGCCGCGATCCGTCCCTGCCGGTGGTTATCTACCCAACGGCGGTACAGGGCGAAGATGCCCCGGGGCACATCGTTCGCGCCATCGAGCTGGCCAACCTTCGCCAGGAGTGTGATGTGCTAATCGTCGGCCGCGGCGGCGGTTCGCTGGAAGATTTATGGAGTTTTAACGATGAACGGGTCGCGCGGGCGATTTTCGCCAGCCGCATTCCAGTCGTCAGCGCCGTTGGTCATGAAACCGACGTGACTATCGCCGACTTTGTCGCCGATTTGCGGGCCCCTACTCCCTCGGCGGCGGCAGAGATTGTCAGCCGCAATCAGCAGGAGCTACTGCGTCAGCTGCAGTCCGGGCAGCAGCGTCTGGAAATGGCGATGGACTATTTCCTCGCCAACCGCCATCGTCGCTTCACCCAACTGTTCCACCGTCTGCAGCAACAGCACCCGCAGCTGCGCCTGGCCCGTCAGCAAACGGCGCTCGAACGACTGCGTCAGCGGCTGCGTCTGGCGCTGGATACGCAGATGAAACGCGCCGATCAGCGTCAGCAGCGGGTGGTTCAACGCCTGAATATGCAAAACCCGCAGCCGCGCATTCATCGTAGTCAGTCACGAATTCAGCAGCTGGAATACCGCCTCGCGGAGAGCATCCGCTCGCGTTTAAGCGAACAGCGGGAACGCTTTGGCAATACGGTGACGCACCTCGAAGCCGTTAGCCCGCTGGCGACGCTGGCCCGCGGCTATAGCGTCACTTCCGCCAGCGACGGCAAAGTGCTGAAACAAACCAAACAGGTGAAGGCGGGCGATCTGCTGACCACCCGGTTAAATGACGGCTGGGTCGAAAGCGAAGTGAAAACGATTACGCCCGTGAAGAAAACGCGGGCGAAGAAGAAGTAACAACGGTTATTCTACCGCCGCCCACTCGACGCGTTTTTTCGAAATCAACCCGTGCCCGTTCTGGCAAAAATAATCCACTGCGCCACACGCTTTTAAAATCTCCAGCGGCTTGTGGCAATCCGGGCAGCGGGCTTCCAGGGCAAACTCTTTCGCACACTGCTGACAGTGTGCATTCTGATCCTGTAGTTCCAGCGGCGCGCGACAGATGGGGCATGCGAGTTCCATGATGATTCCTTACCGAATGTTCTTCTGTTCAGTTTACCACGGCGGTGGTTCAGTGCGGCCCACGCAATTGCTGCTGTAACTCAAGCAAGAGCGCCACTTCGCCGATCCGTCGCTGCGTTAACCGGGACACTTCCTCGGGAGCGCGAACAAACAGGCCGTCTTTCCCCAGAATATACCCGCCCAGGCAATGCTCATAGATAGCCCCCGGACGCCGCCAGCGCGCAATACGATCGCCATCAATCAGCTCCACCACTTCGCAATTATCGCGCCGGTCCTGATTGATAATGCGCCCGTCGCGCAGCCAGATGCGCAGCCCTTTCTGCCCCCCGGCCGGCCCGGCATATTTGTTCAGCCAGATATTGAGCGGGATGCCGCTTAGCTCGCCCTGTAGGTGGGCTTCACCTTCGGCCGTTTGCGTGTCGCCACGGGCAATCGCCTTGCCGTGACGATCCTTCGCCTGCATAACCTCAAGGCGGAGGTCATCCGAACCACCACAGTAGCGGATTGTTTCGCGCAGCATCGCCAGCACATGCGTACCAATATCAAGAATCACACCGTCAGGATGGCACAACTGGCGCGTATCCGGTTCACCGGTGGCAAAATTGAGCGCCACGGGCTCGCCGCGGTCGTTAAAGCCGCTGGGCTCCTGCAAATAACCGTCGATACGGATAATGTCCTGCACAGAGGAGATCGGCACCTCATCTTCCCCCTGCCAGCGATCGTCCAGCTTACCCAACGCCAGTTTCAATGCCCCGTCACGCGCCATCCAGTGATCGAGCGCCAGCACCCGACGCGCGATTTGCGGGTCGCTGAGTACGGTACGCAAACGGGCCACCTGTTGGAGAGTCGCTACAATCGGTTTTTCCACCACAATACGCGGGCAGGAAGATGCCAGCGCCGCTTCCAGAACCGGCAGATGCTGTAGCGACGCGGTGGTAATAAACAGCAGATCCAGCGATTGCCCCAGCAGGGCCGCCAGCGAGTCGCAGCGGGTTATCCCCGCCAGCGTTCTCGCGGGATTGGCATCAAAACCCCAGCACGCCGTCAGCGGTAACGCCAGACGGCCCAGCGCGGGAAGATAGGCGGTTTCCACCACCGCGCCCAGCCCAACAAATCCTACTTGCATAGTCACCCTGCCACCGTTATTGCTGGATTATCAGCGAAATTGACAGGGGTATTATACACGCCGTGCTGTCGGCGGCTGTAGAGCCTAACTGACATAAAAAAACCCGCCGCCGGCGGGTTTGTTACTTATTTGCTTTTCTTGATGTGCTTAATCAAGCGCTTGCGCTTACGCATCTGGTTCGGCGTCAGGGTATTACGTTTGTTGGCAAACGGGTTTTCCCCTTCCTTGAACTGGATACGAATAGGCGTACCCATGACGTCCAGCGATTTGCGGAAGTAGTTCATCAGGTAACGCTTATAGGAGTCCGGCAGGTCTTTCACCTGGTTACCGTGGATGACCACAATCGGCGGGTTATACCCCCCGGCGTGGGCATATTTCAGCTTCACGCGACGACCGCGCACCAGCGGCGGCTGATGGTCTTCTGCCGCCATCGTCATGATGCGGGTCAGCATTGCCGTCCCGACGCGACGGGTGGCGCTGTCATACGCTTCCCGGACGGACTCGAACAGGTTACCGACGCCGCTGCCGTGCAGCGCGGAGATAAAGTGCACGCGCGCGAAGTCGATAAAGCCCAGACGGAAGTCCAGAGTCTCTTTCACCTGCTCTCTGACTTCGTTGCTCAGGCCGTCCCATTTGTTAACCACAATCACCAGCGAACGACCGCTGTTGAGGATAAAGCCAAGCAGAGAGAGATCCTGGTCGGAGATGCCTTCACGCGCATCGATAACCAGCAGCACCACGTTGGCGTCTTCAATCGCCTGCAGGGTTTTGATGACCGAGAATTTTTCCACCACATCGGTAATTTTACCGCGCTTACGCACGCCCGCGGTGTCGATCAGCACGTATTCACGCTCATCGCGCTGCATCGGAATGTAGATGCTGTCGCGCGTTGTGCCCGGCATGTCGTAGACCACCACGCGGTCTTCGCCGAGAATACGGTTGGTCAAAGTGGACTTACCGACGTTCGGACGACCGACAATCGCCAGCTTGATCGGCAGATCTTGCGGATTGAAGTCCTCTTCCGGCTCTTCACTCTCTTCACCGTTCTGTTCGGCTTCAAACTGCGCCCAGTAGGCCGCGTCTTCATCGACTTCTTCCGACGGGTCGATTTCTTCCGCCCACGGCAGGAGGACATGTTCCAGCAGGCTGGTCACGCCGCGGCCGTGGGAAGCCGCGATCGGATGGATATCGCCCAGGCCCAGCGACCAGAAGTCGGCAATCGCCTGATCGGCATCGATGCCGTCGGTTTTGTTGGCCACCAGGAAGGTGGGCTTTTCACGAGAGCGCAGGTGTTTGGCGATAGCGGTATCGGCAGGCATCAGACCCGCGCGCGCATCGACCATAAACAGCACCACATCCGCCTCTTCAATCGCCAGCAGCGATTGTTCCGCCATCCGGGTTTCAACGCCATCTTCTGTGCCATCGATACCGCCGGTATCGATACAGATAAATTCACGACCTTCAACTTCAGCACGACCGTACTTACGGTCACGAGTCAGCCCCGGGAAATCCGCGACCAACGCATCACGAGTGCGCGTCAAACGGTTGAAAAGCGTGGATTTTCCAACATTAGGGCGCCCGACAAGCGCGACCACAGGTATCATGTTAAATGCCTCTTACAAATTGCTATGCAACATCGTTTTAACGACGTTTTAAAAAAAGTCAAAACGGCCCCTGTCTGCCAGGAGCCGTTTCTCAATCGCACTCTACCCGTTGTTTTCAGCTTCCTTCTTCCCGGCGGCGCAGCCGAATCACTGACCTCAATCAGCGACCCGGTAGCGCGTTACCTGGCGCGGCGAAGAAACCCGAAATCCATGGGGTATGTCGCTGACTAACGCGTAATAGAATACAGCGTGCCGTCGGTTGCCTGGATCAGCAGTCGACCATCGGCTACCACCGCGTCGGTGCGGAAGCCGGAGCTATCCACTTTCTGCTGGGCCACAAAGTGGCCGTCTTCCGGGTTCACCCAGTGCATATAGCCTTCGCTATCACCGACGACCAGATTGCCATTATACAACACCGGCGCGGTCAGCAGGCGATGCAATAGATCGCTTTGCGTCCACAGGGTCACGCCGCCTTCGGTGCTCAGCGCCAGCAGGCGGTCATTCTGATCGACCAGGTAGATACGATCGCCATCGACGATAAAGTCGTTCACCGAACCCAGTTCACGTTTCCACATGATCTGGCCGCTGCGCAGATCCAGCGCGGTCAGGTTACCGTTGTAAGCCAGGGTGTAAACCACACCGTTCACAATCACCGGCGTGGTATCGACGTCGTTCAGGCGATCGATTTCCGTCGGGCCTGTCGCCTGGGAGATACGCTGTTGCCAGATAATCTGCCCTTGCTGCATCAGCACGGCGCTCACGCGACCGTTATCGCCGCCAACAATGGCTGCGCCATAGGCGGTCGCCGGAGCGGATTCGCCGCGCAGAGAGAGCGCAGGCATATCCAGGTTAACGGTCCATTTCACCGCGCCATCCGCTTCGTTCAGCGCCTGCAGCTGGCCGTTGCTGGTATGCACCAGAATCATGCCATCGCTGACCACCGGACGCGAAAGGGCTTCGCCGGCGACGCGAGTCTGCCACGCAACGGTCCCATCGCTGGTATTCAATGCGTACAGCTGTGCTTTTTCGCTACCGATATAGACGTGGCCGCCGGAAACGGTAACGCCGCCGGAGAGCAGCGCAGGCGCGCGGGAGAACCAGCCGTCTTTCTCAGCCAGATTCACCGACCACACCTCTTTACCGCTGTCGGCGTTCAGCGCCTTAACGGTGCCTTTACGGTCTGCCGCATAGACGACGCCATCCGCAAAAGCCGGGTGCAGGTTGGAATAGAAATCGCCGATACCGTCGCCAACAGAGGTGCTCCAGGACGTGGACGGCGTAAACTGATTTTCCACCGTCGGCAGCGGTGACATTTTCACCACATCTTCTTCGCTGTTAAACAACGAACAACCGCTTAGTAAGGTAACGGAAAGCAGCCCTGGCAAAAGTAATTTACGCAATTGCATCGAGTCCCTCTCAGATGGACAAATTATTTATTTTCATACGCATCATTTCGCTGAGCGCAGGTGAAGCATCGCTGTTCACGCCAGCTTCCCAGGCGGCGCGAGCGCCTTGCTTATCGCCTTTGTTAAGCAGAATCTCACCGCGGAGATCGGCAACAATGGCGACCCAGCCTTCACCTTTAATGCTATCAAGGGTCTTCAGCGCATCATCCGGTTTCTTCAGCTGCAGCTGTACGCGTGCGAGACGCATATTGATAACCGACTTCAGGTTATCATCCGGCGCGGCGGCCAGCCCCTGCTGAAGCTGCTTTTCCGCATTTTGCAGATCGTTCCGATCGACAAAACGCTGCGCCAGTTCCAGCGATGCGAACGCGCCATAGCTATTTTTGCTGTCAGCGGCAAATTTCTCCGCCGTATTCAGCGCTTGCGGCTGGTCTGATTTAAGCGCGGCAATGGCGTTTTCATAGGCTAAAGAGGACTCTCTCGCCGTATCCTGCTGATGAGAACTCCAGTAGCGCCAGCCTACCAACGCGCCAATCCCTAAAATCACCCCAACGGCCAGCGCTTTGCCATTTTCGGCAAAGAAGCGCTTGAGCGCATCAACCTGATCGTTTTCGTTGTTATACGTTTCCACGCAGTCCTTCTCCTGACTAATGTTTCCCGGGAGATTAACCCAGAAGTGCACGCAAATGCGCAGCTACGCTATCCTGCGTTACGGTAGTTTGCTCGCCTGAGCGTAAATCCTTCACTACCACGTTTCCGTCAGCAATTTCTGACTCACCGACCACCAGAGCGACACGAGCGCCCCATTTATCCGCACGGGCAAACTGTTTCTTAAAGTTGCCGCCGCCGTGGTTAGTCATCAGCTTAGCGCCGGGCAGCGCATCGCGAACCCGTTCAGCCAGACGCATTGCCGCAGACTGGGTATCGGTTCCGGAGGCTACCAGGTATATATCGACAACAGGATCGGCTTTAAATTCCGGATTGACTGCCTGAACCAGTAAAACAAGACGTTCGAGGCCCATTGCGAAACCGACAGCCGGCGTGGCGCGCCCGCCCAGTTGCTCCACCAGGCCGTCATAACGACCGCCGGCGCAGACGGTACCCTGCGAACCGAGGCTGGTGGTGACCCACTCAAACACGGTACGGTTATAGTAATCCAGCCCGCGCACCAGGCGCTGGTTCACGGTATAGCGAATGCCTGCGTCATCCAGCAGCGCGCAGAGCCCGGCGAAATGGGCTTTGGAATCTTCATCCAGATAATCGCCCAGCGCAGGCGCATCGTTGAGCAGCGCCTGTACCTGCGGATTTTTGGAATCCAGTACGCGCAGCGGGTTGGTATACATCCGGCGCTTGCAGTCTTCGTCAAGCTGCTCTTTAAACTGCTCAAGATAGGCGACCAACGCATCGCGATAGGTAGCGCGCGCCTCCAGCGAACCGATGGAGTTCAGCTCCAGCGCTACGTGGTCGGCGATCCCCAGTTCACGCCACCAGCGAGCGGTCAGCATAATCAGCTCGGCGTCGATATCCGGGCCCTGCAGGCCAAAGACCTCCACGCCCATCTGATGGAACTGGCGATAGCGGCCTTTTTGCGGACGCTCGTGGCGGAACATCGGCCCAACGTACCACAGACGCTGTTCTTGATTGTACAGCAGACCATGTTCGATGCCGGCACGTACGCAGCCCGCCGTCCCTTCCGGACGCAGCGTCAGGCTGTCGCCATTGCGGTCTTCGAAGGTGTACATCTCTTTTTCAACCACGTCGGTCACTTCGCCGATCGCGCGTTTGAATAACGGGGTCTGCTCTACAATCGGCAAACGTATTTCGCTGTAACCGTAGCTACCGAGCACCTGCTTCAGTGAGCCTTCAATGCGCTGCCAGAGAGCGGTCTCGCCCGGCAGATAATCGTTCATGCCACGGATGGCTTGAATGTTCTTTGCCACGTTTATTCTCTTTATATATATACAAAAATGAACCCCGGCGCCGTGCGCCCGCAGGTTCAATCATACACGGGAAGTTAGCCACCGCCCCCGATTATTTCTCTTCAACCTGCTGAACATCGATGCGCCGCGTTTCGTCAAGCATCGAGGCTTTCGCCCGGATACGCGCTTCCAGCTGATCGATCATATCGTCGTTGTCCAGTCGGTCTTTGCGCACGCCATCTTCGTACAGGCCGCTCTTTTTATTGCCGCCGGTCACGCCGAGTGTGGAAACCAGCGCTTCGCCCGGGCCGTTCACCACGCAGCCGATGATCGAAATATCCATCGGAGTAATGATGTCTTCCAGACGCTGTTCCAGCGCGTTGACGGTGCCGATAACGTCGAACTCCTGACGCGAGCAGGTTGGGCAAGCGATGAAGTTGATGCCGCGAGCGCGGATGCGCAGCGATTTCAGAATATCGAAGCCGACCTTGATCTCTTCGACCGGATCCGCCGCCAGCGACACGCGCAGGGTGTCACCGATCCCTTCGGACAGCAGCAGGCCGAGGCCAATCGCCGATTTCACCGAACCGCTACGCGCGCCGCCGGCCTCGGTGATCCCGAGATGCAGCGGTTGATCGATCTGTTTCGCCAGCAGCCGATAGGACTCGACGGCCAGGAACACATCCGATGCCTTCACGCTGACCTTAAACCGATCGAAGTTGAGGCGATCGAGATGATCGACATGACGCATGGCTGATTCCAGCAGCGCCTGCGGCGTCGGTTCGCCGTATTTTTCCTGCAGATCTTTTTCCAGTGAACCGGCGTTGACGCCGATACGGATAGGAATGTTTTTATCGCGAGCGCAGTCAACCACCATGCGGATACGTTCTTCGTTACCGATGTTGCCCGGGTTGATACGCAGACAGTCCACGCCGTACTCCGCCACTTTAAGGGCGATACGGTAGTCAAAATGAATATCGGCGACCAGCGGGACGTTAACCTGCTGTTTGATGAGTCTGAACGCTTCCGCCGCATCCATCGTCGGCACGGAGACGCGGACGATATCCGCGCCAACGCGTTCTAACGCTTTGATTTGATTTACTGTCGCGACCACATCCGTGGTACGCGTATTGGTCATCGACTGTACGGCGATGGGAGCACCATCGCCAATCGGCACATTCCCAACGTAAATTCGTTTTGATTTTCTACGTTGAATCGGAGCCTGGTTATGCATGAAAAATCTCCCGCGTTACCCGTCTGTTACTGCGCCGGTGACGTTTCGGCATTAAGGGTCAGACGCGCAACCTGGTTAGTTCTGATAAAACGACTCAAATCGACGGGTTTACCCAGATACTGGATCTGTACCGCTGCCGGCGCACCAATTTTCAGTTTATACGGCGCCTGACCGCTGAGATTCAGATTCCCGCCCTTGCGCTGCAGACCGCTGAACAGCTTCTTCCCGGTAGCGTCGCTGACTTCCAGCCAGCAATCGGCAGAGAAGTTCAGCACCAGATCCTGAGCCGCAGCCGCCGTCGCGGTGGCGTTAGCCGGATCGGTTGGCAGCGGAGAAGCCGGCGTCGCGGCCGCCGGTGCGCTATCAACATTGGCCTGCGACGGCGCCACAACGGCGTTGTTATCAACCGGCGCCGGGGTAGAGGCCGCCGGCGCAGTGGAGGTATCAACCGGCGCGCTGTTGGCGACGCTGGCGGTGCTGTCCGCTGCCCCACTATCCGCACCGGTATCCAGCGGAATATTCTGGCTGCTGTCGCCCGCGTTCAGTTCCGCGGTTGATTGGTCAGCCATCGACGTAATCTCTTCCTGCTGCGCTTTGTGGTCTTGCCACCACCAGGCGCCGCTGAGGCCAATGACCACAAACAGCACCAGCCAGGTAAAGCTCATCAGCCAGCCGTCGCGCTTTTTACGGCGCTTGCCCAGCGAGAAGCTTTGCATCGGCGCGACTTTCGCCGCGCGAATCGGCGCCTGTTTGGCCATCATCGGCAGCAGTTCTTCTTCCGGGATGTGCACAAGGCGCGCATAGGAGCGGATATAGCCGCGCAGAAAGGTGGAAGCCAGATCGGCTGGCGCCTTATCGTCTTCAATATCACGAACCGTGGAAACTTTCAGGCATAAGCGCTCCGCCACCGCTTGCTGGCTGAGTCCGAGTTGTTCACGGGCATTGCGCAGACGCGCACCCGTCGTATTTGCTTCTTGATGGTCTTGAGTGGCTTCAGTGTTCATTCGACAACTACTGGTACGTGAATTTAAAGTTCAGCGCCGGTTAACCCCGCGCCGCGAAACATCTGCTAAACGTCAGACAAAGAGTATAAGTCCGTATGACCAACTATCACAGACACTTATCAAAATTGAATGCTAAGCGGTTGTAGTGCCGCTACATACTGCCTCAAAGTCGATAAAAACGCACCGTAATTATTGACCGAATCAGCGTATTTCGCCTGGCGATTAACCCTAAATGCGCAGCGCAGGCGGGATGCTTTGCGCTGCATCATTTATCAGACCGTTTTCACGTCGATCGTTTCGCCCTGCATACGCTTGCGCAGCGTACGTTTGGTGCGGTCGATAACGTCACCGGCCAGCTGCCCGCAGGCGGCATCGATGTCGTCGCCGCGCGTTTTACGCACGATGGTGGTGAAGCCATATTCCATCAGGACCTTGGAGAAACGGTCGATGCGGCTATTGGAGCTACGGCCATACGGCGCGCCCGGGAACGGGTTCCATGGGATCAGGTTGATCTTGCACGGCGTATCTTTCAGCAGCGCAGCCAGCTCATGCGCATGTTCGGTACCGTCGTTGACATGATCGAGCATCACGTACTCGATAGTGACGCGGCCCTGGTTGGCGTTGGACTTCGAAATGTAGCTGCGCACCGAGTTCAGGAAGGTCTCGATATTATACTTCTTGTTAATCGGCACGATTTCGTCGCGAATCGTGTCGTTCGGCGCGTGCAGAGAAATTGCCAGCGCGACATCGATCATATCGCCGAGCTTATCCAGCGCCGGAACCACCCCGGAGGTCGAGAGCGTCACGCGACGTTTGGAGAGACCAAAACCAAAGTCATCCAGCATGATTTCCATCGCCGGCACCACGTTGGTCAGGTTCAGCAGCGGTTCGCCCATCCCCATCATCACCACGTTGGTGATCGGACGTTGGCCGGTAATTTTCGCCGCGCCGACGATTTTCGCCGCGCGCCATACCTGGCCGATAATTTCAGACACCCGCAGGTTGCGGTTAAAGCCCTGCTGCGCCGTCGAGCAGAATTTACACTCCAGCGCGCACCCGACCTGTGATGAGACGCACAGGGTGGCACGGTCGTCTTCCGGAATATAAACCGTTTCAACGCGCTGATCGCCGACGGCAATCGCCCATTTGATGGTCCCGTCGCTGGAGCGTTGCTCCTCGACGACTTCCGGCGCGCGAATCTCGGCGACGTCCTTCAGTTTATTGCGCAGCACCTTGTTGATATCGGTCATATCATCAAAGTTGTCGCTGCAGTAGTGATACATCCATTTCATCACCTGATCGGCGCGGAAAGGCTTTTCGCCCATGTTTTTGAAAAACTCGCGCATCTGCTGACGGTTCAGGTCCAGCAGGTTGATTTTGGCATCTTTGTTCGGCACCGTCAGAGCGGCGGTATCAGGTGTGACAATATGTTCAGACATAATCTATTCCGGCCTCGTTGTTACACGTTATGGCCCCAGGAGGGTTGAAAAAAGAAACGCCCCTATGAACGAGTGCTCGTCCAGGGGCGCTGCATTGTACAAATTCTGGTGTATCAATACCACGTTTGCACGTGGCAATGATGAAAAAATCTGTAACTGCGTACTTGAGCCTCTATGGATTTTCGATTGTCGAAAAGGCGAGGATCGAAGTCTCCAAAGTATTTCACGTCACGGCGAGGCGGCGAGTTCGCGCACCCCGGGAGCAGAGATAACTCTGTGACCGGGGTGCGCGAATGAAGCCAACAACGCGGCGGCGTGAAAGACGCAGGAGATTAGCGGGTGCGCGGGCAAACTTCGCCTTCAGCGAAGAAATAGGCGATTTCGCGCGCAGCAGATTCAACGGAGTCGGAACCGTGGGTGCCGTTCTCGGTGAAGCTGTCTGCGTAATCAGCGCGCAGAGTACCCGCCAGCGCGTTGTCCGGGTTGGTGGCGCCCAGCAGGTCACGGTGACGCTGCACGGCATTTTCGCCTTCCAGAACGGAAACCACGATCGGGCCGGAAGTCATGAACTCAACCAGACCGTCAAAGAATGGGCGACCTTCGTGCTCAGCATAGAAACCGCGAGCCTGCTCAACGGTCAGGTGCAGCATTTTGGTGCCGACGATTTTGAACCCTGCAGCTTCAAAGCGAGAAAAGATGCCGCCAATAACGTTTTTTGCCACCGCGTTTGGTTTAATGATGGAAAAAGTACGTTCAATAGCCATGATTACCTCTAATAAAATGTTCTGTTGTTGCGCATACGATCGTATGGCCTGGCGCGCATTATAATGAGCAACGCCGGCGCTGCCTATGGATGAAGGTAACATTTTGTTAAAATAAGACGAGTTTTGGCAACACAAAAAGCAGGGGGATTGTTCGTCCGGCTTTTATTGCAAAGTAAAATTCGCCGCCGCTACCTGCCCGCCCTCATCCATCACCACCAGTTGATAACCGTCGGGCCGCGCCAGCGCAACCGTGGCGCTGGCGCCGGCGGCGTCCAGGGGTTCGCCATTGAGGAACCACCAGCGCCGCCCCTCCCCGCCGGTAGTCTGCAACGACAGCATCACCCGGGCCTCACCCGGTAGGCTTTTAATCACGGTCCCGTCGCGCACGCCGGAGAGCACCAGCGGTACGGCATCCGTCGCCTGCGGCGGCGGACAGTCTGCCGAAACGCCCCCCAGCCTCGCCGCTCGCCGCTCGCCCGGCGGCAGCCAGGGTTCCAGCGGCAGCGGCCAGACATCCACCTCTTTCTCCATCGCGCCGGGGCAATCCGCCGCGACCCGCAGCCCCTGCGCATTTAACCACACCGGGAAACGAATACCGCGTACGCCTTCCTGACCAGGCAGCAGCAGCGTCGGCGGCTGGCCGTCGTCAAGCAGCCATGTGGCCAGCCGACGCCGACAATTGACGTCACCGGCCGCCAGGCTCTGCCCGCCCGGCCAGCAAATCGTCGCCGCGCTGACCGTTTGCGGACGCGGGTCGGTGGGCAATCCGCCGTGCCCCATCGCCGGGCGGGCCAGCAGCATATTGTTAACCTGGTTAAGCAGCGGGACCGCGCTGGCAAAACCAAACTGCCCTACCACCGGCGTCCCGTCCGGTCGCCCGGTCCAGATACCAATAAGATAGCGGGCGTTAACGCCAATCGCCCAGGCATCGCGATAGCCGTAGCTGGTGCCGGTTTTCCACGCCAGCGGAACCACCTGCACCAGCGAAGCGTCCGGCACCGGCTGGGCTTCGCCAGCCAGGATCCGCCGGACTATCCATGCCGCACCAGGCGACAACAGCGGCCTCTCTACCAGCGGGTCGTCCGCTTTCATCCGCAGCCGGGCGGCTTTGCCATGACGCGCAAAGGCGCTATACCCGGCGACAATATCCTCCAGCTTCGCGCCCGCTCCGCCCAGGATCAGCGATAGATTCGGCTCCGCACCCGCCGGCAGCATCAGCGGCAGCCCGGCGTTGCGCAGCGTTGCGGCAAAGCGTTTCGGCCCGTAGGCTTCCAGCACCTGTACCGCCGGAAGATTCAGAGAGCGAACCAGGGCTTCGCTGGCGCTGACCGGCCCATGAAAGCCGCTATCAAAGTTACCGGGCCGGTAATCGCTGAAACGACGCGGAACGTCCTGCAATAACGAGGCCGGGTGAATCAGCCCTTCATCCAGCGCCATGCCATAGACGAACGGCTTCAGCACCGAGCCAGGCGAACGAATCGCCGACACCATATCGATATGGCCAAAGCGACTGTCGTCGGCGATATCCGCCGACCCAACCCAGCCTCGCACTTTCATATTGGTATGATCGACCACCACCATCGCCAGCGAACTGCGCGACGGTAGCCGTGCTTTCCAGTTGAGCGCCAGGTCCTCCAGCTGTCGCTGGAGTCCGGCATCCAGAGTGGTCACGACTTTCTCTTTGTCGCTACGCGCCAGCACGCGGCGGGAAAACAGCGGGGCCAGCTGCGGCATCTGCCGCGGGAACAGCCATACCGGCTCTTCAATGGCTTCATCTACCGCCTTGCCAGGCCACACCCCTTGCGTACGCATCCGCTGCAGCACCTTATCCCGTGCGGCCTGGGCACGCTGCGGCCAGCGGTCCGGACGTAAACGACTCGGCGCCTGCGGCAACACCGCCAGCAGCGCCGCTTCGCCATAGCTCAGCTGCGCGGGCGCTTTGCCGAGATAGGCCCAGCTGGCGGCGCCAATCCCCTGCAGCGTCCCGCCAAAGGGGGCGCGGTTAAGATACAGGGTCAGAATATCGCTTTTCGATAAATGCCACTCCAGTTGCAGCGCGCGCCAGAGCTGACGCAGCTTGCCGCCGAAGGTACGAGGATGGGGATCGAGCAGCCGGGCGACCTGCATAGTCAGCGTACTGCCGCCGGAGATCACTCGCCCGGAGGCAACATCCTGCCAGGCGGCGCGCACGATAGAAAACGGGTTGACCCCCGGATGATCCCAGAACCAGCGATCCTCATACTGGATCAGGGCCTGCAAATAGCGCGGAGAGACATCCCCGAGGGTAACCGGATAACGCCAGACGCCCTGCTCATCGGCAAAGCGCCATAGCGGCGTACCGTCCTCAGCCACCACCACCCGGGCCGGCGCCACTTCATGCAGCGGTAAGGGCCACAGACGATCGGCCGCCAGCACCGCCAGCCATAGCAGAAGAACGAACGCCGCCAGCCAGCGCCAGCGGCGTTTTACATTGCTCAACGGCCGCATTTACGGAGTAACAATCAGCGGACCGCTGGCCGCACCGGTGGCCCGCCACTGCGGAACATACATCGATTCCACCTGCGGCTGCGGTACCTGGTAGCGCCCGGGCGTGACCGCCCGCGCCAGATAAACCAGGGTCACCGGCTGCCCTTCATTAATCGCGACGGCGGCAACAAAACGATCGTCGCGGAACTCAATATGCTGAATATCCGCCTGCTGCATCTGGTTCAGCAGATTCTGTCCCCCCTCGCCGTTCTCCTGCAGGCTGGCGCTGCTGTTCGCCAGGTTCTGGTTTTCCAGCTCCAGCCCCGCCGGCAGCAGATCCACCACCAACGCATCCGGTACATTGCGGCTGGCGGTGATTTCCAGTTTCACCAGCACCAGCTCGCCGCTACGCAGCGAGGTCAGCGATTTCTGCTGGCCGCGGGTATCAAAGATCTGCCGTTCGATACCCAGCACGTTCCCCGCAGACGGCGGAGCGGTCAGCGGATAGCCGCTGCTATCAAGACGTAGCCAGAGCGGCCGATCGCCGCTGTTGCTGACCTGCAGCGTCGCCAGCCGATCGGCGCTGAGATTGCGGGTCTGCGCTTTGTCCGCAGACAGCGGCTGCGCCTGGAGCGAAGTTTGCGCCTGCCAGTTGCCGGGTAAATCTTGCAGCGTCCGCCCGGCCAGGAACAGCGCATTGGTCTCCTGGGTGGAGAGCCAGCGCTGGCCGTAGGCCTCTTCCGCCAGATTGCTCAGTAAGACGTTCTGTGCGTCCGGCAGCAGCTTGTTCTCCTCCAGCAGCGCCAGCTTCAGGGCATCATCGCGCAACGCGCTGCCATAATCGCCCAGCCAGCGGTTCTGATCCTGACGCGGCGTCGTCATCGCCAGCTGCAGCGCCTCATCGCCGCGCGGCGCATCGCCCATCGCTTTCAGAGCGATGCCCAGCTGCAACAGCGGCAGGCCGGAGCGCGCCTGATCATGGCGGCTCCAGACTTCGCGCAGGGCCCCCAGCGGCGCTTTTTGCTGCCGCGCCAGTACCAGAGCAGCATAGGCCTGAGCGGCAAAACGGCTGGCCTGCGCATCATCGCTATAGCGCACGGTCATCAAACCCGGCTCCTGCAGATAGCGGAGCAGACGCTGGTTGCCGTTGTTCAGCGCCCGGGTTGGTACGCTATAGCCCTGCTCGCCCGCCCGGACGAGGAAATCCATGGTGTAGGCGGTCAGCCAGTACTCTTCCGGCCCTTCTTTGTCCCAGAGGGCAAAACCGCCGTCATCACGCTGCATCTGCAGCAGACGGGAGATGCCGATATCCACCGCCGCCCGTCGTTTTTCATCACTGTCGCCGGCAATCCCCAACGTTTTTAGCTGGGCGGCGTTGGTATAGAGCGACGGGAACAACCCGCTGGCGGTCTGCTCCAGACAGCCGTAAGGGTAGGCCTTGAGATCGCGGATATAGCGGGCCAGGTTCAACGGCGGCTTGCCGCTGAGCACCAGCTGTCCCTGCAGCGTCGCCGGAGAGAAGCCCTGCGTTTGCCCGGCCGGTGCCTGCCAGCTTTCTCCCGGCTGCAGCACCGCCCCGCTATTCACGGTTTGCGCCGGGAAGGCCGGGCGAACGCCGATTTTCCACTGTTTCTGCAGCGGGGTGAACGTTTCCCCCGGCAGAGCCAGACCGCTGATGGTGGCGTTAACCTGACCATCGCCGAATCCCTCACTCGCGCTCACCGGGACAAACAGGGTACGACGAGCGCCGGGGGCCAGCTGAACCGGCGGAATAGCCTCGCCGTCGAGCCGCAGCAAACCGCCGGCGGTCAGCGCCACGTTCAGCGTTTGCGGCCGATCCGTCAGGTTGCTGAGATCCAGCGCCAGCCGGGTCGCATCGCCGCTGGCGAGGAAACGCGGCGTGTTCAGCTCGGCAATCACCGGCGCCGCCACCACCACTTTCTCGTCGCTACTGCCAAAGTCGTCGGCGGTCCACGCCTGAGCCATCACCCGCAGCTCGCCGTTAAAATCGCCGATCGGCAGCGTGACCGACCCTTCGCCCTTATCATCCAGCACCACCGGCTGCGCCTGTTGCGCAATAATCGTGACGTGGTTTACCGGCGGCTTACCGCCGCGTTTGAGTTCATCGCCGTCACCGCCAAAGCGCAGGCTGGCGAGACGCCCCTGTCCCTCAATCACCTGACCGTAGATATCATAGATATCCGCCCCGTAGCGCTTCTGGCCGAAGAAGGCTTGCCACGGATCCGGGGTGGCATAATCGGTAATATTCAATACCCCGCTATCCACGGCGGAGAGCAGGACATTCACCTGTTTCGGCACCTCGCCCTGCGGCACGCTGGCTTTGACTTTTACCGTCAGCGGCTGGTTCGGACGCATTTTGTCAGGCGCATCCAGGGCGAGGCTCAGACGGCGGTTGTCATCGCCCAGCGGCAGATGCAGCAGACCCACCGCCCGTTTCGGCGTCGCGGAACGGGATTTATCGCCGGGGCGAATCACCAGCGTGCTGAGGTAGAGATCGTGGCGGTTCCAGGCTTTATCGACCGGAATCGACAGATCCATCCCGCTCGCCGGGACATCAATTTCCTGCCACCACAGCGGCCCATCGCTGGATTCCACCAGCGCGTAGCCTTTACCCGCCGCGGGGGCGGCAATATGCAGACTGATGGTATCGCCCGGTTTATAGGCCGGCTTATCCAGCTTCATGGTGACCCGATCCGGGCGCGCGGCGCCTGCCCCATCGCTGTTATCCTGCCAGCTGTAGCCTGCCCAGAAGCGCACGCTGCTGACGATATCATCCGGACCTTTCACCTCCAGCCGGTAGGACCCCCATTCCACCGGGAAACTCACCTTCGCCGTTTGCCCCGCCTGCAGATCCAGCGACGCCTCCCCTTCCTGGAGATCTTTTTGATCGAACTGCGACTGCCAGCCTTCGCTATCCGACCAGTTCCAGTAGTAATCGCGACGTTCACGGATCAGGCGGACCTGTAGCCCGGAGACCGCCTGTTTGTCGCCTTTGGCGTCGGCATAGACAATCTCAAACGCGGCGCTGCTGTTTTCATCCACCACCGGCTGCTTCACCGTGCTGTCGGTGCGGTAGTCGTACACCTCTTTGAGAGCAAACTGCGGACGAATGCCCGGCAGCGCGGCGGCAGGCCAGATCGCCTGCTGCACCGTACGGGTCACCGGCCGGCCGCCGGATTCCAGCAGGCTGGCCTGTAAAATCACCTGCAATGGCGAATGGCTATCCTGCCACTGGCTGGCGGTGGTCACTTCCCCCTGCCCTTTTTCATCCAGCGTCATCTGGACTTCATCCAGACTGCGGGAGAGGTTTTCTTCGGCAATATCGCCGAACTGGAAGCCCGGCAGCGCCGCGACCGCGTCGCGCAGCGGGCGCAGGAACAGTTTTCCCTGCAGCTGATTGCCGCTGGCCGGCGCGCCGTAGAGGTAGGCGCCGGCGACAGCGAAGCGGACATCGGCGTCAGGGGCAACGGGGGCGTTTTGCGGCGTCAGATTTAAGGCCATCCGTTCAGGCATAAAATCTTCGACGTGGAAATCCCACTCGCGCGGCTGATTGTCGCCGGTACTGGCGCGGATATGCCACATGCCGGTTGCCGCGCCGCTATCCAGCGCAAAGGTAAACTGATACAGACCGTTGACCGGCTTGATGACCTGCGAGCGGATCGTCTGGCCGTCCGGCTGAACCACCTCAAGCTTCACCGGCTGCTCGGCCAGCGGCTTACCGTCGCCATCACGGAGCAGCGCGTTGAGAATCACCGTTTCGCCCGGGCGGTAGAGATCGCGCGGACCAAACATAAAGAACTGTTTGCTGAACCCCGGGGCACCGGCAATCGAAAACTCGGCGAGGTCCAGCGCGGGCAGTTTGAGATCCAGCAGGGTAGTTTGCCCCGCTTTGCGCGCCAGCAGCAGCGCCGCGTCTTTATCGGTCTGCAGGGTGGCATGCCCCTGGCCATCGCTTTGCGCCTGCGCCAGAGTCTGCCCCTTCGCATTCAGCAGCTGTATCTCAATATCAGATTGCGCCGCGCCGTTCTCAAGGCTCTGGGTAAAGACATCCAGCCGGTGATGATAGCGGTGCGCCGACACGCCGATATCGCTCAGCGTAAACAGGGTTGCGGCGTTGCTGTAGCTATAGCGCCCGGCCTGATTCATCACCGCGATATACACGCCCGGCTGCTGTAGCGGTTTAATATCCGCCAGTGGCAGCAGCAGTTTTTCCCGCGTATTGCGCGCCGGATTGAGGTCGAAACGCCCGGTGTAAACCAGATCGGCCATTTTCAGCAGCTCATCGGACTCCCAGTTACTCAATGAATTGCGGTATTCCCACTGGCTGACGAAGGCCGGGAGCGATTCCGGTTTAATACGGAAAAAGTTCACATCGATATTATCGACGTTCAACGCCATCACCGGCAGGCCGGCGACCACGTTGCCCGGCAACAGCGAACCGCGGCTGGCGAAGCCAATACTCGGGGCAATGTCGCGGGTAGCGATGGTTTTTTCAAAATGGGTGTCGAAGGTGGCGGCGTTCAGCGCGCTCAGCGTCGGGTCAACGGAGACAATCAGCTCGCGTTTCGGCTCAAGATGGCGCAAGCGCAGCTCTTTCAGATTCGGCGCCAGTTCCCATGCGCCGTCAACCTTGCCGCTTTTTTTATCGACAAGATGCACGCTGCGGGAGAAATCCTGATCCGGCTGAAGCGGAACCGAGAAGGTGAGGACCAGCGTGGCCGCCCCGTCCAGTTGCACTTCCGAAGCGTCAAGCAGCGTCAGCGCCTTGCCTTTGCTTTTTTCCGCCAGCGCCGCCAGCCGGGCGCTATCGGGCTTTGCCCCGCCTTTGTCCGCAGAAGCAGAGGAAGAGGCGGCCGGTGCGACGGCCTGTGGTTTACCGCTGTCATCACAGGCGGTCAGCGATAGTGCAGTCAGTAGCGCCAGAGACAACGCCGCGAATCGAAATGGTTTCATCCTTTAACCCCTCGGCCGAAAGACCGGATACAAACGGTGAACACAGTATTATGCGCCAACGACGGAATTACCAATAGCCACCATAATAGAATCTGGCTAACCCTATTTTAAGGTACGTCGCGGCGTCGCAACTCCGGTGCTCTGAGCTTGTCAGCCGTCGGGAAAACGTCGACAATTCATTGATTGATGGATAATAAAACGGAGGCCCCCATGTCCACCTCGTTTTTTGTCGCCGCCGACTGGCTGGCGGAACATATTGATGACCCGGAAATCCAGATTATCGACGCACGGATGCTGCCCCCGGGTCAGGAAGCATCGCGCGATATCAGCGCGGAATACCGCGCAGGCCATATTCCCAACGCGGTATTTTTCGATATCGAAGCCCTGTCGGATCACACCAGCCCGCTGCCGCATATGATGCCGCGCGCGGAGGCTTTTGCCGTGGCGATGCGTGAACTGGGGGTCAGCAGCGATAAACATCTGGTGGTTTATGATGAAGGCAACCTGTTTTCAGCGCCGCGCGCCTGGTGGATGCTGCGAACCTTTGGCGTCGAGAAGGTGTCCATTCTCGCCGGCGGTCTGGCCGGCTGGCAGCGCGACGAGCTGCCGCTGGAACAGGGTGTCCCGGAACTGCCGGAAGGTGAGTTTGACGGCCGCTTCGATCCTGAAGTGATCAAACGCCTGACCGATGTGCTGCTGGTGAGCCATGAAGGATCGGCGCAGATCGTCGACGCCCGCCCGGCCGGGCGCTTTAATGGCCTGGTGGACGAACCGCGTCCAGGGCTGCGTCGCGGGCATATTCCCGGCGCGCTCAACGTCCCGTGGAGCGATCTGGTCATCAACGGTGAGCTCAAAACCATTGACGAACTGAATGATATCTTCATCCGCCAGGGCGTGGATTTCGAGCGACCGATTATCGCCAGCTGCGGTTCAGGGGTGACGGCGGCGGTGGTGGTGCTGGCGCTGACGACGCTGGGCGTCAACGGCGTCTGCCTGTATGACGGCTCGTGGAGCGAATGGGGGGCGCGTAGCGATCTTCCGATCGAACCGGCGCAATAGCCGCCGCAGCGGGGGCTGATGCCCCCGCCATCATCAGATAATGCGGTTCTGTTTGAAGTCGCGCAGGAAGCTGCCCCAGCGCTTTTCGTAAAACGGCGTGATGTGGGCCATCATAAAGTGGCTGATCCCCTTTTCGCCCTCGACCACCTGACAGATATCAATCGGCTCATCGCCCGGTAACGTATCGGTCGCCACGCTGCCGGTGGCCTGAATCACCTCTTCGATATCACCTTCCGCTTCAATACCGATCAGCAGGTTTGCCGGCGCATCGGCGCTATCTTTAATTGAGCACAGAAACGCCCGCCTGACGGTTTTCAAGGTTTTGAACAGCGTCGTTAATGAGTCAATCATCTGCGCCGGCGGCTCGGCCACCTCAGACAACAGTAAAGACTCGCCGCCTTCGAGCACGGTTTGCGTACTCAGCGGATTGCCCTCTTCCCCCAGCAGATGGCGGATCTCATTGGGCATAAACTCTTTGCCGGTTGGCAGCTTCGCATTGAGGAACAGCGTTTCGCCGAGCGTCATCGCAAACAGCGTACGCGCCGGCATCACCACGAAAGATTGTTCATCTTCGACCGCCCGCTGCAAGGCTTGCAGCGAAGTGAAGAACGGAATAACCGACGCGCCGTCGTCTTTCTCCCAGTGCTGGAGGTCGACGGCACTCTCTTCAACAATGGGCTCGCCTTCCGCCGCCGCGCCGGGAACCCAGACGCTGGACTCCAGCAGCGTACGGAAAAATGCGGGGCGATGGCCCGGCTCGGTGGCCGCCTTTTCCAGCAGGGTTTCTAATTCATTTTTAGTTTCGGACATAATGCTCACAACGTCAGAATCGAAAGTGCCCCGGTTGCGCAGCGCCCGCCGGGGCGATAATCCGGGGCTGGCGCCCCTCTCTTTTTTACTCTGCGGTTAACAGATTAGCAATCGTGCGTACGCCGAGGCCGGTCGCCCCTGCGGACCACTGCTCAACGGCCGCTTTACGGTAGGTTGCCGAGCAGTCGATATGCAGCCAGCCCTGCTGGTAGTTCTCGACGAAGTGAGACAGGAAACCTGCCGCGGTGCTGGCCCCCGCCGGGTAAGCGGCGCTGCCGGTATTGTTCAGTTCCGCGAAGTTCGACGGCAGCTGGCCGCGGTGGAATTCGGCCAGCGGCAGACGCCAGAAGGCTTCATTTTCCGCCTGCGCGCTTGCCAGCAGGCGGTTCGCCAGCGGGTCGTCAAAGCTGAACAGCGCGTGGTAATCATTGCCGAGCGCGGTTTTCGCCGCGCCGGTCAGCGTGGCGGCATCGATAATCAGCTCCGGTTTCTGCGCCGAGGCGTCAATCAGACCATCCGCCAGCACCAGACGGCCTTCGGCGTCGGTGTTCATGATTTCCACGGTTTTACCGTTGCGATAGCGAATAATATCGCCCAGCTTAAAGGCATTACCGCTGATCAGGTTGTCTGCACAGCACAGATACAGCTTCACGCGTTTGTTCAGGCCGCGGGTAATCGCGAAGGCCAGCGCGCCGGTGACCGTTGCCGCGCCGCCCATATCGGACTTCATCGAATCCATAAACGCGCTTTGCTTGATGCTGTAACCGCCGGAGTCGAAGGTGATCCCTTTCCCGACCAGGCAGGCATACACCGGGGCTTCTTTATCACCGGTTGGGTTGTAATCCAGCGCCAGCAGCACCGGCGGTCGCTCGGAACCGCGCCCCACGGTATGCAGGCCAAGGTAGCCCTGCTCGCGCAGATCTTCACCTTTCGTGATACGGTAAGTCACGTTGTCGCAGGCCACGCTGCACAGCAGATCGACGGCGCGCTGGGCCAGCTGTTCCGGGCCTAACTCTTCCGCCGGCGCGTTAATGGTGTCGCGCACCCAGTCAATAATCGTCAGACGGTTGTCCAGTTCGCTTTTCTGCGCATCATCCAGCGCCGGCCATTCCACCTGGCGGCTGCCTTTCGGCCCTTTGTAACCGGCCCAGAATGCCCACGCGCGGTCGGTATTCCAGCCTTCACCGCTCAGCGCAACGTGCTTGATGCCCAGGCCGTCAACTTTACGCGCCGCGCGCTGAATCAGGCCCAGGTCGTCTTTACCGTTCAGATGCAGGGTGATGCCGTCATTGTTAATGCTGTAAGCCGCTTTCTCTCCCCAGCGCGCGTCGGCGGGTTGGGTTGTCAGCGTAATCTTCATGGCTTCGGTCATGTTATCTTTATCCTTCTTTGGCAAAGGAGCCGCATTTGGCAAAAGGGCCGCCAAAAGGCAGCCCATATTATTTTTCCGCTTAATGATACGGAAATTATTCTGCTTCATCTAACCAGACTAGCAGAATCGCCTCCAGAATTTTTTCATTGGATGCGGTCGGATTGTCGTCAAAGTCTTCCAGTTCGCAAATCCACTGATGCATATCGGTGAAGCGAACGGTTTTCGGGTCGAGATCCGGGAAGGCATCATACAGCGCTTCGCCGATTTCACGACTGTCGGTCCATTTCAGTCCCATATTAATGCTCGCGTGCGTGGTTGATGGTGTAACGCGGGATCTCGACGACCAGATCGTCATGGGTCACGCGCGCCTGGCAGCTCAGACGGCTGTCGGGTTCGAGCCCCCAGGCCTTATCCAGCATATCGTCTTCATCTTCGGTACTTTCCGCCAGCGAGTCAAAACCTTCACGCACGATGCAGTGGCAGGTGGTGCAGGCACAGGATTTTTCACAGGCGTGTTCGATCTCGATACCGCTACGCAGCGCGGCATCCAGAATGGTCTCACCGATCTCAGCTTCCACAACTACGCCATCCGGGCACAGGTCCTGATGGGGCAGAAAAACAATCTTTGGCATATTAAACCTCGTCCACGGATTGGCCTTTCAGCGCAGTACGGACCGACTGGTCCATGCGGCGTGCGGCAAATTCCTGGGTTTGTGTGTCTGTATTTTTAATCGCATCTTTAATTGCGTCGGCGTCATCGCCTGCCGCGACCGCGCGCAGCTGCGCCGTCGCCTCATCGATAGCCTGACGTTCTGCGGCGCTTAACAGCGCGGCATCGGCGGCCAGCGCGCTCTCCAGGCTCTCAAGAACGCGCGCGGCTTCGACTTTTTGCTCAGCCAGCATCCGCGCCTTGATATCCTGTTCGGCGTGACTCATCGAATCTTTAATCATGGTGGCGATTTCACCGTCGGTCAGGCCGTAGGACGGCTTCACCTGAATGGAGGCTTCGACACCGGTCGATTTTTCCATGGCGGTCACGCTCAGCAGACCATCGGCATCGACCTGGAAGATCACGCGAATATGCGCCCCGCCGGCCGGCAGCGCCGGAATCCCGCGCAGCGCAAAACGCGCCAGAGAACGGCAGTCCTGCACCAGTTCGCGCTCGCCCTGCATCACGTGGATAGACATCGCCGTCTGACCATCTTTGAAGGTCGTGAACTCCTGCGCACGGGCCACCGGGATCGTGGTGTTGCGCGGGATCACTTTCTCCACCAGGCCGCCCATCGTCTCCAGCCCCAGGGAGAGCGGAATGACGTCAAGCAGCAGGAGTTCGCTATCCGGTTTGTTACCCACCAGGATATCGGCCTGAATCGCGGCGCCAATGGCCACCACTTTGTCCGGGTCAATCGTGGTCAGCGGCGTACGGCCAAAAAATTCGCCGACGCGCTCACGGACCAGCGGCACGCGCGTCGAACCGCCGACCATCACCACTTCCAGCACCTCTTCCGCCGTCACGCCGGCATCTTTCAACGCGCGGCGGCAGGCCAGCAGGGTACGTTTAACCAGCGGAGCAATCAGCTCATCGAACTGGCTGCGGGCGATCTCGCCTTGCCAGCCGCCGACGTCCACGCTGACGGAGTCGGCGTCGCTGAGGGCGATTTTCGCCGCGATCGCCGCATCCAGCAGTTCACGCTGCAGACGATTATCGCTGCGATCGCTCAGGCCCGCCTGTTCACGCAGGTAATCCGCCAGCAGATGGTCGAAATCATCGCCGCCGAGCGCGGAATCACCGCCGGTCGCCAGCACTTCAAATACTCCGCGGCTTAAGCGCAGTACCGAAATGTCAAAGGTGCCGCCGCCGAGATCGTAAACCGCGATAACCCCTTCCTGACCGGAATCGAGGCCGTAGGCAATCGCCGCGGCGGTCGGTTCGTTCAGCAGACGCAGCACGTGCAGGCCAGCCAGCCGCGCGGCGTCCCTGGTGCCCTGCCGCTGGGCGTCGTCAAAATAGGCTGGAACGGTAATGACCACGCCGTCGAGTTCGCCGGAGAGGGCTTCTGTCGCCCTGGCGGCCAGCGCTTTCAGGATATCGGCGGAGACGCGAACCGGATTGAGCAGACCGCCGGCGGTCTGGATCATCGGCAGACCGTTTTCACTGGCCTGCAGCTGGTAAGGCAGATGGGGGTAGCGGGTCTGAATATCGGCCAGCGAGCGCCCCATCATCCGCTTCACGGAGCTGATGGTGTTCACCGGGTCGTGGGCCGCATTTTGCCGGGCATCGTACCCGACGTCGAGACCGGATGCGTGGTAGTGCACCACGGAAGGCAGCAGGTAGCGCCCCTGATGATCGGGCAGTGTTTCGGCCTGACCGCTACGCACGGTAGCGACCAGAGAATTGGTGGTGCCCAGGTCAATACCCGCCGCCAGACGACGCTGGTGCGGCGCGGCACTCAGGCCAGGCTCACTAATTTGTAATAAGGCCATAATTGCTTCCGAAAATTAAAAATCGAGCAGCTTTTCTTCGAGTTGTTCTGCAACGCTCTGAAGTTTATCGAGAAAACGCAGTTTACGCACGGTATCCGCCGCCGCGTCCCACGTCTCGTTATTGAGTTGTTCGACAACCTGCTGATGACGAACGTCGTACATCCCCTTCACGCGTTTGATAAAGGCCGCCAGACGCGCCTCATCCTGTGATTTTTCAATCTCATCCAGCTCTTCGCGCAGCTCCAGCTGCTCCATCAGGAACGCGGTATCACGCACGGTGTGCTGTTCGCTGGCTAAATCATAGCCATGAAGCGAAAGGATATATTCGGCGCGGGTCAGCGGATGACGCAGCGTTTGCCACGCCTGGTTGATGGTAGCGGATTGCTGCACGGAGGCGAGCTGTTCGGCCGCGCTCGCGCTGGCGAACTTGTCAGGATGGTACTGGCGCTGTAAATCCTGGTACCGGGCAGCCAGCTGTTCTTGCGAAAGGGTATAACTGACCGGTAACCCGAAGAGGGTAAAATAGTCCATAACAACCTCAGGGTTAACGAGATAAAGCAAACCCCACTCACGGTTAACCGCGGTGGGGTCCTCTACCCGCGTATTTCGGGCCGCCCTGGCGCTGGCTATACACGCTCACCTGATGAACTTACTGCGGTAAGCGCATCATGACTCGCGCGTTTAGCGCCTCGCTGCGGCCTGAATGTACCGGGTAGCGTCGGAATTATACGTTAAAGCTTTCGCCGCAACCGCACTCATCTTTAACGTTCGGGTTGGTAAATTTAAACCCTTCGTTCAGACCTTCTTTGACAAAGTCCAGCTGAGTACCGTCAAGGAACTGCAGGCTTTTGCCGTCGATCACTACCTTGACGCCTTTATCTTCAAACACGGTGTCTTCTGCCGCCGGCTCGTCAACAAATTCCAGCACATAGGCCATACCTGAACAGCCGGAAGTGCGGACACCTAAGCGCAGACCGAAGCCTTTGCCGCGGTTGGCCAGGAAGGAATTAACCCGCGACGCTGCGCTGTCGCTAAGAGTAATCGACATACAATAACCTCTTAATTATTTCGCTTCACGTTTGCTTTTGTAATCCGCAATCGCGGCTTTAATCGCGTCTTCCGCCAGGATCGAGCAGTGAATTTTCACCGGCGGCAGTTCCAGTTCGTCGGCGATATCGGTGTTCTTGATCGCCTGCGCTTCGTCCAGAGACTTGCCTTTCACCCATTCGGTGACCAGGGAGCTGGAAGCGATAGCGGAACCGCAGCCATAGGTCTTGAAACGCGCGTCTTCAATGATACCGTCATTGTTGACTTTAATCTGCAACTTCATCACGTCGCCACACGCCGGGGCGCCAACCATGCCGCTGCCGACATTTTCGTCGCTGTTGTCGAAAGAGCCGACGTTGCGCGGGTTCTCGTAATGATCAATAACTTTTTCGCTGTATGCCATGATGAATTCTCCTTATACCCTACCGATTAATGATGAGACCATTCGATGCTGTTCAGATCCACGCCCTGTTTGAACATATCCCACAGCGGAGACAGATCGCGCAGACGGCCGATGGATTTACGAACCAGGTCGATGGTGTAGTCAATCTCTTCTTCGGTAGTGAAGCGACCTAAAGAGAAACGGATAGAACTGTGTGCCAGTTCGTCAGTCATGCCCAGTGCGCGAAGCACGTAGGACGGCTCAAGGCTGGCAGAAGTACAAGCGGAACCGGAGGAAACGGCCAGGTCTTTCAGCGCCATAATCAGCGACTCGCCTTCAACATAGTTGAAGCTGACGTTGAGAATGTTCGGCGCGCCCTGCTCCAGGTCACCGTTGAGGTAAACCTCTTCCATATCTTTAACGCCTTCCCACAGACGGTTACGCAGACTGCGCAGACGCGCCATCTCGGTTTCCATCTCTGCTTTCGCGATACGGTAAGCTTCACCCATACCGACGATCTGGTGGACTGGCAGAGTCCCGGAACGCATGCCGCGCTCGTGACCGCCGCCGTGCATCTGCGCTTCAATGCGGATACGCGGTTTACGGCGAACGTACAGCGCGCCAATCCCTTTCGGGCCATAAATTTTGTGACCGGAGAAAGACATCAGGTCAACTTTCAGCTGGCTCAGATCGATAGGCAGTTTGCCCACGCTCTGGGTCGCGTCAACGTGGTAGATGATGCCACGCGCACGGCACAGTTCGCCGATGGTGGCGATATCCTGTACCACGCCAATTTCGTTGTTCACGTGCATGATGGACACCAGGATGGTGTCGTCACGCATCGCCGCTTCCAGCTCTTTGAGGTCGATAATCCCGTTGCGCTGCGGCGCCAGGTAGGTAACTTCGAAGCCTTCACGCTCCAGCTGACGGCAGGTATCCAGAACCGCTTTGTGCTCGGTTTTGCTGGTAATAATGTGCTTGCCTTTTTTCTGATAAAAGTTGGCAGCGCCTTTAATCGCCAGGTTATCGGATTCCGTTGCGCCGGAGGTAAATACGATTTCGCGCGGATCGGCGCCGACCAGCTCGGCAATCTGATTGCGGGCGATATCAACCGCCTCTTCAGCCTGCCAGCCGAAACGGTGTGAACGAGAGGCCGGGTTACCAAAGGTCCCGTCCAGGGTCAGGAACTGCATCATTTTCTCGGCAACACGCGGGTCCACCGGCGTTGTTGCGGAGTAATCGAGGTAAATCGGTAATTTCATTGCTCTTTAACTCCGTACATCACTCAATGCAAGGAACCAGGCAACCGGCTTGATGTACGTCCGGGACACGGGATGTCGTAACATCCCGGCCTGATTCGAAAATCTTTTATAATTTTTACCCTGAACATTTCACCTTGCAGCGAATAAGCCGCAAACGGAAACAGAACGAGTACTACGCACGCAGTTTGACGTCGATAGCGTCCTGGGTACGGGTATTGCGCTGGGATTCATGGCTATGCTGACGGCCTGAAACATCAAGGACTTCCTGGTTATTGACCAGTTCACCGAGGGTGATGTTATTCAGGAAGCCGGTCAGACGCTCGCTCAGGTCGCGCCATAGCGCGTGGGTCAGACACTTATCGCCGCCCTGGCATCCGCCTTTACCCTGACAGCGGGTGGCGTCAACCGATTCGTCTACCGCGCTGATCACTTCGCCTACGGCGATACTGCCAGCTTCTTTACCTAACAAATAACCGCCGCCTGGGCCACGCACGCTGGATACCAGACCGTTTTTACGCAGACGGGAAAACAGCTGTTCCAGATAGGACAGCGAGATCCCCTGACGTTCAGAAATATCAGCCAACGGAACCGGGCCCGATTCAGAGTTGAGCGCGACGTCCAGCATCGCGGTCACAGCATAACGCCCTTTAGATGTCAGTCTCATGTCTTACTTAACCTCAAACTCGCCCCTGCCCGGGCTTTTTATTAATATGGGGTATTGCATAGCAGGGCCAAGTCTGACATTCCCGAGTAATTTGGTCAACTATTTACTTGACTGTTTTAGTCAGGTATTTAACCATCTGTGCCCTATCGCATTATCGCGCCGCAAGTCCCGCTCTGCGGGGCTTTGCCGCCCTCTGTCCGTTCACCGCTCGCGGCGGCGGAAACCCAAAAGGCGGCGAAACAGCGCCAGGAAGGAACCTTAGTCTTTGTTTTTCTGCGGCTGTTCAATCGACGCCAGCATGCCGCGCAGGATATTGAGCTCCTGGCTTTCCGGGCGCGCGCGGGTAAACAGGCGGCGCAGTTTATTCATCACCTGCCCGGGATGGTTGGCACGGATAAAGCCGGTAGCGAGCAGGGTTTGCTCAAGGTGGCCGTAAAAGCGCTCTAAGTCATCCACCAGCGGATACGGCGTCTCTTCGTGCTCCACCGCCGCTTCGTTCTGCTCCTGCGTCGCCAGCCAGGCCATACGCACTTCGTAGGCGATAACCTGCACCGCCATCGCCAGGTTCAGCGAGCTGTATTCCGGGTTGGCGGCGATAGCGACATGGTAGTGGCATTTCTGCAGTTCATCGTTGGTCAGCCCGACGCGTTCGCGGCCAAACACCAGCGCCACCGGCGCATGCTGCCCTTCCGCCACGCTCTTCAGGCCGCACTCGCGCGGGTCAAGCATCGGCCACGGTAGCGTACGCGAACGCGCACTGGTCCCCACCACCAGACTGCAACCAGCCAGCGCCTCGTCGAGGGTGTCGACGATCTGCGCGTTGCCGATCACATCGCTGGCGCCCGCTGCCAGCGCGATAGCCTGCGAATCAGGTTTGACTAACGGATTCACCAGCCACAGGTTGGTTAACCCCATGGTTTTCATGGCCCGGGCAACGGAACCCATATTTCCAGTATGTGATGTTTCTACCAGTACGATTCGAATATTTTGTAGCATTATGGTTCTTCGGCTAAAGATTATTCGCGCATGCTATCATAAAACGGAGACATAAGCAGATTTCGCTGTTACTATGTGCGCCGTTTTTTCCCGTTCTTTAACATCCAGTGAGAGAGACCGATGCATCCGATGCTGAACATCGCCGTGCGCGCAGCGCGCAAGGCGGGTAATTTAATTGCCAAGCACTACGAAACCCCAGACTCCGTAGAAACGAGCCAGAAAGGCAGCAATGACTTTGTGACCAACGTCGATAAAGCAGCTGAAGCGCTGATTATCGAAACCATTCGCAAATCTTACCCGCAGCACACCATCATCACCGAAGAAAGCGGTGAACACGCAGGTGAAGATCAGGATGTTCAATGGGTTATCGATCCACTGGATGGCACTACCAACTTTGTTAAACGCCTGCCACACTTCTCCGTATCCATCGCCGTACGCATCAAAGGCCGTACCGAAGTGGCTGTGGTTTACGACCCAATGCGTAACGAACTGTTCACCGCGACCCGCGGCCAGGGCGCGCAGCTGAACGGCTATCGTCTGCGCGGCAGCAACGCTCGCGATCTGGATGGCACCATTCTGGCGACCGGCTTCCCGTTCAAAGCAAAACAGCACGCGACGGCATACATGAATATTCTCGGTAAGCTGTTTACCGAGTGCGCTGATTTCCGCCGCACCGGTTCTGCCGCTCTGGATCTGGCTTACGTGGCCGCTGGCCGCGTTGATGGTTATTTTGAAATCGCGCTGAAACCGTGGGATTTCGCAGCAGGTGAACTGATTGCTCGTGAAGCGGGCGCGCTGGTCTGCGACTTCACCGGCGGCCATAACTACATGCACACCGGCAACATCGTTGCAGGTAACCCGCGCGTCGTGAAAGCCATGCTGGCGAATATGCGCGACGAACTGAGCGAAGCGCTGAAGCGTTAATCTCTCCTCTCGCCCCGGTTCACGGGGCGAGATATCTTCTCAAAACGGCCGTAATCCCCTGCCGACCGGCACCGCGCTGCTCCACATCACCGCCGCCGCAGCGACTAAAATCAGCCCCCCCGCCAGCGCCAGAGTCGCCCAGCCAACCTGTTGCCATAACGGCGGCGTCTTATTGCCGCAGAGCTTAACCGCCAGTTGCCGAAAACCGTGCACCAGCAGCGCCAGCCCGCAGATTGTCAACGAGGTGCCCGCCGCCATCGCCAGCGCCGCCGCCATTCCCCAGTTGAAGACGCCGATCACTTTACTGAACAGCAGGACCATGAGCGCCCCGGAGCAGGGCCGCATCCCCATAGAAAGGACGATGACCAGCCGCGCGCGCCAGTCATCGCCGCCCTGTAGCTGCTCCGGCGCGGGCATATGCTGATGCCCGCAGCCGCAATGAGCATGATGGACGTGGTGCGGAGTAAAGGCGATGAACGTCGGACGTCGTAACGCCGTCCGCAGTTTTTTCAGCGCCCGCCAGCACAGAAGCAAGCCCAGCGCCCCCACCAGCAGATAGCTCCCCTTCTCCAGCCAGAAACTGCTGAGATGCAGCTCCCGGGCGGGCAGTTGCAGGAGGGACAGCACCACCACCACCAGCGCAATCGCTACCAGCCCCTGCAGAAGCGAGGCCGCCAGCGTCAGGGCGATGCTTGATTTAAGCTTTGTCGGATGCGTCGCCAGCCAGGTGGTAATCACCACTTTGCCATGCCCCGGCCCCAGCGCGTGCAGCACCCCATAGACAAAACTGAAGGCCAGCAGCGAAAATCCGGCCGCCGTCGGGTTTTCCGCAACCGCTTTCAGCAGATGGCTCAGCTCAAGATTCAGATCCCGCTGCCAGACGGCACTTTGCAGCATCACCCGAGGCCAGGCCTGCCATAGCCACCATCCTGCCGCTATCGCCAGCAGTAAAAAAAGCGCCAGCGGCCACAGCTGACGCAGACGCGAAACGCGTGTGGCGGGAGAGAAAATTACTGACATGTCAGCGTTACCTTCTGCGCAAAATAGGTTCCCAGTTCCATATCCTCCGGCGGCGCGTCGGCTTTATCGAGAGACTGGGCAAAAGCGGCCATTTTTTCATTCGGCTCCGGCGTGACCACCTTGACCTTACATCCCGCCTGCAGCCCGGCGGGCAGCGAGAAATCGCCCGCTTTGTCATAGTGCATATCGACGTAATAGGTCGGGTCAAATGTCGATAACGTCAGCGTTTGTCCGGCCAGCGGCTGAGGCTTTGCCAGCGGCAGGGTAAACGTCAGCACCGCCTGGTGCCCCTCGCGTTCGAGGCCATAGCCAGCGGGCCGGTTGTCAAACTTCACCCGCTGACCGTTATGCCAAAGCTCGCTGAAGTAATGCTGGCCAAGCACGTTGGCCATCACTTCCGCCGCCAGCTTTTTCCACACCTCATCGCCGGGCTGTGCATTCCCCGCATCGTAGAGCAGATCCGCGGAGGTGATCTCATCCATAGTCCAGCGCATTTTAAAACCGGTGAGCAGTCCGTTATCCGCCACCGCTTGCGTTTTCAGGCTGATGAAGCTATGCGGGTGCGCTAGCACGCTAAATGATAAAACCATGAAAAATGCCGCACTGGTGCATTGTTTCACTCTCTTCATCCGTTCCTCACGTGAAAAATTCTGTGAACTTAGCCTGCAATCCTGACGTAAAGGGGGCGAACGGCCCTGATCTCCACGCATCCATTGGCTATTCTTAGCGAAAACCCTAACTGGAACTTACCAGATGATGACCGTCATTGAACCACCATCTGCGCTTTCCAGTCCACAGCGCCGTAGCCAGGTTCTCCTGATGTTTTATCTGCCCGGGCAGCCCGTTACGCCCGAGCGGCTGAGCCACATCAACCTTGTTGATGAAGCAACGGCCCGGCAAGATATCGCGGAGACGGGACGCGAAATCCAGCGTTACCACCGATTGACGCTCTCGTCGCAGGTGGACGGCAGCTATCGGATTGAAGGTGCCGTGATCGATCAACGCCTGTGCCTGCTGCACGGCCTGCGGCGAGCGCTGCGCTTATGCCCGCATTTTATTCATCACCATTTTACGCCCGCATTAAAAACGCAGCTTAAACTGCAGGGCATCGCGCGGACGTTGTATGACGATACAAATCTGCAGGCGCTGGTCAACCGCTGCGCGCGGATGCTCAACCGGCAATTTGACTGTCGGGACATTCATTTCCTGCGCCTGTATCTGCAATACTGCCTGTTGCAGCACCACCTCGGGCTGACGCCGGACTTCACCGCGGAACAACAGCGCTGGGCGCAACAAGCGGCGGAGTTCACTCTTGCTCAGGAGATTGTGCGCCACTGGCAACGCCGGGTCTCATCGCCGCCGCACGCCGGCGAGCAGCTGTTTCTGACGCTGCTGTTTATGCTGCTGAAAACCCCGGATCCTATTCGCGATGGCCACCACCAGGACCGACGGCTGCATCTGGCTATCGCCCGCCTGATTCATCGCTTCCAGGATCTGGCCGGTCGCCCGTTCAGCGACGATCGGGGGCTCAGCGATCAGCTCTATATCCATCTGTCACAGGCGCTCAATCGTAGCGTTTTTGCCATCGGTATCGATAACGCGCTATCGGAAGAGATAAGCCGTCTCTATCCGCGCCTGATGCGCACCACCCAGGCGGCGCTGGGCGAGTTTGAAGCGGCCTATGGGATCCGGTTTAATCAGGAGGAGGTGGGACTGATTGCGGTGATTTTCGGCGCCTGGCTGATGCAGAAAACCGATCTGCATGAAAAACAGGTGGTGTTGCTTACCCACGATAATCCCGACCTTGAACAGGCCCTTGAGCTGCAGCTACGCGAGCTGACCCTCCTGCCGCTGAATATTAAATACCAGAGCGTACATGCCTTTCAGAGGGAAGGGGCCCCGAAAGGGGTGGCGCTGGTGGTCACGCCCTATGCCACCGCATTGCCGCTGTTTTCGCCGCCGCTGTTTCATGCTGAAGAGGCGTTCAGCGATCATCAACGGCAGCATATTTGTAAAATGCTTGAGGATTAGGCGACCGCTTTCGGCCGCAGCACCAGCGCCGGGAGCGCCACCAGCGCCATCACCCAAAATACGCCCTGATGGAGGTGCTGGTAGAGGAAACCGGCAAAGACCGTCATCACCGCAATACTGCCGCCCATCGCCACGGCGGAATAGACCGCCTGCAGACGAATCACCTCGCTCCCCTGACGGGCTGAAATATAGCGCATCGCCGCCAGGTGGCAGACCGTGAAGGTCCCGCAGTGCAGAATCTGCGCGACGATAAGCCACGGCAGCGCCGTGGTCGCGCCCATCAGCGTCCAGCGAATCAGACCACACACCGCAGAAAGCAGCAGCAGATCGCGGGCGCTAAAGCGGCTAAACACTTTTTTACTCAACGCAAAGATAGCCACTTCCGCCACCACGCCCAGCGACCACAGGTAGCCCACCGCAGAGGCGGAGTAGCCGGCTTCCTGCCAGTAAATGGCGCTGAAGCCGTAGTAGGCGGCGTGCGCGCCCTGCAACAAGCAGACGCAGGCGAGAAAGCGCCAGCTTTGGCGCACCAGCCGCAGCCACGCCGCAAGCCCGGCGCCTTCATGATGGCGGGATTCGCCCTGCGGCATCACCGACGGCTTCAGCAACATGCCCAGCAGCATGGAGGCAACCCCCAGACTGAGCATCAGCAGAATCGCCCGATAATCAAATAGGCTGACCAGCTTGCCGGTGAGCGCCGAGCCGATAACAAACGCCACCGATCCCCACAGACGTACGCGCCCGTAGTCCATGGTGATCTGTTTTTGCCAGGTATTCGCCAGCGCATCGGTCAGCGGCACCAGAGGGGAGAAAAAGAGGTTGAAGCCGACGATCACGACGGTCAGCCAGGCGACGTGGTTACCGGCCCAGAAGGCCAGAGCAAACAGCAGCACCAGCAGCGCCAGAATCCGCAAGGCGGAAATCAGCCGGGCGGGATCGCTCACCCGCGGGGCGATCAACAGGCTGCCGAGAAAACGGGCCACCAGCCCGGCGCCCAGCAGCATGCCGATGGTTTCCGGCGTTAAGCCGGTACCTGCCAGCCACACGCTCCAGAAAGGTAGAAAAATTCCGTAGCTAAAAAAGTAGGTGAAGTAACTCAGCGCCAGCCAGCGCGTGGATTGCAAGACCATGATTCCCTCCCGAATGGAATCGCTAGTCTGGCGATAAAGCGCGAAGGCCGCAAGGTGAAGTTATACCTGCCCGTTTCCGGGCAGGTCAGACTCAAGGAACGTAGACCTGCAATGTCATTTGTTGACGCATACTTTCTCCGGTGGAGATCAGGGTTAGCTGGCCAAACTCAGAACGGTGGTGATCGTCCGGCGCATGGCTCATCGGCTCAATACAGAAAAAATCAAATGCATAGCCCCGATCAAATTCGGGATCAGAAACGAAAATAAAGTAGCAGGGAGCTGGTGGCTCAGTGGTCAATGACAACCGATATCCGAGCTCCGGCTGGTCAATCGTCGCTCTTCCGTCCCAGCCGGAGAAGGCGTTATTCACCCAGCGTTGCGGCAGCGGCGAAGGATGATTAAAGTCGAGCTCAGGCGGTATCTGAGACTGAAACTCCCCGGCCAGCCATTGCTCTCTTTCCAGCCAGTAGCCGTTCGCATCGGCCTGCAATTTCGTTTGCGGCGTTAATGGAAAATAGGGATGCCAGCCCAGACCAAACGGCAGTGTGGCCTCGCTTTCATTCGTCACCACCAGTTCCACCATCAGCGCGTTGCCCGTTAAGGTAAAATGCTGCTGCGCGGTATAGTGGTATACCCCCTGTCGATGAACATACTCTAATGTGAGCTGCGTCGGCGACTGTGCCAATCCATGCCAGACATTCAACCAACCGTCGCCATGGAGATAATGGTCATCCCATGCAACGTTAGGATGAAGCTGATATTCCCCTGCCGCTGAAGAGAAACGATTACCGCTGACGCGATTGCCGAACGGAACTAACGGAAAGCAGGAAGACTCCACCGCGACACCGCTTTGTAAGCCGGTGCGTAACAGCGGAAGCGCCAGCCCTTCATGCTGCCACCACAGGCCTTCAATGACGCCACCGCAATCCGCAACCTTCAACTGCAGTTCACCATTGTTCAAGGTATAAAGCGCCATTCTACCTCCTTAATCGGGAAAATTAATCACCACTTTGCCGCATTTCCCACTCGCCATTAGTGCGTACGCCTCTCCCGCCTGCTCCAGCTAAAAACGATGGGTGATGGCGCTATGCGGCCATAACTTCCAGTCGGTGAGGTCGCGCGCGCACTTTTCCATGTGATACAAACTGGTGACCCAGGAGCCAATGATACGCCGCTGGTGGTGCATCAAATCGGCGCTCACTTCAAACTCAACTTTCCCGGTTTCACCAATGTAAACCACTCGCCCCCAGTCGGCTGAGGACTGAAGCGCCAGCAAGCGGCCCGCAGCATTGCCGGAGCAATCCAGCGCGACATCAGCGCCGCCGTGGGTCAACCCGGCAATTAACGCCGGTAAGTTTTCGGTGGTTGCCAGAAAGCCGTGATCCATGACACCAAGCTGTTTTGCTGTGGCCAGACGATCCGGTAGCATATCGGCACCGATTACACGCTTCGCGCCCCGCCCTTTCGCCAGCATCATCGCCATCATGCCGACGGGCCCCAGCCCCACGACCAACACGTTATCACTGCCGGAAACCTCCCCGCGCAAAATTCCCTCATATGCGGTTCCCACACCACAGCTGATAAAGGCGCCATCTTCATAGCTCAGCGCGTCCGGCAGGTGAATCAGATCTTTCTCTTCCGCCAGCAGATACTCCGCATGCCCGCCGTCACGCTGCCAGCCATAGGCTGCTTTACCCTCTCCGGTACAAGAGATTGGGAATCCACGACGGCAATTGGCGCAAAAACCGCAGCCTGAAATATGGTATACAAGTACCCGATCGCCAGCTTTAAAATGCCGGCAGCCGGCCCCCGTCGCCACGATTTGCCCACAGGGCTCATGACCATTGATAAAACCCTGGTATAGCGGTTTATCTGGCGCAGCAGCAGTCGCGCGGTGCTGATGATAGATATAATGCACATCGCTGCCGCAAATACCTGAAGACTTCATTTTTATTAAAACCTGGTTAATCCCCGGAGTGGGTATCGTCACTTCTCTGAGCTCAACGCTCGAATTTCCTGGTAAATATGCAGCCAACATCGTTTTCATAATTCCCTCTGGATTCAGTAATGAAGATTAATTTTTAATTTTACTGTTACGCTGAGTCAGTAATATATTCGCTAATACGGCCACCACGATAATTACTCCGCGAACGACCTGCTGGAAAAACGAGTTAATTCCCAGCAATACCAGGCCATTGCCAATCAGCGTAATCACCAGTACGCCTAATAGCGTGCCAAATAAAGAACCACGGCCTCCAGAAAGCGCTGTTCCGCCAACCACCACTGCTGCGATGACATCAAACTCCAGACCATTGGCTGCTCCGGCATTGCCCGATCCGAGGCGCGCGGCGAGAAGGATGCCGGTAATCGCCGCCAGTAATCCGGATAGGGTAAAAATCAAAATACGAACTCGCTTAACGTTAATACCGCAAAGCTGGGCCGCAGTCGCATTGCCGCCGATAGCAAAAACGGAGCGACCAAATGCGGTCTTACGACTGATAAAGACAAAGATCAGAAACAGTAGCAACATGATCAATGCGGAGATCGGGATACCCATAAATTGACCGCCCAGCCAGTCCAGGACGTCATTTTCATCGATCGGCACCGGCAGGGCATTCGTCATGAATAAGCCCATTCCTCGCAATGCACTCCACAGACCTAAGGTTGCGACAAAGCTTGGGACATTAAATATGCCGCGCAAAACCCCGGCGAGAGTCCCGAGGATCGCGCCAAGCCCTAAAACCAGCAGGCAGGCAACGGCAAGCGGTACCTGAAACTGTAGCAGGAATGCCAGGCAGACAGAGATAAACGCCACCATTGGCCCAACGCTGACATCAATTTCGCCAGAAATAATAATAAGCGTCATTGCCCATGCGGCAATACCAATGGTCGCGGCATCGCGCAGCACATTCATTTGATTATTTAACGAGATAAAACCGGGAGCATTAAAAGAAAAGACCAGATATAAAATAGCGATGACCACCAGCAGGCCAATGACATTAATATGGCGACTGATGAACTGTTTAACTGCAATATTTTTGCCTTGCGGCAGCGTTATGGATGAGGCAGACATCGGTTAATTCCTCAGTAAACGTTCTGGCTAATGTGTGGATAAAATCGCCGACATTAACTCATCGACGTTAACCGGTGCGAAAAACTCACGGGTAAATGTGCCATTTTGCAGCAGTAATATACGGTCACACACTAAGGGCAATTCCTCGACCTCACTGGAAATAAATATCACGCTTTTTCCTTCAGCAGCCAGTTCCCGTACAATACGGTAAATCTGCTGTTTGGCCTCGATATCCACTCCACGTGTCGGTTCATCAAGTAACAAAATGTCGCTTCCGGCATAAACCCAACGGCCAATAACGACCTTTTGCTGATTGCCACCGGATAATGTCCCGACCGGAGTCTGCGTGCTCGCCGCCTTCACCGTCATACGTTCCATGACCGAAGCGGTCATCTGCTGGATGCGCTGCCAGTTCAATATTCCGCGTCGACTGACATTATGCCGGTTAGTCATCACCGTATTTTCATCAACGCCCAGAAGAGGAATAATACCCGCTTCTTTGCGATTTTCCGGCGTATAGCCAATGCCGCCTTTCAGCATATTGCTATATTCAGGGCGGGTGATACGCCTGTCATTTAGCGTAATATCACCGTCAACAAACGTCTCCAGCCCGACAATCGCCTTAAGTAATTCGCTCCGTCCCGATCCTAATAACCCAGCGATCCCCAGCACTTCACCACGATGCAAAGTAAAACTAATGTCTTCTAACTTCGGCGGATGTCTGAGCCGTTCAACATGCAGAACGGGAATCGTTAACGGCATTGCAGGCGTCACCTGAGGTAAATCAATATGCTCACGGCCCAACATCAACGACACGATTTCCCGGGTTGTCGTACTGTTCAGCTCGACATCGCCCGCGATCTGACCATCACGCATGATCGTGGCGCATGAGGCTATGCGCCGGATCTCTTCCATTCGATGGCTAACGTAAATAACCGCGACGCCTAGCGCAGAGATCCTTTTAACCGCGCTGATGACCAGGTCCACTTCAGTGCTGGCGAGCGAGCTGGTAGGTTCATCCAGGATGACGACCCGCGGCTCGCCCGCCATCACCCGGGCAATTTCAACCAGCTGCTTTTGCGCCGGACTCAGCGTATCAACCACGGCATCAGACGGAATATCAACGCCCAGCATTTCCAGGGCTACCTCGGCTTGTTTGCGCATTTGCGCCCGATCAATCATGCCGCCACAACGCGGCCATTGACCCAGGCAAAGATTCTCCGCAACCGTCAATCCTTCAACCAAACTCAGTTCCTGATATACCGCCCTGACGCCTAGCTCCGCCGCCCGACGGGTAAGCGTCGCTTCATTGCCCTCCAGTCGGGTATCCCCTAGCCACACCTCGCCGCTATCAGGACTTTCGCTACCGGTTAACATCCTGATTAAGGTCGATTTTCCAGCCCCATTTTTACCAAGTAGCGCCCGAACTTCACCCTGGGACAGGGTGAAATTGACATTATCCAGCGCCACGACGCCGGGGTAACGTTTATTTCCCCCGGTGATTCTCGCCACCGGCACCCGCATTTTTTCTGCTACCGTCATACAATCGCTACCTCAAGTCGTCGAGCGTGGGCATTAAGGTAAACCGTCAACATGGGCCGCCAACCACTGCTTTCCGTCTTCTGCTTTCATGTAGGAATCGATATCAACCGGAATAATTTTGTTAGCCGGTGGCTGTTTATTAATGACATTAATTGTTTGGGTAAAAACGGCATTGCCCATTTTCTTGCCAGAAATATCCACAACGCCTTTCAGGACCTGATGATTTTCCAGCTCCTGGGCAATTTCAGTCGTCATATCGGCACCAAAAACGGCAATTTTCCCAGCCTGATTTTGGTTGCGTACCGCTTTGACTGCCCCTAACGTCGCCCCGCCGGATTCCCCCATAATGGCGTCCAGACCTGATGATGAGATAATGAGTTTTTCACCGACTGAAATCGCTTTATCCAGAATGGTACCTTCCTGATTCGCCACGATCTGCATCCCCGGCAGACGAGCCTTCAACGCCTGTTCAAAACCTTTTCTCCGCTGCACGCATACTTCGAACGCTTCACAGTTGATCACCGCGATTCTCGGCGCATTGATATTGTTGGCAATAAAGTAATCTGCCGCGATATCGCCCAACTTTTTGCCAAATGCAAGCGGGTCCCCACCAGATAAGCGGCGACATATTTATCCACCCCTTTCTGATTAATGCAGGTGTTGTAGCAAATCACCGGAATGCTCGCCTCACTGGCGCGACGAATAGCGCGACTGCTGCCGTTTTCAGAAACGGCGGATAAAATGATAGCGTCGACGTTGCGCGCTACCAGCGTATCGATAAACGAGCTCTCTTTGGAAATGTCCCCTTGAGCGTTGGTTTCAATCAGTTGGATCCTGGACTGCGATGCTTTGGCCGCATCCTGAACCCCCTGACGTACGCCGGCATAATAGCCTTGAGTATCAAGGTAAATCGCCCCGACGGTGAGCGCTTTCTCTGCGCTATAGCCTGGGAATGAAAAACTTAATAACGTTAACAATAACCATGATACGAGGGAGAAGATTTTACTTTTACACATGTGAGCCTCCTGTAGGGTCAGGCATTTATTGTTGTTTAGGTTCAGCGACAACCAAGGCTCGACGCTGACAAATTTCACATATTCTAAACATCTCGCTTCGAGCGGCGGGTCAGGCCGCTCAAAAATTACAGTTAACGCTCTTTAGTTAATCAGGTGCAGAACAAAGGGCATAACCTGACGGAATAACGCCGCCTTAGCCCATGCCGGATTTAACAAATCCAGCCTGGCTATCGCTTGTTCATATCCCGCGCCGTCGCCTAGACCAGCCGCCGCCAGAGCCCGGATAAAAAGACACTTCTCCTGATGCTGCTGCTGGATATTCGCGTACAGCGAGAGGAGATCGGGCTGTGAGACGGCGAAGAAATCCGCCTCAATTTGCGCTATCTCCATATGCTGAGACCAGTTCAGCATTTCGCTAAAAATCCGTTCACTGGCCTGGACATCGCCAAGCATGCGTAACGCGACACCTTGCCAGAAGAGATAATCCACGGGCTGATCGTTGTAGTAACTGTGCACATTGATAGACCGATCGCCCATTGCGGCCTTGCGGAAATAGTCCGTCGCCTGCGCCATTTCGCTTTGCTGCCGGGCGCAGATGCCGAGCCAGAACCAGATATCGTTATCCGTCTGTCCAGGCAAACGACCTTCACTCAGATTTTCCGGGTAATGCAGGGCGGATAGAAGCAGCGTCGTGGCTTCTCCTGGTCGTTGTTGACCGATCAACTGCCAGGCGCGAAGCAGATGGTTGATGATAAACTGACTGGTGATTTTGCCTTCTCCCCCTTCCCAGGGATGAAACTTACGCTGGGACAGGATCTCTGCCGCCTGCTCGGTTTTTCCTGCCAGATGCCAAAGATGCAGCAGTTCCGCCGTCAAATCATCTCGCTTGAGCGCACATGCGAGACGGCTTTCCAGGCGGGAAAGCCGTTTTTCCGCCTGTTCACCGACCAGCTTATCCAGCAAATCCCGTTCAAACAGCAGGCGGGCATCTTCAGGCTGCAAGGCACAAGCCTTATCCAGATATTGTGCGGCGAGGCGCGAGTCGCCTTGTTTATTCCACGCATGAATCGCCAGCCCACGCCAGGCGTCCGCAAAGTCAGGGGCCATTTCGACGCACCGCTGCCACAACGCGGTCGCTTTTGCATAATCGCGGCGGTTGTAATGGAAGCAGGCAAGCAGATGGCGGGCAAAATAGCACTCCGCTACGCTTTCCAGGGCCGCGACCTCAACGAGCGTATTGGGAAAACGAACAAAACTGGGGAATGCGTCGCGAGCCCGACTCAACAACGCGGCACGCTCATCGCCGTCGCTCAGACTGGCCTGTAAATAGAGCGGCAGCGTTTTCTGACAACCGAGATGGGTCAACACGCTTTTTGCACGTGCATCCATCCCCCAACTTAACAACAGTCCGGCCGTCAGGAGTGCGTTAATATCCCGCGACTGGCAGAGTGTCTTCCAACGTTCAAAATCGGCTTCAGCCCCGGTAATTTCCGCCTTCAGCCACCACAGCGTAGGATTGAGCGGATATGAGTTAAGCAACGAATCACTCTGTTGCAGCGCCGCAGCACGGCGCCCAAGCAGAAGCAGCAGGCATGTTTCGAGACAGAGCACATCCTGGTTGGTTGGGCAGGCCCTCAGACTCTGCTGGCAAAAATCCAGCGCCTCATCGTAGCGGCCTTTTCTCGCCGCCAGACGAGCAAGACCGTAGAATCCCCCCGCTTTACTATTACCACTCCATACCGAGCGCCAAAAATCCTCCTGCGCCTCATGCCACTGCCGCATCTGCTCTCTGGCGCTGGCGCGGATCATGCTGGCCTGTCCACATTGCGGATTTTTATTCAAACGGTGCGCACGTGATAGCGCCCGGGTTGCGTAATCAACCGCCTTTGGGTAGTTCGCCCGGTTGTATTCCAGCATTGCCAGCGCGAGGTTACAGCGATAATCCTCAGGATCCAGCGCAACGCCACGCAGGTAATAGTCAAAAGGGGAACGACTGGCATGGTGATACTGTTCCAGGTGCTGCCCGATAAACCATGCCTCATCGACGCTTAAAATCTCGTCAGCGCTTAACGGCGCACTCGCCACCTCCGGCAGCGGCATCTCCTGCGGCTGATGCTCCTGATAATGCAAAACCCGGTTTCCATCGCTATCCAGCAGCTCGATTGTCAGACGTGGAGAATCGACCACCGCCAGCGTTCCTTGGGCGACGGCGCACGGCGTCAGTTCAACCGCTTCATCAAGCAGCGGCTGCGGATTCCCCTCTTCACAGATAGTCAAACGGTGCGCGCGAAGAGGCGCAATGGCATAAACTCCCCAGTCGATCTTCCCATCGTTGCGCTCAAGCTTAATAACCGCATCACGCGAGGCATTTTGTACCATCCCTAAGGAGTGGTAAGGCAGGAAATACTGTTCGAATCGTTTCTCTTCAAACGGATCGAGCCAGGTAAAATCTGGTTGGTTATCGGCATAAATACCGGTCATCAGCTCAATATAGGGCCCATTTTTATCGGTGAGATTTTTATCCCACGCCTGACCAAATTCGCTGTAGCCCCAGCTCCACTGTTTTTTACCCGGTGCAATATGGTGATCGGCAACGTGCAGCAGGCCACCGTTTTCATCATGACTCCAGGCGCCGACAAAATCGTATTCTGACTTCTCCGCCATATAAGAAGTGGGAACCGGCACATTTTTATAACGTGATATATCGACGCCGGTAGAGTAGTCCACCTTGTAATAGGTTCCGGTTGCGATCGGAAAAGCCGAGACGGCCCGTTTGCCATGATCAAATACGGCGGTGACGTCCGGTGGAAATACGCTTTGATGTCCTTCGCCGCCCTTCACTGCCGGATTCGCCCACCATAAAAAGTGGCGCGGCGTCGCATTACTGTTGTAGACCCGGCTGCCAATCTCCAGCGCGGCGCGTTCAGGGCGAAGCGTAAAGCCGGTCATCACCTGTAGTCCGTGCATCGGCTCCGTTTCGCCAACCCAAACGGTTTTCGAGCCATCATCATTTTCTACTAGCGAGAAATCCACCGGCATATAGGTGGTCGGGCGGTGATGTTGCGGCCAGTTAAACTCAATCCCGCCGGAGATCCACGGGCCAAGCAGGCCAACCAGTGCCGGTTTGATCACCTCATTGTGATAAACAAAATCGCGCTGTCTGGTTTTATCCCATGCCCGATGTACGCGCCCGCCGAGCTGCGGCAGGATCATAATCTTGAGATAGTCATTTTCAAGCCACACCGCCTGCCAGGCCTTCAGCGTCTTCTCCTCACCAAGCGTATCCGTTACGCCGTAGGGGTACACCGAGCCAGAGGAACCCTGATAAACCCGATTCTCAAGAAACATTGGATGAATATCCTGAACGCCGGTTTCATAAGTTGGAATATGGACTGTTTCCTGCCACACGTTTACTGAACTCATAATGCCCTCAAAGTTAACAAGACATACTGATTTGAAATTATGTGGGCAGTTTAATAGACAAGATCAGGTAGTTTATGCACAATAATCACGCAATATAGTTAACAAGGTTTACTTTTATGAAAGCCTGCATTAACAACCAGCAAATACGCCATTACAATAAAGGCGTGCTCCTTGAATATCTGTACCGCCAAAAACGGGCGAGCAAATCCACGCTTGCCCGGCTGGCACAAATTTCGATTCCTGCCGTCAGCAATATTCTTCAGGAGCTGGAAGCAGAAGGCAGAGTAATTAACGTTCAGGACGAACACCTGACCCGCGGCCACAGTAGCGGATCGTGGCTTATTGCCCCCGAGGGCGACTGGACGCTCTGCATGAATATCACGCCAACCAGTATCGAGTGTCAGCTAGGCAATGCCTGCCTGAGTCCCAAGGGAGATCTTGAATACCACGCCATCGACGCCCCCTCTCCCAAAGCATTACTTTCCGCTATTGAAAAATACTGGCACCAGTTCCGTAAAAATTGGCCCAATCGCAAAATCAATCTGGCGCTGGCAGTACATGGCCAGGTCGATGCGGGAACTGGCGTATCGCAGACCATGCCGCAAGCGCCGTGGAAACAGCCGGTGGAAATGAAGTACCTGCTGGAGGAGAAACTCAACGTCAGGGTCATGGTCGACAATGACTGCGTCATGCTTGCTCTGGCGGAAAAATGGCAGAATGACGGACATCAACAAGATTTTTGCGTTATCAATGTCGATTACGGGATTGGTTCATCGTTTGTCATCAACGATCAGGTCTGGCGCGGTAGCCTCTACGGTAGCGGACAAATAGGACACACCATTATTAATCCCGATGGGATTGCCTGCGACTGCGGACGCTACGGCTGCCTCGAAACGGTGGCGTCACTGAGCGCATTAAAAAAACAGGCCAGAATTTGGCTCAAAGTGCAGCCGGACATCGCCGGTAATCCTGAAGAACTCACCACACAGGGGCTGATAGAAAAATGGCGTCAGGGAGACTTGCGTCTACAAAACTGGGTAGAAGATTCCGCACATGCCATTGGCCTGAGCCTCTATAATTTCCTTAACATACTCAATATTAACCAGATTTTACTATATGGCCGCAGTTGTGCTTTTGGTGAGACATGGTTAAATACCATTATCAGACAAACGGGGTTTAACCCTTTCGATCACCATGACACACCGCGTACCAGAGCCACGCAGATTGGCTTTGGACAATTGAGCCGTCAGCAACAGCTGCTGGGCATTGGTTATCTGTATGTTGAAGAGCAACTGCAGACACTGAGTGGATAGCGGCAGGGACGTGGCGAAGAGCAAAAATGTGTATTACGTTTAAATCACTCATCTTCACAACGGATTGATTATGAACACGCTACGCTATTTTGACTTTGGCTCCTCCCGCCCGGTTCTGCTGTTGATCGCCCGTATTGCCGTGGTACTGCTGTTTATTCTGTTTGGGTACCCCAAACTGCTGGGCTTTAGCGGCACGGTACAGTACATGGCCTCCTCCGGCGCACCGCTTCCGACACTCTCGGCCATTATTGCTGTGCTGATGGAGGTTCCGGCGGCTATCCTGATTATTCTCGGCTTTTTCACCCGCCCGCTGGCGGTGATTTTTATCTTTTACACGATTGGTACCGCGATCATCGGCCACCATTACTGGGACATGACCGGCGATGCGGTGATGCCGAATATGATTAACTTCTACAAAAATATCAGTATTGCCGGGGCGTTCCTGCTGCTGGCGATAACCGGGCCGGGATCGATCTCCCTCGACCGCCGCTAAACGCAGAACCCTGGACGTAAAAAAGGCCGCATTTGCGGCCTTTTTCTTTACGCTGCGTAGCGATGCGTCAGGCATAAACCGGGAAACGTGCGCAGATATCCAGCACTTTACCCTTCACGCGTTCGATAACCGCTTCATCGTTAATGCTGTCCAGCACGTCACACATCCAGCCAGCCAGCTCTTTCACTTCGGCTTCTTTGAAACCGCGACGGGTGACCGCAGGGGTACCGATACGCACGCCGGAAGTCACAAACGGGCTCTTCGGATCGTTCGGCACGCTGTTTTTATTCACGGTGATGTTTGCCCGACCCAGCGCCGCGTCAGCTTCTTTACCGGTCAGGTTCTTATCAACCAGATCCAGCAGGAACAGGTGGTTGTCAGTCCCGCCGGAAACCACGTTGTAACCACGGTTCAGGAATACTTCCACCATCGCTTTGGCGTTTTTCGCAACCTGCTGCTGGTAGGTTTTGAACTCCGGCTCCATCGCTTCTTTCAGCGCCACGGCTTTACCCGCGATAACGTGCATCAGCGGGCCTCCCTGGGCGCCAGGGAAGACGGCAGAGTTCAGTTTTTTGTACAGCTCTTCGCTACCGCCTTTCGCCAGGATCAGGCCGCCGCGCGGACCCGCCAGGGTTTTATGAGTCGTGGTGGTCACAACGTGAGCATGCGGAACCGGGTTCGGATACACGCCAGCGGCGATCAGGCCGGCAACGTGAGCCATATCAACGAACAGGTAAGCGCCGATGCTGTCAGCGATTTCACGCATTTTCGCCCAGTCAACCACGCCAGAGTATGCGGAGAAGCCGCCGATGATCATCTTCGGCTTGTGCTCTTTTGCCTGTTTTTCCAGATCAGCGTAATCGATATGGCCGGTCTCATCGATACCGTAAGGCACGATGTTATACAGTTTACCGGAGAAGTTAACCGGAGAACCGTGAGTCAGGTGGCCGCCGTGCGCCAGGTTCATCCCCAGCACGGTATCGCCCGGCTCCAGCAGCGTGGTGTAGACCGCGAAGTTAGCCTGGGAGCCTGAGTGCGGCTGGACGTTGGCGTAGTCAGCGCCAAACAGCGCTTTTGCACGGTCGATAGCCAGTTGCTCAACGACATCAACGTATTCGCAACCGCCGTAGTAGCGCTTGCCCGGATAACCTTCGGCGTATTTGTTGGTCAGCTGAGAACCCTGTGCCTGCATAACGCGCGGACTGGTGTAGTTCTCGGAGGCGATCAGTTCGATGTGCTCTTCCTGACGTACTTTTTCCTGCTCCATAGCCTGCCACAGTTCGGCATCATAATCGGCAATGTTCATTTCACGCTTTAACATCCGCATCTCCTGCTCAGCTAACAATAGATTACAGCTCTAAAAGGGGGCCTTTTTGGGCGACGGCCCACAGTATAACTGAATCGTTGTGTGATAACAGGTCTTGACAAAGGATTTTACGCAAACGATTGGCTCCGCATGACACAAGGCTTTGAGCAATAACGCATCAGCGATTATCAACGGATTTCTTTTCAGGTTTGTGATGCAAATTATTCATGTTGTTACCGTCTGCGGGAAAAGCGTTAAAGAACCATTTACAGTGCAGGGTTATTTTTATAAGATGCATATAAAATACATCATTAAGATAATGCTAAAGGAAGCTGCTATGCTCGACGCTCAAACCATCGCTACGGTCAAAGCCACTATTCCCCTGCTTGTTGAAACCGGTCCGAAGCTGACTGCCCATTTTTACGATCGCATGTTTACGCATAACCCGGAGCTCAAAGAGATCTTCAACATGAGTAACCAGCGTAACGGCGACCAGCGCGAAGCACTGTTTAACGCCATTGCCGCCTACGCCAGCAATATCGAGAATCTGCCGGCCCTGCTGCCGGCGGTGGAGAAAATCGCCCAGAAGCACACCAGCTTCCAGATCCAGCCGGAACAGTACAACATCGTCGGCGGCCATCTGCTGGCGACCCTCGACGAAATGTTCAGCCCGGGCCAGGAAGTCCTCGACGCATGGGGCAAAGCCTACGGCGTGCTGGCGAACGTCTTTATCAACCGTGAGTCTGAGATCTACCGCGATAACGCCAGCAAGACCGGCGGCTGGGAAGGTACCCGCGCGTTCCGTATCGTCCGGAAAACTCCGCGCAGCGCGCTGATTACCAGTTTTGACATGGAGCCGGTAGACGGCCAAGCGGTGGCGGATTACCAGCCGGGCCAGTATCTGGCTATCTGGCTGAAGCCGGAAGGATTTGAGTATCAGGAGATTCGTCAGTATTCACTGACCCGTAAGCCGGACGGCAAAGGTTACCGCATCGCGGTGAAACGCGAAAACGGCGGCCAGGTGTCCAGCTGGCTGCACAATACATCGCGTGAAGGCGATATTGTGCATCTGGCGGCGCCGGCGGGTGATTTCTTCCTCGCGGTCGAGCCAGAAACGCCGGTTACGCTGCTTTCCGGCGGCGTTGGCCAGACGCCGATGCTGGCAATGCTGGACACGCTGGCAAAAGCGCAGCATCCGGCCCAGGTAAACTGGTTCCACGCGGCGGAGAATGGCGATGTTCACGCCTTTGCCGATGAAGTCGCCACGCTCGGCGCCAGCCTGCCGAAATTTGCTTCCCACGTCTGGTATCGCACGCCGACGGCAGCAGACCGCCAGGCAGAACGGTTCAATAGCGAAGGTCTGATGGATTTATCGGCGCTGGCCGACACGCTGCGTGACCCGCAGATGCGGTTTTATCTCTGCGGCCCGGTGGCCTTTATGCAACATGCGGCGCAACAGCTGGTGGCGCAGGGCATCAGCACCGACCATATCCATTACGAATGCTTCGGCCCGCATAAGGTGCTGTGATGAAATAACCCGGATGCGACGCATCATATCGTCATCCGGGCGAATCCCCGGCCGCACGACGCTGGCCGGAGAACGGGGCGTTGACGCTGCGGCTTAAATCGCCTCGTCGTCCTCTTCACCGGTGCGGATACGAATAACGCGCGCCACGTCGAAGACGAAGATTTTACCATCACCGATTTTGCCGGTCTGCGCCGTACGGATAATGGTATCGACGCAGGTATCGACGATATCGTCAGTCACTACAATTTCGATTTTCACTTTCGGCAGAAAATCCACCATGTATTCCGCGCCGCGGTACAGCTCGGTATGGCCTTTCTGACGGCCAAAGCCCTTCACTTCCGTTACCGTCATCCCGGTGATACCGACTTCCGCCAGCGCTTCACGCACGTCATCCAGTTTGAAAGGTTTAATAATCGCATCAATCTTTTTCATGGTGTTCCTGTCTTTATCGCGTAACCGGTTGCTTACCGTATCATAACTTGCGTCATGCTGCGGAGCTACTCTTTAAAGTCGTTGGCGTCGAGCTCATGGCGCGACAGCAACTTATAGAATTCAGTCCGGTTGCGCCCGGCCATCCGCGCCGCATGCGTCACATTACCTTTGGTAATTTGCAGCAGCTTGCGCAGATAGTTGAGCTCAAACTGATTACGCGCTTCGACGAAGGTCGGCAGCGCGGTATTTTCCCCTTCCAGCGCCTGTTCAACCAGCGCATCGCTGATCACCGCCGAGGAGGTCAGCGCCACGCACTGCTCAATCACGTTCACCAGCTGGCGCACGTTCCCGGGCCATTTGGCGGCCATCAGCCGTTTCAGCGCATCGGTTGAAAACGCCCGGACAAACGGCTTATGCCGATCGGCGGACTGGCGCAGCAGGTGGTTAGCCAGCAGCGGAATATCCTCAGCCCGCTCGGTCAACGGCGGGATCTTCAGGTTCACCACGTTGAGGCGGTAGAACAGATCTTCACGAAACTCGCCGCGGGCCATCGCTTTCGGCAGATCGCGATGGGTTGCCGAGATAATGCGGACATCGATATCGATATCACGGTTACTGCCCAACGGACGGACCTTACGCTCCTGCAAAACCCGCAGCAGTTTCACCTGCAACGCCAGCGGCATATCGCCGATCTCGTCAAGGAACAGCGTCCCTCCCTCAGCAGCCTGGAACAACCCTTCCCGATTACTGACCGCACCGGTAAACGCCCCGCGGGCATGGCCAAAGAGTTCGGACTCCAGCAGTTGCTCCGGCAGCGCGCCACAGTTGATGGCGATAAAAGGTTTGTCATGGCGGGGGCTGGCGTTGTGAATCGCCTGGGCGACGATCTCTTTGCCGGTACCGCTCTGGCCGTTGATCAGCACGCTGACATCCGACTGCGCCACCATCCCGGCCTGTTCCAGCAGGCGCTGCATCAGCGGATTGCGGGTCACAATCGCCTGCCGCCAGCGCTCATCGGTCGTCGGCGCGCTATGTTCCAGCGCATCATCAATGGCTTTATACAGCGCGTCTTTGTCCACCGGTTTGGTCAGAAAGCTAAACACCCCCTGCTGGGTGGCGGCGACCGCATCAGGAATGGAGCCGTGAGCGGTCAGAATGATCACCGGCATTCCCGGCTGCACCTTCTGGATTTCGCTGAACAGCTGCAGGCCGTCCATTTCATCCATCCGTAAATCGCTGACCACCAGATCAACTTTATCACGCCCAAGGAGACGCAGCGCCTCCGGGCCGCTTTCAGCGGTGACGACGCTATAACCTTCGCTGGTCAGACGCATGCCCAGCAGTTTTAACAGGCCGGGATCGTCATCCACCAGCAGCAGATGCGCAGATTTACGGATCGTCATGAATCACCTCTGGAACTTTATCGCCGCCGTGACCGCCATCGCTATTAAAATTGCCCCCCGGTTTACGGCTGGAAAGCTGGCGTTCAATATCGGTCAGGTTTTCCAGCTTGCGGGTCGTCAGCTCCAGCTGGCTGCGCAGTTGCTCTTCCTGCTGGCGCAACGTTTCGCGTTCGACGTCGCTGGACTGCTGTAACTTCGCATAGCGGGAACGTTCCTCCACCAGCTGAAGCTGGCGGTTTTGACCTTCACGCCACAGCTGATACAGCGGGCGGACCTGCACGGCGATTTGCGGGCTGAAGGAATCCAGGCGTGAAACCAGATCGCGGCGCTCGTCCGGGGTAATCCTGGCGTCTGCCAGCAAAATGCCGCGTTTAAACGCATCCTGCCAGCTGTCGCCGCCGTGCAGTTTGGCCTCCGCGCGCGCCTGCACCGGCGCCAGACGATCCGCGCAATCAATCCCGCGCAGCCAGTACAGCGGATTTTTATCGCTGGCTTCACTTTCCAGCGACCAGATATCGCTACAGTCGACGGAGAGAAAATCCGCAACCTGATGCTGCGGCAGTTCAGGTTGTGCTTTGTCATTTGCGCTGTGCGGCGAAAAAGCGGCGGAACAGCCCGCCAGCGCCAGACACGACATACCGGACAACAGCCATCCTTTGAAAGCACGAACCACTACGAAAAAGTGGGACATATTCACCCATTATTGATTCATGTGTTGGTTTTTCCCGGCTCAGCGGCGGGTAGCGTTATGCGGAAACAGATAAACCCGGGCTCATCATCTTCCAGGCTTAATTCTCCCTGCATTTGTCGAACGCAGTCCCGGGCAATACTTAGACCCAGGCCGCTTCCTTTTACTGCCCCTTTACGCTGATGGCTTCCCTGATAAAAAGGCTCAAAAATCATCTTTTTTTCCGCAGGCGGTATTGGCTCGCCGCGGTTAATCACCTCGATGCGGACCTGCTCGCCGTGCCGGTAGCTATGAATACGAATGTTACCGGATTCAGCCCCATAGTGCACCGCATTGGAATAGAGATTATCCATCACGCTGATCAATAGCGCCGGTTCCGCCAGGCAGCTGCCTTCGGCCAGCTGAATATCGGTATGCATCATTTTAGCGCGTGCGGGCAAACTGTGAGCCGCCACCACGTTTTCGACCAGTTCAGCGATATCGACCGTCTCACGAGGAACCGGGCCATCCGCCTGCTTGCGGTTATAATCGAGCAGTTGCTCAATCAGTTTTTGTAGATTGCGGCTACTGCTATCGAGAATCTCGACAATCTCCCGCTGCCCGGCGGTTAACGGTCCGGCGACGCAATCGGCCAGCAGCTCCGTACCTTCGCGCATACTGGCGAGCGGCGTTTTAAGCTCGTGGGAAAGATGGCGCAAAAACTGATGGCGCTGCGATTCCAGCCAGGCCAGGCGTTCGCTGAGCCAGATAATACGCTCGCCGACCGAGCGAAGTTCACGCGGGCCGGTGAACAGCGCCGCGTTATCCAGCGACTTCCCTTGCCCCAGCCGGTTAATCATCTTCTCGATCCCCTTTACCGGGCCGATAATCATCCGGGTGAATAGCAGCACCAGCGCCAGACTGAGCAAAAACAGCACCAGCGCCTGCCAGCCGAAGAACTGCCCGCGCTCGGCAATTTCCTGCTGCAGCTGCTGTCCGCGGGAATAGACTACCGTGCGGGTGGCCTGCACCATCTCGCTGTTCGCGGCGGCAAAAGCTTCAAGGCTGGCCCCCGATGTCGCATCAGGACTGCTGTTTTGACAGCGGATCTGCGCTAAATCGCTCAGTTCCTGCCTCAGCGCCTGCCAGATTTTTTCGTCCGGCAGCACCCCGGCATGGGCTTCCAGCATTTCGCTGTAGCGTTTGCGCTGATTCTGGTAAACCTTCGCCAGCGTCGGATCGTCCAGCACGCAGTACTGCCGGTAGCTTCGCTCCATTTCCAGCGAGGCGTTAACCATCGCCTCGCTGCGTCGGGCGTCGACCAGCGTCGTGCGATTGATATGCGCGGCCTGGGCGCTGAGCGCATTCAGGCTCTGCCAGGCTTGCCAGGCCAGCACCAGCAGCGGTAGCAGAATCAGTACAAAGGATAATGTGACCAGCTGGCGCAGCGAACGGGGAAAAAGAGAGATACGCTTCAAGGATAGGGTCTCAATCATTAGCTTAATGACGATGCTAACTGAGGACGCCGCAGAGTAACAGAGACAATCAGCCGATCTGCCGCGCGAAGACGACAAATCTCGCGGATAAAACAAAGCCAGGCAAAAAGCCTGGCTTTGTTCTGGAATAAGGCGGTGCCTAACTCGACGTTTCGCCCGATGGCTGATAAAGCAGAGCTATTATCAGGAGTTGGACGGCAGGCACCTTGTTGTGCGTCATTCGAAGTTTATGTAGCGCGTCCCGAAGGGGCTGACATAAGAAGGTGAATGAGCCACTGACTATTATTATGCATGAACTATGCCACATCACAAAACATTTTATTAACACAATGAAATATAATGATTTTATAGCATTAGTCTTCATTATCCGGCATGGTTGCTTTTCACCCACACTGTCGCTCTTTAGCAACACATAAATGCCCGATCCACAGCTCTATTTAAAATCAATGACTTAAATGTCTCCATCTGGCGACACCCTTCTCCTGGGTTTGTCGGCGAATCCCGACACCTTCAGGCGACCGCCGTCACAAACAAAAAAGCCCTCTGCCGGAGCAGAAGGCTTAATGGTGCCGGGTAACGCGCAGAAGACCTCTCCTTCATCAGAGAGGCCTGTAATCTGGGTTAGCCCAGCTGCTTACGCGCGTTGCGGAAGATACGCATCCAGGGGCTATCCTCTCCCCAGTTCTCCGGGTGCCAGGAGTTCGCCACGGTGCGGAATACGCGCTCCGGGTGCGGCATCATAATCGTCGCACGACCGCTTTCGCTGGTCACGGCGGTGATCCCGTTCGCGGAACCGTTCGGGTTAGCCGGATAGCTTTCCGTCACCTTACCGAAGTTATCGACAAAGCGCAGCGCCACCAGACCTTTACTCTCCAGCTGCGCCAGATGCGCGCCGTCACGCACTTCCACCTGCCCTTCGCCGTGGGAAACGGCAATCGGCATCATCGAGCCGGCCATGCCCTGCAGCAGCAGAGACGGGCTTTGCGTCACTTCGACCAGGCTGAAGCGCGCTTCAAAGCGGTCGGAATAGTTACGCACAAAGCGCGGCCACAGGTCGCTTCCCGGGATGAGCTCACGCAGGTTGGACATCATCTGGCAACCATTACACACGCCCAGCGCCAGAGTCTGCGGACGGTGGAAGAAGGTGGCAAACTCATCACGCACGCGCTCGTTGAACAGAATGGATTTCGCCCAGCCTTCGCCGGCGCCTAACACGTCGCCATACGAGAAGCCGCCGCAGGCCACCAGCGCCTGGAAATCGGCCAGTCCGGTGCGGCCCGCCAGCAGGTCGCTCATGTGTACGTCGATGGCATCAAAGCCCGCGCGGTGGAAAGCGGCCGCCATTTCGACATGCGAGTTAACGCCCTGCTCACGCAGCACCGCCACCTTCGGACGGGCGCCGGTGGCGATATACGGCGCGGCAATATCGTCGTTGATGTCGAAAGAGAGCTTAACGTTGAGGCCCGGATCGTTATCGCGGCTTTTCGCATCGTGTTCGCTGTCGGCACACTCCGGGTTATCGCGCAGACGCTGCATCTGCCAGGTAGTTTCTGCCCACCAGACGCGCAGCGTAGTGCGGCTTTCACTGAATAGCGGATGGCCATCGGCGGTGATAACAAAACGGTCGCCTGCGGTCGCCTGGCCCAGATAATGAACGCAATCCGCCAGACCGTGCGAGGCCAGCAGCGCTTCGACCGCCTCGCGATCCGCCGCCCGAACCTGAATGACCGCCCCCAGCTCTTCGTTAAACAGCGCCGCCAGACGATCGTCGCCCAGCGCGGCGATATCTGCCGTCAGGCCGCAGTGACCGGTAAAGGCCATCTCGGCCAGCGTCACCAGCAAACCACCGTCGGAACGGTCGTGGTAAGCCAGCAGCTGACGTTCTGCCACCAGGGCCTGCATCGCATCCCAGAAGCCCTTCAGCTGCGCCACATCGCGCACGTCAGCCGGGGCATCGCCCAGCTGGCGGTAGACCTGCGCCAGGGCGGTAGCGCCAAGCGCGTTACGACCTTTACCCAGATCAATCAGCAACAGGGCGTTATCTTCGGTGGAGAGCTGCGGAGTCACGGTGCGACGCACATCTTCCACGCGAGCAAAAGCGGAAATCACCAGCGACAGCGGGGAAGTCATCTCGCGCTGCTCGCTGCCTTCCTGCCAGCGGGTTTTCATCGACATCGAATCTTTACCCACCGGAATGGTCAGCCCCAGGGCCGGACACAGCTCCTCACCCACCGCTTTCACCGCTTCATACAGACCGGCATCTTCACCCGGGTGACCGGCAGCCGCCATCCAGTTAGCGGAGAGCTTCACGCGATTTAAAGCGCCAATTTGCGTTGCCGCCACGTTGGTCAGCGCTTCGCCGACCGCCAGGCGGGCGGAAGCGGCAAAGTCCAGCAGGGCGACCGGCGCACGTTCACCTATCGCCATCGCTTCGCCGTAGTAGCTGTCGAGGCTGGCGGTAGTCACCGCGCAGTTCGCCACCGGGATCTGCCATGGGCCCACCATCTGATCGCGCGCCACCATCCCGGTCACGGTGCGGTCGCCAATGGTGACGAGGAAGGTTTTCTCCGCCACGGCCGGTAAATGCAGGACGCGATTGACAGCATCCGCAAGCGTGATCTCCTGCCGGTCCAGCGCTTCGCCTTTAACTTTCAGGGTCTGCACGTCACGGGTCATTTTCGGCGTTTTACCCAGCAGCACATCCAGCGGCAGATCGATCGGCTGGTCGTTGAAATGGGCATCGCTCATGCTCAGATGCAGCGCTTCAGTGGCTTCACCGATCACCGCGTACGGCGCACGCTCGCGACGACACAGCTCATCAAACAGCGGCAGCTGTTCTGGCGCCACCGCCAGCACATAGCGTTCCTGCGATTCGTTACACCAGATTTCCAGCGGGCTCATCCCCGGCTCATCGCTCAGGATATCGCGCAGCTGGAACTTGCCGCCGCGGCCGCCGTCGCTGACCAGCTCCGGCATGGCGTTGGACAGGCCGCCGGCGCCGACGTCGTGGATAAACAGAATCGGGTTCTCATCGCCCAGCTGCCAGCAGCGGTCGATCACCTCCTGGCAGCGACGTTCCATTTCCGGGTTGTCGCGCTGGACCGAGGCAAAATCGAGATCGGCGTCAGACTGACCGGAGGCCATAGAGGAGGCCGCCCCGCCGCCCAGGCCGATATTCATCGCCGGGCCGCCAAGGACAATCAGCTTCGCTCCAACGCTGATCTCGCCTTTCTGCACGTGCTCGCCGCGGATGTTGCCGATGCCGCCCGCCAGCATGATCGGTTTGTGGTACCCGCGCAGCTCTTCGCCGTTGTGGCTGGTGACTTTTTCTTCATAGGTACGGAAGTAGCCGTTCAGCGCCGGACGACCAAATTCGTTGTTAAACGCAGCGCCCCCCAGCGGGCCTTCGGTCATAATATCCAGAGCGGTAACGATACGATCCGGTTTGCCGAAATCCTCTTCCCACGGCTGTTCAAAGCCCGGGATACGCAGGTTAGAGACCGAGAAACCAACCAGCCCCGCCTTCGGTTTCGCCCCACGGCCGGTTGCGCCTTCATCGCGGATCTCGCCGCCGGAACCGGTCGCCGCGCCCGGCCACGGAGAAATGGCCGTCGGGTGGTTGTGGGTTTCCACTTTCATCAGGATGTGCGCCGCTTCCTGGTGGTAGTCATAACGCCCTTGTTCACGATCGGCAAAGAAGCGCCCCACCCGGGAGCCTTCCATCACCGCGGCGTTATCTTTATAGGCGGACAGGACGTAATCCGGCGTCTTTTCGAAAGTGTTTTTGATCATCTTAAACAGCGACTTCGGCTGCTGTTCGCCATCGATGACCCAATCGGCGTTAAAAATTTTGTGACGGCAGTGCTCAGAGTTCGCCTGGGCAAACATATACAGCTCAATGTCGTTCGGATTGCGGCCGAGCTTTTTAAATGCGTCCTGCAGATAGTCGATTTCGTCATCCGCCAGCGCCAGCCCCAGACGGAGGTTAGCGTCTATCAGCGCCTGACGGCCCTGACTCAGCAGATCGACGCTGGTTACCGGCGTCGGTTGATGCTGAGCGAACAGCTTCTCGCCCTCTTCCAGGGTAGCAAATACGCTTTCCATCATCCGGTCGTGGAGTTCGCTCGCGACCACGGCCCATTGCTCTTCGCTCAGGGTACCTGCTTCAACGTAGTACGCTACGCCGCGCTCCAGGCGCACCACCTGTGCGAGGCCGCAGTTATGCGCGATATCGGTAGCTTTAGAAGACCAGGGGGAGATGGTGCCAGGGCGGGGGGTGACGAGCAGTAATTTACCGGTTGGGGTATGGCTGTTTAAATTGGGGCCATACTTGAGCAGTCGCACCAGCCTCTCACGTTCGTCAGCGCTGAGCGGCGCGTTCAGATCGGCAAAATGAACATACTCTGCATATAGTGTGCTAACCGGCAGGTTGGCCGCCTGGAAACGTGCCAGCAGTTTGTTAATACGAAATGCCGACAGTGCAGGTGAACCACGCAAAATTTCCATCATAAGTCTCTCGTCTTCGCAGCTTTCAATATGAGCCAGGGGGGAAACGGGCGCCATTATAGTGAATCCTGCGCCGCGACGAAACCGTTTGCGTGGAAATAAAATCATTCCCTGGCTTTATCATTTAATGTGACCTGCCTCGCGAATAAGTTGCCAACTGGCGCATTCTTAAGCAAAATGCCGCTCATTCATCGACTGTCTTTTTACTTTTCCGCTCATAGCCTGCTGAGGAACACAGAGCTGCAGAAGATTAACTCTCTGAAAAAATTAAAGATTAATTATCTGCTCATCGGCATTGTGACCCTGTTGCTGGCGGCCGCCCTGTGGCCGTCGATCCCGTGGTCCGGCAAACCCGAGAACCGGGTGGCGGGGATAATGGCGCGCGGCGAGCTGCGCATCAGTACCATCAATTCGCCGCTAACCTTTGCGAGCATCAATGACAACACCTACGGGCTGGATTACGAACTGGCAAAACAGTTTGCCGACTACCTCGGGGTGAAGCTGAAAGTGACCGTCCGGCAGAATATCAGCCAGCTATTTGACGACCTCAATGACGGCGACGCCGATATGCTGGCCGCCGGGTTGGTCTACAACTCAGAGCGGGTGAAAAACTATCAGCCCGGGCCGAGCTACTATTCGGTATCGCAGCAGCTGGTCTACCGGGTTGGCGGCCTGCGGCCGCGTAGCCTCGCCAACCTCACGGCACAACAGCTGCTGATCGCCCCGGGTCATGTGGCGATAAATGACCTGCAGGCCCTGAAAAGCAATAAATATCCGGACCTCGACTGGCGCGTTGATGAGAAACGCGGGACAACGGCGCTGATGCAGGCGGTGATTGATGGCGAGCTGGATTACACCATTGCCGACTCGGTGGCGGTGAGTCTGTTCCAGCGTGTGCATCCGGAGCTGGCGGTAGCGCTGGATATCAGCGATGAGCAGCCGGTCACCTGGTTTAGCGCCAGGAGCGAGGACAATTCGCTGTCCGCGGCGATGCTTGATTTCTTCAACACGATGAATGAGGACGGCACGCTGGCGCGACTGGAAGAAAAGTACCTCGGTCACGGCAACGATTTCGATTATGTCGATACGCGGACTTTCCTGCGTGCCGTCGAAAACGTCCTGCCGGACCTGCAGCCGATGTTTGAGAAATACGCCCGGCAGATCGACTGGCGCCTGCTGGCAGCGATTTCATGGCAGGAATCACACTGGGATCCGCAGGCGACCTCGCCGACCGGGGTCCGCGGGATGATGATGCTCACCAGAAACACCGCTCAGAGTCTGGGATTGACCGACCGGACCGATGCCGAGCAAAGCCTCAGCGGCGGCATGCGCTACCTGCAGGATATGATGAGCAAGATACCAGACTCGGTGCCCAAAGATGAACGCATCTGGTTTGCGCTGGCGGCTTACAATATGGGTTACGCCCATATCCTTGACGCAATCACCCTGACGAAAAAACAGAAGGGCAACCCCGACAGCTGGGCGGACGTCAAGCAGCGCCTGCCGCTATTAAGCCAGAAGCCTTATTACAGCAGGCTGAAATATGGCTACGCCCGCGGTCATGAGGCCTATGCTTACGTCGAGAATATCCGCAAATACCACATCAGCCTGGTGGGCTATCTGTCCGAGAAAGAGAAAAAGGATGAGCAGCGGCTGGCGATTGCCGGCGACTATCCGGCGGTGATGCCGGAAGAACTCGATAAAGAAGAACGCCCGGCGCCCTTTTTCCAGTTTCGCGCGGAAACCTTAGTCGACAACGCCAGATTCAAAATCCCGGGACTGGGGCACTAGGCCTCCCCGCCCTGACGCATCTTTTTCTGCGCCTTTTTCTCTTCGCGCCGCCAGCGAAAAAAATCACTGAGCATACCTGAGCACGACGCCGCCAGGATACCTTCGCTGATCGCCACCCGATGGTTCATCCCGGGATGGTGCAGGACATCGATCAGCGAACCGGCCGCGCCGGTTTTTGCGTCCCGGGCGCCAAATACCAGCCGTGAAATCCGGCTATGGACCATCGCGCCAGCGCACATCACGCACGGTTCGAGGGTGACATACAGCGTCGCGTCGATCAGACGGTAGTTTTGCAGCACCAGCCCCCCCTGACGCAGCGCCATGATCTCGGCATGCGCCGTTGGGTCATGCCGCCCGATAGGACGGTTCCAACCTTCGCCGATAACCTGGTTGTTGTGCACCAGCACGGCGCCCACCGGCACTTCGCCCTCTTCCCAGGCGCGTTTCGCCAGCGTCAACGCGTGACGCATCCAGTATTCATCGTTCAGTTCATGGTCAGACAAAGCGGGTACTCCTGCGGAAAAAGCGGGGCGCATTATACATGGCCGATCGCCAGGACACACTATTCTAACTGGTGAAGATCGCCCTGCAGCGTGACCCGCCAGCGGTGCTGGCAAAAACAGAGCAGCGGATTATCCTGCTCGCTGTCGCTATAGCCGCTGTACAGCTGTAGCGGCGCGCCGATTTTTTGCTCCAGCTGGGCGACTTTCTCATGGCCAAGGCAGCGTAACGTCAGGCCCCAGCCGCCGCAGCGGCGCTCCATCCGGCTGGCGATCACATTCACCCGCGGCAGCCAGGCGGTATCAAAATAGACCTGTTCAACCAGCGATTGCGGTGACCCGGTAATCAGCCAGACGTCGGCGTCGCTGCTGGTCAGATAGTCCGTGAGCCGGGCCTGCACCACCGGAAAGGCCGTCACATGCTGGCGAAACCAGCTGACAAAATCGGCCTCAAGGCGCTTGAGCGTGGCCTCGCGGTGCCCGAACGTCGCCGCCCACAGCAGCAGGCTCATCGGCCAGCGCGCCGCCCGGCCGTGCAATAATAGCCCCGCCAGAATCAGCGGCAGTAACGGGATCGCCAGCAGCAGGTTCAGCGGCTGATGACGCAGGACATAGCGTAAGAAACTGCCGAACATATCCTGCTGGTGCAAAGTCCCATCGAGATCAAAAAAGACCACTCGCCGTATGCTGCTATTCAAACCTGACCTCTTTTTTACCGGTAATCGAATCTGGTGCCGATAGCTTAACAGTCTTGCGCCAGGAATATTAAAAACATCCGCCGACGTTAAGCCTGGGTTTAGGTCGTTCGCTGCCGCCAATAAATCTCGCCGGTAGAATTTTTAATTCGCAGTAATCCTCTTATAATCGAATACAATATTCTTTCAGCAGAGGGCGAAAGTTGTCCTGAGGAAAACCGATGAACTGTTTAATCCGCATTCGCCAGCGTTACCCGTCGCTGGCGGCAAGCGATAAGAAGCTGGCAGACTTTATTCTGGCCCAGCCGGACCAGACCCGCCACCTCAGTTCACAGCAGCTGGCGGGTGAGGCTGGCGTCAGCCAGTCCAGCGTCGTGAAATTCGCGCAGAAGATGGGATTTAAAGGGTTCCCGGCGCTGAAGCTGGCATTAAGCGAAGCGCTGGCCAGCGCGCCCGATCCGCAGTCGGTCCCGGTGCATAACCAGATCCGCGGCGACGATCCGCTGCGCCTGGTCGGCGAGAAGCTGATAAAGGATAACGTGGCGGCGATGCACGCCTCGCTGGATGTCAACAGCGAAGAGAAGCTGCTTGAAGCCGTTGCCCTCCTGCGCAACGCCCGACGGGTGATCGTTACCGGCATCGGCGCGTCGGGCCTGGTGGCGCGCAATTTCAGCTGGAAGCTGATGAAAATCGGGATTAACGCCGTCTCTGAACAGGATATGCATGCCCTGCTCGCCACCGTGCAGGCGATGTCGTCTGACGATCTGCTGCTGGCAATTTCTTATTCCGGCGAACGCCGTGAAATCAACATGGCCGCCGGGGAAGCGCTACGCGTCGGCTGCCGGATCCTGGCGATCACCGGTTTCACCCCCAACGCCCTGCAACAGCAGGCCACGCAGTGTCTGTATACTATTGCCGAAGAGCAAGCGACCCGCAGCGCCGCGATCTCCTCCACCAGCGCGCAGATGATGCTTACCGATCTGCTGTTTATGGCGCTGGTTCAGCAGGATCTGGAACATGCGCCGGATCGGATCCGCCACAGCGAGGCGCTGGTGAAAAAACTGGTGTGAGCAGAAAATGGGCGTATAATGCCCGCCCTGTTTGTGTTGTTTCTGAGAATTTCCTGATGGCGCTGTTAATCACCAAAAAATGTATCAACTGCGATATGTGCGAGCCGGAATGCCCGAACGAGGCGATTTCGATGGGTGATAGCATTTACGAAATTAACAGCGACCGCTGCACGGAGTGCGTGGGCCATTATGAGACCCCGACCTGCCAGAAAGTGTGCCCGATCCCGAATACGATTCTGAAAGACCCGGCACACGTCGAAAATGAAGAGCAGCTGTGGGACAAGTTTGTCTTAATGCACCACGCGGATAAAATCTAAAACCGCGGCCGGGGCACTTTAACTCTCAACAATCACCGTCGCACAGGCGTAATGGCGCTCATCGGCCAGCGTCACGTGAATGCTACTGACCCCCAGACGCTCCGCCAGATTCTTAGCCTCGCCCCATAAACGTAGCTTAGGCTTCCCCAGTTCATCGTTGTAAACTTCAAACTGATTAAAAGCCAATCCGTTACGGATACCGGTCCCCAGGGCTTTCGCCGCCGCCTCTTTCACCGCAAAGCGCTTGGCCAGAAAACGGACCGGCTGCTGGTGCTGTTGCCATATCGCCCACTCGCTGTCACTGAGTACGCGCCGGGCGAGACGATCGCCGCTCCGGGCGATCACCGCTTCAATACGGGTAATTTCTACAATATCGGTGCCCAGCCCCAGAATAGCCATTACCCGCGGGCTTCCTGCATCAGCCGTTTCATCTCCGCCACCGCCTCTTTCAGGCCGCTCATCACCGCACGGCCAATAATCGCGTGGCCAATGTTCAGCTCGTGCATTTCCGGGATCCGGGCGATCGCCTGCACGTTATGGTAGGTCAGGCCGTGGCCGGCATTAACCTTCAGACCAAGGCTCGCGGCATAGGTTGCCGCCGTCGCGATACGCTCAAGCTCTTTTGCCTGCCGGGCGTCGGTTTCGGCATCCGCGTAGCAACCGGTATGGATTTCGATATACGGCGCGCCGACGTCCGCCGCCGCTTTAATTTGCTCAGCATCGGCATCAATGAACAGCGAGACCAGAATACCGGCATCGGCAAGACGCGTGCAGGCATCGCGCATTTTCTCGCGCTGGCCGGCGACGTCCAGGCCACCTTCCGTCGTCACTTCCTGGCGTTTTTCCGGCACCAGGCAGCAGAAATGCGGTTTAGTTTCGCAGGCGATGGTCAGCATCTCTTCGGTGACCGCCATCTCCAGATTCATTCGGGTGTCGAGCGTCTGGCGCAGGATGCGGACATCACGGTCGGTTATATGGCGACGGTCTTCGCGCAGATGAACGGTAATGCCATCAGCGCCGGCCTGCTCGGCGATAAAGGCCGCCTGAACCGGATCCGGATAGGCGGTGCCACGCGCGTTACGCAGCGTCGCGATATGGTCAATATTGACCCCTAACAGTAATTCAGCCATGACAATCCTCATTGATCGTTATTCGTTTTATCTGCTCGCGCCGCTCGTGCGGGCATAAACTGGCGAAACAGCTCCCGACTCTTGAGCGGTTTACCGCCAAGATACGGCTTCAGGGCGATACGGGTAAAGCGCTTTGCGGCACGCAGCGCATCGCTATCCGGGAATTCACGGTTAGCCAGCGCTTTCAAATGGTGCCCGGTAAAGGTGTTGTTATCAATAACCACGCTGGCGATAAAGCCTTTTTCTTCACGATAGCGATAGGTCATGGTGTCATCCACCGCTTCGCCGCTGCCGGCACAGTGGAGAAAGTCGACGCCATAACCCAGGTGCCCCAACAGCGCCAGTTCAAAACGACGTAGGGCCGGTTCCGGCGTCCCGCTTGCGCCCGCCAGCGCCTGCAGACAATGCAGGTAATCGAAAAACAGTTCAGAGAAGCGCGTCTCATGTTCCAGCACACGTGACAGCAGCTCATTGACATACAGGCCGCTGTAAAGCGTGATGCCGCTGAGCGGAAGGGCTAACGAGACGGCTTCGGCGCTGCGTAGCGTTTTGACTTCGCCACGACCGCCAAAGCGGAGAAGTAAGGGGGTAAAAGGCTGGAGTGCGCCTTTGAGGTTGGAGCGTCTGGAACGGGCGCCTTTTGCTACCAGGCGCACGCGACCCGACTCTTCCGTGAAGACGTCCAGCATCAGGCTGGTTTCGCTCCAGGGACGACTATGCAGAACGAAAGCGCGCTGCCAGCCTTCCATCATACGCGTCGTCTTTCAGCTTGCCGGGGCGTTGGCTGCGCCCACTCTCCCCGGTCACTGACTAAAATAAGCTCCCGGGGACGCGCGGTCTTGCCGCCTGCCTGCACCTCGAAAGCCATAGGGTAGCAAACTCAGAGATCGTCAACGTAACCGAGACTGCGCAGCGCGCGCTCGTCGTCGGCCCAGCCGGATTTCACTTTCACCCACAGTTCGAGGTGAACCGGCGCTTCGAACATATCCTGCATGTCTTTACGGGCTTCAATACCGATGGTTTTGATTTTGGCGCCTTTGTTGCCAATCACCATCTTCTTCTGCCCTTCGCGCTCCACCAGAATCAGGCCATTGATATCATAACCGCCGCGTTCATTGGTCTGGAATCGCTCGATTTCTACCGTAACGGAATACGGCAGTTCGGCGCCGAGGAAACGCATCAGCTTTTCACGGATGATTTCGGAGGCCATAAAGCGCTGCGAACGGTCGGTAATGTAATCTTCCGGGAAGTGATGAATCGCCTCCGGCAGATGCTTACGCACGATCCCGGCGATAGTATCCACGTTCATCCCGGTTTCCGCAGAAATCGGTACGATATCGAGGAAGTTCATCTGGCTTGCCAGGAACTGCAGGTGCGGCAGCAGATCGGCCTTCTCCTGCACGTTATCCACTTTATTGACCGCCAGGATGACCGGAGCTCTGGCATCACGCAGCTTGCCCAGCACCATTTCATCATCCGCCGTCCAGCGGGTGCCTTCAACCACAAAAATCACCAGCTCAACGTCGCCGATCGAGCTGCTTGCCGCTTTGTTCATCAGGCGGTTAATCGCCCGCTTTTCTTCCATATGCAGACCGGGGGTATCAACATAAATGGCCTGATACGGCCCTTCGGTATGGATACCGACAATACGGTGACGCGTGGTCTGCGCTTTGCGGGAAGTAATCGAAATCTTCTGCCCAAGCAGCTTGTTCAACAGCGTGGATTTACCCACGTTCGGGCGGCCAACGATGGCGACAAACCCGCAATAACTTTTATCGATGCTCATTCCAGCTCCAGCTTTTTCAGCGCCTGTTCGGCGGCAGCCTGCTCCGCCTTGCGACGGCTGGAACCTGTGCCAACCACCGGTTCACTCAGGCCACTGACCTGGCAGTGGATAGTAAATTCCTGATCGTGTGCTTCACCGCGCACCTGCACCACCAGATAAGACGGCAGCGGCAGGTGGCGACCTTGCAGATACTCCTGCAAACGGGTCTTCGGATCTTTTTGCTTATCGCCCGGGCTGATTTCGTCCAGACGAGTTTGATACCAGGTGAGAATCAGGCGCTCGACGTTCTGGATATCGCTGTCGAGGAAAACCCCGCCGATTAAAGCTTCAACGGTATCTGCCAGAATAGACTCACGACGGAAACCGCCGCTTTTCAGCTCACCCGGCCCAAGACGCAGACACTCACCCAGCTCAAACTCACGGGCGATTTCCGCCAGCGTGTTGCCGCGTACCAACGTCGCGCGCATACGGCTCATATCCCCTTCGTCTACCCGTGGGAAACGATGATAGAGCGCATTCGCGATCACAAAACTCAAAATTGAGTCACCTAAAAATTCCAGGCGCTCATTGTGTTTGCTGCTGGCACTGCGATGAGTTAATGCCTGTTGCAACAGCTCCTGATGATGAAAAGTGTAGCCCAGCTTCCGTTGAAGCCGATTAATTACGATGGGGTTCATGCGTTACCAGTAAATGAATGCGTCAAAAATGCAGCACACGAAACCGACCTGGGCAGCCCTGCCAACCTTCAGATTGCCTGTGCGCTAACCTGCCGCTTTCCTGCAACCCAAATTATTCAGAGTAAAATCAACCAACGCGGTTTCGTGTGCAGTGTCACTCTTCCGAGAGACAACCAAAACTTCGGGGGGATATTCTATACGCAACGACAAGGGATGTCGTTAGTTTGAATAGATTTAAATATTAAATAATTCACGCTGCCAATATTGCGATGGCAGCGTGAATCAGGCAGGGAAATTAATGAATGCCGCCAATACGTGATAAACGCACGCCGGTCGGCCACTCACCTTCCTGTTTTTCGAAACTCATCCAGATCGCCGTGGCTTTACCCACCAGGTTGGCTTCTGGCACAAAGCCCCAGTAACGGCTGTCAGCGCTGTTATCGCGGTTATCGCCCATCATGAAGTAATGGCCCGGCGGCACGATCCAGGTTGCCAGCGGCAGAGCGGACTGATGGTAGTACATCCCGACCTGATCCTGGGCAATCGGTACGGTCAGGATGCGGTGAGTCACCTCACCCAGCGTCTCTTTACGCTCGGTCAGACGAATACCATCATCCTTGCTTTCGCCTTTTGGCAGTTGCCAGAATCCGCTGGTCGCTTCGCCGCCGTTCTGCCGCGAGAAAGTCTGGACGAAATCGCTCGGCTCAACGTTGGAATAAGTCACCGGCAGCGCGTTACCACATGCCTGGCCGGAACTGCAGCCTGGCTGGATGGTGACCTGTTTGCTCAGCGGGTCATAGGTGATTTTATCGCCCGGCAAACCGACAGCGCGCTTAATATAGTCCAGACGCGGATCTTCCGGGTATTTAAAGACCACGATATCGCCGCGCTGCGGATGGCCGGTTTCGATCAGCGTCTTCTGGTAGATAGGATCTTTAATGCCGTAGGCAAACTTCTCCACCAGAATAAAATCGCCGATCAGCAGCGTTGGCATCATAGAACCGGACGGGATCTGGAACGGCTCATAGATAAATGAGCGCACCACCAGCACGATTGCCAGCACCGGGAACACCGAGGCCCCCGTTTCCAGCCAGCCCGGTTTCGGGCCGACTTTCTTCAGCGTCTGCTTGTCGAGGCTATCACCGGTCGCTGCCTGGGCAGCGGCCTGACGTTCACGACGTTTTGGGGCGAAGATAAATTTATCCAGGCACCATAAAAGCCCCGTCACCAGGGTTGCGATCACCAGGATCAGGGCAAACATGTTCGCCATGCCAACTCCTTAAATTATTTTCCGTCTTTACCGACGTGCAGAATGGCGAGGAACGCTTCCTGCGGCAGCTCAACGTTACCCACTTGCTTCATACGTTTTTTACCGTCTTTCTGCTTCTGCAGCAGCTTTTTCTTACGGCTGACGTCACCGCCGTAGCATTTCGCCAGTACGTTTTTACGCAGCTGTTTGACGGTGGAACGGGCAATGATGTGGTTGCCGATAGCGGCCTGAATAGCAATATCGAACTGCTGACGTGGGATCAGCTCTTTCATCTTCTCCACCAGCTCGCGGCCACGGTACGGCGCGTTGTCATTGTGGGTGATCAGTGCCAGCGCATCGACGCGCTCGCCGTTGATCAACACGTCCACACGCACCATGTTGGAGGCCTGGAAGCGTTTGAAGTTATAGTCCAGCGACGCATAGCCGCGGGAGGTTGACTTCAGACGATCGAAGAAATCGAGCACCACTTCCGCCATCGGAATTTCATAGGTCAGCGCGACTTGTTTACCGTGGTAAACCATGTTGGTCTGCACGCCGCGTTTCTCAATACACAGCGTGATGACGTTACCCAGGTACTCCTGCGGCAGCAGCATGTGACATTCCGCAATCGGCTCACGCAGTTCCTGAATATTATTCAGCGGCGGCAGCTTGGACGGGCTATCGACATAGATAACATCTTTCGACGTCGTTTCAACTTCATAGACCACCGTCGGCGCAGTGGTGATCAGGTCCAGATCGTATTCACGCTCCAGACGCTCCTGAATGATTTCCATGTGCAGCAGACCCAGGAAGCCGCAGCGGAAGCCGAAGCCCAGCGCCGTGGAGCTTTCTGGCTCATAGAACAGGGAAGCATCGTTCAGGCTCAGTTTACCCAGCGCATCGCGGAAGCTTTCGTAATCATCAGAACTGACCGGGAACAGACCGGCATACACCTGCGGTTTCACTTTCTTGAAGCCTGGCAGGGCTTTGTCTGCCGGGTTACGGGACGTGGTCAGGGTATCCCCTACCGGGGCGCCGAGAATGTCTTTAATCGCGCAGACCAGCCAGCCTACCTCGCCGCATTTCAGCTCGTTACGGTCAACCTGTTTTGGCGTGAAAATGCCCAGACGGTCGGCGTTATAGATCTGCCCGGTGCTCATGACCTTGATTTTGTCGCCTTTACGCATGGTGCCGTTTTTAATACGCACCAGCGAAACGACTCCGAGGTAGTTGTCGAACCAGGAGTCGATGATCAGCGCCTGCAGCGGAGCATCCGCGTCGCCTTCCGGTGGCGGGATATCGCGCACCAGACGTTCGAGAACGTCCGGAACACCCACGCCGGTTTTCGCTGAACAGCGCACTGCATCGGCAGCATCAATGCCAACGATGTCTTCAATTTCTTCCGCTACGCGCTCCGGATCGGCCGCAGGCAGGTCGATTTTGTTGAGGACCGGCACCACTTCCAGATCCATTTCCATGGCGGTATAGCAGTTAGCCAGGGTCTGGGCTTCCACCCCCTGACCGGCATCGACCACCAGCAGCGCACCTTCACAGGCGGCGAGAGAACGTGACACCTCATAAGAGAAGTCAACGTGCCCTGGGGTGTCGATAAAGTTCAGTTGATAGGTTTCGCCATTGGTCGCTTTATAATCCAGGGTGACGCTTTGCGCCTTAATGGTGATGCCACGCTCACGTTCAAGATCCATGGAGTCCAGTACCTGGGCTTCCATTTCACGATCGGAAAGGCCACCGCAAATCTGGATGATACGGTCAGACAACGTCGATTTACCGTGGTCGATATGAGCGATGATTGAAAAGTTACGTATATTCTTCATATTTAGAGTTAATTATGCCTTACGCGTATCATGAGGCCGCTGTTCTGTGCCTGACGTTTTTTAATCCGAAAACGCCGCATTCTACACTACATCCGCGAAACCAGGAAATGCTCTTACCGCCAGCATAACCGCCATAAATGGCGAGATCCTGCGGGAGTGGTAAATAAAAAATAAAGGCCAGTGGAATCACTGGCCTGGCTCTGAAGAAGGTGTCTCTACGCGCACCAAATCTGGCGGCAGACCAACGCTGATAATGATGGGCTGCCATGACTGACGAGCCGCCAGCCCTGGAGAAAGCCCGCGGGCAACCAGAAAACCGCCGACGCCGCCGAGCAGCGCTCCGCATAGCGAAGCGAAGTCATTGGCGAACAAAACCTGGAAAAGGGATGCCATGACAAACAGCCCCACCAGCGGCGCCATATACACTAACATGGCAGAGCCCAGCAGGCTGCTTTCGGCAATCCCCAGCTCGACTTTCTGCCCCGCGGATAGCGGTTGTTCACTGGGAACGCTAATCGTATGACTGGTTTGCGGTCCCAGCTTGTTCAATACCCGACTGCCGCAGCCGGCACGCGAAGCACAGCTGCTGCAGGAGGCTTTCACGTCACAGTGCACCTGCGCCATGCCGTTATGCCAGGAAACGACGGTTGCCCACTCTTTAATCATTGTACTGCCTTGAACTTGATGCTGTCGGAGATGCGCTTCGCCGTTTGTGGCGGCAGCTCGCCAACCACGGTAATCTCGGCGTTATCGCGTACCGTTGTGCTAACGGTACGGCGCCCGGTGCGTAGCAACTGATCGCTGCTGTTGGCCGTGGCGCGATTCACGTTGATAGAGAAACTAAACAATCCATCTGAATACAGGCGGGATTCCACCGGACCGTCAAATGTCGGCAGGCGGCGCTGACTACTGGAAACTTCGGCCGCGCCCTGCGGCAGCCAGGTAGGCGCCCAGTTAAAGTTGGCTTTATCGCCCCCTTCCGGCACCGACAGTTGCGGAGGCAGGTTCGCCTTCGCCAGCGTTTCCATGCTGCTGCTGACTTTATCGCCGACGCTGAAGGCGACCACCCGGAACTGTTCCAGGGTTTCGCCATCGCGATCGAGCAGATCGACACGCATCGGCAGCCTGGTTTCCGCATCCAGCCAGACAATATAGCTATAGCGCGTGCCGTCCCGCGCCACGACGCGAATCACTTCGCACAGCCGATCGGCAATGCGGGTACGCCCTACGGAGATAAAGTCGTAGTAGGCAGCCAGACGTTTGAAATCGGTATAAGCCAGCGAAGGTAATGAATCGACGATATAGTCACCGTTCAGCGTGAACGGATCGAGTCCCGGTTCAAAATAGCTGATTTCATTGCCCCGCAGCACCACTTCCCGGCGCGGGCCATCGAGCTGTAAAAGCTGAGCGAGAGGTTGGTTGTTCAGCCGCGCGTGGCGATAACGCAGCGACTCAACGCCCTGTTTGTTGATGCTGACGAAGGAGAGCTCATAATTAAGGGACTGGCTGGCCAGGTTCATCTGCTGCAACAACGCCCCGGACGATGTATCAGCCGAGGCGTTGACAGAGAAGAACAGGCTGCCTGCCATGACC
>NZ_JBJDNH010000016.1:0-19511 GCF_044900465.1 Klebsiella sp. NPDC088457 | reverse complement strand
AGTTGCTTCATTACTGCGATTGCGTTCCTAAAGTTTGATAACCCGGCACCTGAACAGCGGCTTGCTGAGTCTGGGCTTGTCCAAACTGAAGCTGTTCTGCATGCAGGCGACGCTGCAATTCATAGTCCTGCAGCATAGCATTAATACGGCGGCGCTGTTCTTGCACCTGCACCTGCTGACCGCTGCCCGCCGACGCATCAGCCGGAACGCCCAGACTGACCGGGCTGGCTTTACCCATCATTGGCATGGTGTTGAAAACCGGTGCCTCAGGCTGCTGAGATGAGTCGCTTTGCCCATTATATTGTTGGACGCCGACGATAACCGCCAGCGATACGCAGGCAGCCACCCCCATCTGAGTCAATGAGCTGGCCCATGGACGCACTTTCTGCCAGAAAGGCATCTGACGCCACTGGTGTGGTGCCGGCTGAGATTCGGGAATAAGCGGCACCGTCTGGCGAACGGGCTCATTTTCAATGGCGGCCATGACGCGGGCTGAGATATCAAAATGGAGCATCTCAGCGGTATCGCCTCGCAGCGAATCGCGGATGAGATGGTAGCTCTCCCAGGTCTTTTGCATTTCAGAAGAACGGCTCAACTCATTGAGCAGCTCATTATCCAGCGTTTCACCATCCATTAAAGCCGAAAGTTTTTCTTTCTGCATGCCTGATACCCTTTTCAGTATTCCGCTATCGTCAACGCCTGATTAGCGGTTGAACTTTATTATCAATAGCTTCTCGTGCCCGGAAAATACGCGAACGTACTGTCCCTACCGGACAATCCATGATGGCGGCTATCTCTTCATAGCTCAGGCCATCCAGCTCCCGCAACGTAATTGCCATGCGTAAATCTTCCGGGAGCGATTCAATGGTACGAAAAACTATTTGTCTCAGTTCTTCTGACAACATTAAGTTCTCAGGGTTCGAAATTTCTTTCAGTGCTCCACCACTTTCGAAGTTTTCCGCCTCGTTGGCGTCAACATCGCTGGACGGTGGGCGGCGCCCCTGAGCTACCAGATAATTCTTCGCCGTGTTGACGGCGATACGATACAACCAGGTATAAAAAGCACTATCCCCCCGGAAGGACTCCAGCGCGCGCCATGCTTTTACGAACGATTCCTGAACAACGTCAGGGATATCGCCCGGTGGCACATAGCGGGAGACCAGGCTCGCGACCTTATGCTGATAGCGCACCACCAGCAGATTAAACGCTTTCTGATCTCCTTTCTGGACCCGTTCAACGAGGACCTGATCCGTTAACTGCTCGCTCATCCGAGGTAATGTCTCCCCAAACCTAATTCCCATGCATCTTCAAAGCACTACCCAATCACTGCATTATGAGCAAGCAGACGATTGGAGTGTCTGAAAACAATAAAGTTCCGTTACGCCTTTGATTTTTGTCTGGCAACGGCGGACGGTTTGTTATCTCTCATTATATGTCCCGTTACTCAACGCCTGATAAGATGATGATGAAAAAGCGTAAGGTCCGCCAGAAGGGTAACGTAACCTTGCTTTTATTTCACTATAAAATCTGAAGCTAACGATCTGCTTCGCAAATATTTTCTTTCGTTTACACCTCGCCCGCACGCGCCCCGATGTTTAGTCCCCACAACGAACGGTAAAAAAAATGTACGATTTATCACGACCTGGTGCTATTGTGGCCCAATCGTGTTTAGTAAATTAAACAAAGGCCATGAATACAACTCCTGACTACTCTTGTGATGTGCTGATCATCGGCAGCGGCGCCGCCGGTTTGTCCCTTGCACTGCGTCTGGCGGAGCACAGTTCCGTTACCGTACTCAGCAAAGGCCCCATCAGCGAAGGTTCAACCTTCTACGCGCAGGGCGGAATCGCCGCCGTTTTTGATGAGACGGACAGCGTGGAATCCCACGTTGAAGATACGCTCATCGCCGGAGCCGGTCTGTGTGACCGCCATGCCGTCTCTTTCGTGGCCAGCAATGCCAAACCTTGCGTGCAATGGCTGATCGATCAGGGCGTGCTGTTCGATACTCAGACCCAGGCCAACGGCGAACAGAGCTATCACCTGACCCGCGAAGGCGGGCACAGCCACCGTCGCATCCTTCACGCGGCCGATGCCACCGGCAAAGCGGTGGAGACCACGCTGGTCAGCAAAGCGCTCTCGCACCCGAATATTCGCGTGCTGGAACGCAGTAACGCAGTCGATCTGATCATTTCCGATAAAATCGGCCTGCCCGGTACGCGCCGCGTGATGGGGGCCTGGATCTGGAACCGTAATAAAGAAAAAGTGGAAACCTGTAGCGCGAAATCCGTCGTCCTGGCCACCGGCGGCGCGGCAAAAGTGTATCAGTACACCACCAATCCGGATGTCTCTTCCGGCGACGGGATTGCTATGGCCTGGCGCGCGGGTTGTCGCGTTGCTAATCTGGAATTTAATCAGTTTCACCCCACCGCCTTGTATCATCCGCAGGCGCGTAATTTCCTGCTGACCGAGGCGCTTCGCGGCGAAGGCGCATACCTGAAACGCCCGGATGGCTCCCGGTTTATGCCCGATTTTGACGAGCGCGGCGAACTGGCCCCACGCGATATCGTCGCCCGCGCCATTGATCATGAGATGAAACGCCTCGGTGTCGACTGTATGTATCTCGATATCAGTCATAAACCTGAAGCCTTTGTCCGCCAGCACTTCCCGATGATCTATGAAAAACTGCTCGGACTGGGGATCGATTTGACCAAAGAGCCGGTGCCTATCGTACCTGCCGCCCACTATACCTGCGGCGGCGTGATGGTTGATGACAACGGTCGTACCGATGTCGATGGGCTGTACGCTATCGGCGAGGTCAGCTACACCGGGCTACACGGCGCTAACCGCATGGCCTCCAATTCGCTGCTCGAATGCCTGGTCTACGGCTGGTCCGCCGCCGAGGATATTATTCAGCGCCTGCCGTCAGCCCAGCCGGCCAACGGGCTGCCATGCTGGGATGAGAGCCAGGTTGAGATCCCCGATGAGCTGGTGGTGATTCAGCATAACTGGCACGAGCTGAGATTGCTGATGTGGGACTACGTCGGGATTGTGCGCACCACCCGGCGCCTGGAGCGCGCGCTGCGCCGAATCACCATGTTGCAACAAGAGCTCGATGAATACTATGCCCGCTTCCGCGTCTCCAACAACTTGCTGGAATTACGCAACCTGGTGCAGGTCGCCGAACTTATCGTCCGCTGCGCGATGCAGCGCAAAGAGAGCCGCGGGTTGCACTATACGCTGGATTATCCGGAGCAGCTCGCGGAGAGCGGGCCGTCAATCCTCTCCCCTCAGGTTCACATAAAGAGATAAAAGTCCTGGGTCAGGGCAATAAATCCCTCGGAGTATTGTTGCTCTGGCCCACGGATAATCAGCCGATCGCTAAAACACTCCCCCGCCGTCGGCGAAAAGGCCAACAGCACCCGATGCGGTGGGCGCATCTCCGTTTCCACCACATCGGTACGTAAACGCAGATGCCAGCCCAGGGTGTGCGCGCGCTGCACAAATTCATTACCGATATCCACCGGGAGCACCACGCAGAAAAAGCCCTCTTCTGTGATACACTCCGCGACGCAGGTGAGTAGCGTCACGTGATCGAGCGTGGTGGTGTATCGCGCCTGCTCGCGCTGCGATGTCGCGCAAGGCACGCCTTCGGCAAAGAACGGCGGATTGCTGACAATCAGTTCATAGCGCCGGGTTTGCGGCGGCTGCCACTGTTGAATATCGGCCTGATGCACTTCGATGCGCGCGGGCCACGGAGAGGCCGCCACGTTGTCTCGCGCCTGTTCCGCAGCATCTCCGTCAAGTTCCACTGCGTCAAGCGTTACCCGCGCGTCGGTGCGCTGAGCCAGCATTAAGGCCAGTAAACCGCTGCCGGTCCCGATATCCAGCACGTGTTTTACCTGCGCGATTGGCGCCCACGCGCCGAGCAGAATACCGTCGGTACCGACTTTCATCGCACAGCGATCGTGAGCCACAAAGAACTGTTTAAACGTAAAACCATTGCGCGGCAGCGCAAACTTCGACTGAGACATCCTCAACTACCTTGCGGGCTAAAAACTCCGGAGCTTAAGGCTATGCACAATACCGGAGAACAGATAGCCTTACAAACAGATGAACATTGTGCCCGTAACGTCTATAATCGTCGGTCCACTCAGAGGTAGATAATGACTGTAACGACTTTTTCCGAACTTGAACTCGACGAAAACCTGCTGGAAGCCCTCCAGGAAAAAGGTTTCACACGCCCGACAGCCATTCAGGCCGCCGCTATTCCGCCTGCGCTTGATGGCCGTGACATTCTCGGTTCAGCCCCAACAGGCACCGGTAAAACAGCGGCATATCTGCTGCCAGCGTTGCAGCATCTGCTTGATTTCCCGCGTAAGAAGTCGGGGCCGCCGCGTATTCTTATCCTGACGCCAACCCGTGAGCTGGCAATGCAGGTTGCCGACCACGCGCGCGAGCTGGCTGCCCATACCCATCTGGATATCGCCACCATCACCGGCGGCGTTGCGTATATGAACCACGCGGAAGTGTTCAGCGAGAATCAGGATATCGTGGTCGCCACCACCGGACGACTGCTGCAGTATATTAAAGAAGAAAACTTCGATTGCCGGGCGGTGGAAACGCTGATCCTCGACGAAGCGGACCGTATGCTGGACATGGGCTTCGCTCAGGATATCGAGCACATTGCCGGTGAAACCCGCTGGCGTAAGCAGACCATGCTGTTCTCCGCCACCCTTGAAGGCGATGCGATTAAAGATTTTGCCGAGCGTCTGCTGGAAGAGCCGGTTGAAGTGTCGGCGAATCCGTCCACTCGCGAACGTAAAAAAATCCATCAATGGTACTATCGCGCCGATGACGTCAAGCATAAAACCGCCCTGCTGGTTAACCTGCTAAAACAGCCGGACGCCACCCGCTCTATCGTCTTTGTGCGTAAACGCGAGCGTGTTCATGAACTGGCGTCATGGCTGCGCGAAGCCGGCATCAATACCTGCTGGCTGGAAGGCGAGATGGTCCAGGCAAAACGTAACGAAGCGATTAAACGTATGACCGATGGTCGTATGAACGTGCTGATTGCGACAGACGTTGCCGCCCGCGGAATTGATATTCCGGACGTTAGCCACGTCTTCAACTTCGATATGCCGCGCACCGCTGATACCTATCTGCACCGTATCGGGCGAACCGGTCGCGCAGGGAAAAAAGGCGTGGCCATTTCTCTGGTTGAAGCCCATGACCACCTGCTGCTGGGCAAGATTGGTCGCTACATCGACGAGCCGCTGAAGGCGCGCGTTATCGACGAACTGCGCCCATCCACCCGTGCGCCGAGCGAGAAGCAAACCGGCAAACCGTCTAAGAAAGTGCTGGCCAAACGCGCAGAGAAGAAAAAAGAAGAAAAAGAGAAGCCGCGCGTGAAGAAACGTCACCGTGATGCTAAGAATATCGGCAAGCGTCGTAAGCCGAGCGGCAGCGATACGCCGCAGCAGTCGAGCTAAGAGTACAAGAACGCCGGGATATCCCGGCGTTCTTGCATTTACATCCGCTGGCGACAGCGCCGCGGGGAGCGACAGGCAGCGTTACCCTGTGGGCCGCTGAGTGAGGAATGCGTCATCATGAAAAAAAAAGATTTCGTCACCCAGGATCTGCTCAGCAAAATCTACCAGCACAATGACCCCGGCCCCCGTAAACTCCCGCCTGAACGCCGGCTGGCGGAGGAGTATGGCGTCTCACGGTTTACCATTCGCCAAGCGCTGGAAAAACTCGCTGACATCGGCGTCATACGTATCGTACAGGGCTCAGGGATTTGGATAAACGAGCGAATGAGCAACAACCCGCTGGTATATAACTCCATCACCGAAAAACGCTTCGATCGGATGCGCTATCAGACAATCAGCCTGCATAAAAAGCGCCCCGACCGCGAGGAGCAGCAGATTTTCGGCATAACGGATGAGGAGTTTATCTGGCAATTTTGCCGCCTGCGCTTCGTTGATAACGTAGCGGTGCAGATTGAGATTTCGCGTATGCCGGCCGCCGCCTTTGCCGATCTTAGCCGGGAGGTTATCGAACGCTCGCTGCAGCAGTACGTGCTTTCCAGGGGATATCAAATTTCACATTTGCTCACCACCTATCAGGCGGTGAGCGTCAGCCGGGAACAGGCCGCCCTGCTGGGCTGCAAAAAGGGCATTCCGGCCATGCATATTAACAATCGAGGGATCCTCGACGGCGGGCAGGTGTATGAAATCAGCGATATTATCGATATCAACTACTCCTGCACCTACGTTATTCCGCATAATCGCGACAACTTAACCTTCCGCCAGGCGCCCTCGGACTAATTATGGCGTATGGATCGTGCCGTCAGGCAGGCGGCTCTGCGTCCATTCGTGCGGACGATAGACCACAGGATACGTCTGCGCCAGTTGTTGGTTAAAGCCGACGCCAATCCCTGCCGCCGTGGGTGGATAGATAAACCCGTTATTGACGCTGGGCGCTCCGGGGAATACCGCATCAGTAGCGGCAGAACGCGGTATAAATTCCTGAATTGCGGCATTATTGAGGTAGATATTCAGGTGGGTATTGACCGCAACCCCAATCGGCGTCATATCGCCGGGCCCGTGCCACGCCACGCGCACGCCGAATGCCTGACACAGCACCGCCAGCTTCAGGGCCGGCGTAATCCCGCCAATCTGCGAAATATGGCAGCGGATAAAATCAATCTGCCGGTTAACAATCAGGTCATGCCATTCAGCCGGATTATTAAACAGCTCCCCCATCGCGAGCGGAATTGCGCTTTGCTGGCGGATCTGCGCCAGCCATGCGCTCTGCTGCGGCGCTAAAATATCCTCAATAAACCACGGCTGATAGGGCTCGAGCTGCTTCGCCAGCTGCAGCGCCTGCTGCGGGAAGAGCCGTTCGTGGACGTCATGAAGGATATGAAAACGGTGCCCGTAGCGCGCTCTCAGCAGCCGGAACATCTCCACCGTATTCCTGATGTACTCATCCTGATCGTAATAGGCGCCCGGCGTCGGGTTCTCCGGCGTATGTATCTCCTGCGCTGTGCCGCCGTAAAAACCGAGCTGGCAGCGAATGTGGCGATAGCCCTCTTCCAGCAGACGCTCAACGGATATAAACAGCACCTCCGCCGTCTCACCGCTGGCATGGGTGTAAGCCGGGATAGCGTCACGGGATTTGCCGCCAAAAAGCTGGTACAGCGGCATTCCCGCCAGCTGGGCTTTGATATCCCAAAGCGCCATATCAACGCCGGCGATAGCGTTATTCATTACCGGCCCGTTTCGCCAGTAGGCGTTGACGTTCATCATCTGCCAGAGGTCTTCAATATTGTTCGCATCGCGGCCAAGCAGCAGCGGCTTGAGGTATTCATCAACCATCGTTTTGACCGCCAGCGGGCGCTGCTGGAAAGTCGCGCAGCCGTGGCCCACGGCCCCTTTGTCGGTGGTCACGCGTACCGTGACCAGGTTATGGCGATCGGGGCGGGTGATAAAACACTCAATATCGGTAATTAGCGTAGCGTTCACGGCAAGGCTCCCTGCGGCAAAAATAAAAGGTGATGCCAATTATCTTCACCCTATTTATTACGCAAGGTAAACCTTTTTATTTAATAAAATTTTGGTTCGTAAAACAGATTTAATTTCATTAAAAAACAGACCAATTTAGATAAAACCCACTAATATTACCTATAACTGCGGCAATTTGTGACTGAGCTCATATTTTATTGGTTTGTTTTTATAAATCGGCTTATTTACCATTTCACGACGTAAACAGCACAACATATTGCTTCAGGAGCCGGTATGGAGACGCAAGATGCAATTAGCAGAATTATTTTGCTGATTGGCGGAAAAGAAAATATTAATAACGTCTGGCACTGTATGACCCGATTACGCTTTGATTTAATTGATGATAACAAAGTAGAAAAAGAAGAGATTAAGAAACTGCCCGGCGTGCTCGGCGCGCAGCTGCAGAGCGATCAGTTTCAAATTATCATCGGGCCGAAGGTTAATAACTGGTATGAACGCCTGCTCGCGGCATTAGGTACCGTCGGCGAAGAGGCCGCCGAAAAGCCCCGCCAGCGTAAGGGGCCAGTGTCGCTGTTTATGGATACCGTCTCGGGCGTTTTTGGCCCAATCGTGCCAGCCATTGCCGGAGCCGGGATGATAAAGGGCCTGCTGGCCGGACTGATCGCGCTGAAGGCGGTGCCGCAAAATAGCGACACCGTTATGATCATCGACCTTATCGCCAGCGGTGTATTCTATTTCCTGCCCTTTTTCCTTGCCGTCTCGGCGGCAAAGATCTTTAAGACCAACGAGTATCTGGCCGTCGCCGTTGCCGCCTGCCTGATGTACCCAACCCTGATTGATGCCGCGAAGGCGCTGGCAGCCCATCACGAGGGGGCCGCTTCCGCGCTGTGGCTGCTAAACGCCGTTCCCATCCCCGTATTCAACTACGCCTCCAGCGTGATCCCGGTTATCTTCTCCGTGCTGGCGCTGAAATATATCCACGCCTGGGTCGATCGCATTATGCCCGAAGTGCTGAAAACCGTGTTCACGCCGACGCTGGCGCTGTTTCTCGGCGCGCTGGCGGCGCTGGTGATTATTGGTCCGGTTGGCATTTGGCTTGGCAAAGCGCTGGCGTGGTTTATTGAAGGTCTGTTCGGCATATCCGCCGGTTTTGCCGGGCTGGTTGTGGGCGCTATCCGCCCGGTCGCGATCCTGACGGGGATGCATCATGCGATGACGCCCATTGCCCTGCAGAACTTCAGCGATCGCGGTTACGACATGCTGATGCCGATGATGTTTATGGCCAATATGTCGATAGCGGGCGCCACCTTTGCGATCTGGCGCGTAAGCAAAAACCGGCAGGAGCGTACGGTCACGCTGTCCGCGGCAGTTTCCGCGCTGCTGGGGATCACCGAGCCCGCGCTATTTGGCGTCTTAACGCGCTATAAAAAAGCGTTCGTCGCGGCAACCATTGCCAGTTCGCTGGCCTCAGCCTTTATCGCTTTCTTCGGAGTACGGCTGTACGGTTATATTTTATCGAGCATTTTTAGCCTGCCGGCTTACATCGGTCCCTACTTTATCTTTGCGCTGTCAGGCGTGGCTATCGCCATACTATTGTCGTTCACGCTCACTACGCTGCTGGTAAGACGGGAACCGTAGCCCGACATAATAAAAAACCCCCGGCTCGATTGAACCGGGGGTTTTTGCTAACGCTTACAAACTTTCAGTGAAAGTACGCGCGATAACGTCACGCTGCTGTTCTGGCGTCAGGGAGTTAAAGCGCACCGCATAGCCAGAGACACGAATGGTCAGCTGCGGGTATTTTTCCGGATGCTCAACCGCATCCAGCAGCGTTTCACGACGCAGCACGTTCACGTTCAGGTGCTGGCCACCTTCAACGCGCACTTCCGGCTTAACGTCGAGCGGAATTTCACGGTATTCGATTTCGCCAAGTTTGTTGACCGCAACCACATCATCTTCAGCAAAACCGCCTTTTGCACACAGGCAACGCGCTTCGCCTTTTTCGCTATCCAGCAGCCAGAAAGAGTTCAGCAGGTCGTCGTTTGCAGCTTTAGTAATTTGGATACCAGTAATCATTTGATGCCTCCCTTAGGCAATTTTTATTCGTCTTATTGGCCCTTTCCCGGCCAATTGGTAAAACCAATGTTGTCTGAGTGTATGTATATCAGTCAAACACCGGGCATTCATTGACTTAAATCAATAAAAACCATGTAATAAAAATGGGTATAGAGGGATATTATTGTTTTACATCAAGTTACGCCATATCCCACGCAAAATATTTTTGTAAAATTTCAATTTTTTTTGCATGTAAAACGTCAGCCGCGCAGTACCTATTTTGTTATGCCGAAAGAAGCAGTTAAGCTATAGCCATAACACTTTGCAGGAGAGCAGGATGACCACACCATTGACCTGGCACGACGTGCTGGCGGAAGAGAAGCAGCAGCCCTATTTTGTCAATACTCTGAAAACCGTCGCCGAAGAGCGCCAGTCGGGTATCACGATTTATCCGCCGCAAAAAGACGTCTTCAATGCCTTTCGCTATACCGAACTGGGCGATGTTAAAGTGGTCATTCTTGGGCAGGATCCCTATCACGGGCCCGGGCAGGCGCACGGTCTGGCCTTCTCCGTGCTCCCCGGTATCCAGACGCCGCCGTCGCTGCTGAATATGTATAAAGAACTGGAGGGAACCGTCCCTGGATTCAGCCGCCCTCCCCATGGATACCTCGAAAGCTGGGCGCGACAGGGCGTACTGCTGCTCAACACCGTCTTAACGGTGCGCGCAGGCCAGGCGCATTCACATGCCAGCCTGGGTTGGGAAACCTTTACCGATAAAGTGATTTCGCTGATAAATGAACATCGGGAAGGGGTGGTGTTTTTACTGTGGGGGTCTCATGCGCAGAAGAAAGGGGCGATTATCGATCGCCAGCGTCATTGCGTACTGAAAGCGCCGCATCCATCGCCGCTTTCCGCCCATCGCGGCTTCTTTGGCAGTAATCATTTTGTGCAGGCCAATCAGTGGCTGGCCGAGCGTGGCGAAGCGCCCATTGACTGGATGCCGGTACTGCCCGCCGCGCAGGAATAACGCTGGCGCAACGCGGCAGAAACAAAAATGCCAGCCTCGCGCTGGCATTTTTTTGCGTGAACTCAGCCGTCAGGCCTTGTTCTGCCGCCACCATTCGGCCAGTAAAACACCGGTCGCGACGGAGACGTTCAGGCTTTCCACATTTCCGGTACCTTGAATGGCAACGTTAAGATCGGCGCTGGAAATCGCCGCATCGGACAGACCATCACGCTCCTGGCCTAACGCCAGTACCATTTTCTTCGGCAGCTCGGCTTTATGCAGCGGCGTACCGTTGTGGCTGGAGGTGGAAACGATGGCGTAGCCGGCCTGACGGAACTGCTCCAGCGTATCGAGGAAGCTGTCGCCGGTGATCGGTTCTACGTGTTCTGCGCCACCTTCTGCGGTACGGATCGCCGCGCCAGACTCCAGCATGCCGGCGTCCTGTACCACCACGCCCTTCACGCCGAAATGCGCGCAGCTACGCATGATTGCGCCGAGGTTATGCGGGTTACCAACATCTTCCAGCGCCAGTACGCAGTCTTCTGCATCGGCTTTAGCGACCCACTGGGCCACCGAGGTGCCGTTGCGTTTCTTAATCAGGAAGCAAACGCCGCCGTGGTGTTCAGTGCCGGAGGCTTTTGCCAGCTCAGCTTCATCAACAACATGATAGGCTTTGCGGTTCGCCGCCATCCAGCGCAGCGCTTCTTTGAAACGCGGGGTGACGCTCTGGACAAACCAGGCCCGCACAATCGCTTCCGGGCGGCTCTGGAACAGCGCCTGACAGGCATTCTCACCGTAAACGCGGGTCTCTTCCGCGCGCTGACGACGCAGGACTTCCGGATCGATAAAGCTTTTGCCGCTGATGCCGCCGTGATCGGGCTTCAGCGCCGCTTCATCATTTGGCGCACGCGACACCGTACGCCACGGAGAGGAACTCTCGCGATCGGCATCATCACGTTTACGATCGTCACGTTTGCGGTCATCACCGCGGCTGTTTCGCTCATCGCGGGCAGGGCGGCTACGGCCGTCGACACGAGATTTTCCTGGACGCCCTCCCCCTTTCCCGGTACGCGGGTTATGGGTGCGTCTGTCAGAATCATCATCACTGCGGACATACATCACTTTGACCTTGCCGCTTTTATTTTTCAGTTCGTCGCTCATCAATTTTCTCCACCTGCGCTGCGCGAAGCGCGCAGATTACCCGATGTGTCACCGCTGCGCCATGATTTCGTTTAAAAGATAGGGTCTATCGTATTCATTGAACAAAACACATTGTTGTTTAAGAGTCGCTAATCGATAATATGTAACATTAAAGATACAAATCGGCCACGTGCCATGCTGCAACCTATAACCAGAGGTTAGTTATGAATACCGTTTGTGCCAGTTGTCAGGCTCTGAACCGCATCCCCGACGAACGTAGCGCTGATGGCGCTAAGTGCGGACGCTGCGGCCACGATCTTTTTGACGGCGACGTCATCAACGCGACCGGGGCAACGCTGGATAAACTGCTGAAGGACGATCTACCCGTTGTTGTTGATTTCTGGGCGCCATGGTGCGGCCCTTGCCGTAATTTCGCCCCGATCTTTGAAGACGTTGCGGAAGAACGCAGCGGCACGATGCGCTTCGTCAAAGTGAATACCGAAGCCGAACGCGAGCTGAGCGCCCGTTTCCGCATCCGCAGTATCCCGACCATTATGATGTTTAAAAATGGTGAAGTCATCGACATGCTGAACGGCGCCGTACCCAAAGCGCCATTCGACAGTTGGTTAAACGAAGCCAACCAGCAATAAACCGCCAGGGGCACCGCTTGTGCCCCTTTTTCTGCTCTGCGACAATGGCGTTTTTCCTTAGCGACACTTTAATGATTGATAACGCCGTCCTTCGTCTTCGCGCCGAACGTCTCGCTCGCGCGACCCGGCCGTTTCTGGCCCGTGGTAACCGCATTCACCGCTGCCAACGCTGTCTGCTGCCATTGAAGCAGTGCCTGTGCGCAACTCTGGCGCCCGCGCAGGCCGCCAGCCGTTTCTGCCTGGTGATGTTCGATACCGAACCAATGAAGCCCAGCAATACCGGGCGGTTAATCGCGGATATCCTGCCGGACACCGAAGCATTTCAATGGTCGCGAACTGAACCGCCGCAGGCGTTGCTTGATGTCGTCGCCGATGCGAATTACCAGCCCATGGTCGTCTTTCCGGCCTCATATGCAGGAACGGAACGCCAGGTGCTGAGCGCCCCGCCAGCGGGTAAACCACCGCTATTTATCATGCTTGACGGTACCTGGACGGAAGCGCGAAAAATGTTTCGCAAAAGCCCGTATCTCGATGCACTTCCGATTATCTCCGTCGATCTGTCACGCATCTCCGCCTATCACCTGAGAGAAGCTCATGCCGAGGGGCAATACTGCACTGCGGAAGTCGCCATTGCGCTGCTGGATCTCGCGGGGGATGAAACGGCGGCCCGCGCGCTCGGGGACCACTTTAGCCTGTTCCGTACCCGCTATCTGGCAGGAAAGACTCAGCATAAGGGCAGCATCACAGCACAATCGGTAGAAAACGTTTAAAATCATTCGGTCACTGGGGATCAAAGGAGACCGGTATGAGCCAACGAGGCCTGGAAGCGCTGCTGCGACCAAAATCGATCGCCGTTATTGGCGCATCAATGAAACCACAGCGTGCCGGCTATCTGATGATGCGCAACCTGCTGGGCGGTGGATTCAACGGCCCGGTTCTGCCGGTCACGCCGGCCTGGAAAGCTGTTCTGGGGGTGCTGGCCTGGCCCACTATCGATAGTCTGCCGTTCACTCCCGACCTCGCCGTACTCTGCACCAACGCCCGGCGCAATCCCGAACTGCTGGAGGCCCTGGGGCAAAAGGGGTGTAAGACCTGTATTATTCTCTCTTCGCCAGCGGAACAGTCCCCCGCGCTGCTCGAATGCGCCGCCCGCTACCAGATGCGCCTGCTGGGCCCTAACAGTCTCGGCCTGCTGGCCCCCTGGCAAGGACTGAATGCCAGCTTTTCCCCGGTGCCGATTCATCGCGGCAAGCTGGCGTTTATCTCGCAGTCCGCCGCGGTTTCCAATACCATTCTGGACTGGGCGCAGCAGCGCGAAATGGGGTTTTCTTACTTTATCGCGCTGGGAGATAGCCTGGATATCGACGTTGACGATCTGCTCGACTTTCTGGCGCGCGATAGCAAAACCAGCGCCATTCTGCTCTATCTTGAACACATCAGTGATGCCCGCCGTTTTGTTTCCGCGGCCCGCAGCGCATCGCGCAATAAGCCGATTCTGGTGATCAAAAGCGGTCGTAGCCCGGCCGCGCAAAAACTGCTGCACGTCAATTCAGGTATGGATCCGGCCTGGGATGCCGCTATTCAACGAGCAGGTTTACTGCGGGTGCAGGATACGCATGAGCTCTTCTCGGCGGTCGAAACCCTCAGCCATATGCGCCCGCTGCGCGGCGAGAAATTAATGATTATCAGCAACGGCGCCGCTCCTGCCGCGCTGGCGCTGGATGAGCTGTGGCTACGCAACGGCAAGCTTGCCACCCTCAGCGCAGAGACCGGCGACAAACTGCGCCTGGCGCTACCGGGTGGGGTTAGCATCGCCAACCCGCTGGATTTGCGTGATGATGCCAGCAGCGAGCACTATCTCAAGGCGCTGAACGTACTGCTGGATAGCCAGGATTACGACGCCCTGCTGGTGATTCATTCCCCCAGCGCTGCAGCCCCCGGAACTGAAAGCGCGCTGGCGCTGATTGACGCCCTGAAGCAGCATCCGCGCGGTAAGTACGTTACTGTACTGACCAACTGGTGCGGGGAATACTCTTCCCAGGAGGCCCGCCGTCTGTTCAGCGATGCCGGTCTGCCAACCTACCGCACGCCGGAAGGGACCATTACCGCCTTTATGCATATGGTGGAGTACCGACGTAACCAGAAACAGCTGCGGGAGACGCCGGTGCTGTCAGACATGGTGACAGCTAATACCGCGGAAGCCCATATACTGTTGCAGCGGGCAATTAGCGAGGGTGCCGGTTCATTAGATACGCATGAGGTGAGCCCGGTATTGCACGCTTACGGCATCCACACCCTACCGACCTGGATTGCCGCCGACAGCGCTGAAGCGGTACATATCGCTGAGCAAATTGGTTACCCGGTCGCGCTCAAGCTACGTTCGCCGGATATCCCGCACAAATCGGAAGTTCAGGGCGTCATGCTCTATCTTCGTACCGCCGCAGAAGTGCAGCAGGCGGCGGACGCCATTTTCGACCGCGTAAAAATGACCTGGCCGCAGGCGCGAATTCACGGCCTGCTGGTGCAAAGCATGGCAAACCGCGCCGGCGCGCAGGAGCTACGCGTCGTCGTTGAGTACGATCCGGTGTTCGGCCCGCTGATTATGTTAGGTGAAGGCGGGGTAGAATGGCGTGCTGAAGATCAGGCCGCCGTCGCCCTGCCGCCGTTAAATATGAATCTGGCCCGCTATCTGGTGATCCAGGCGATCAAGAGCAAGAAGATCCGCGGTCGTAGCGCGCTGCGCCCGCTGGACGTCCCGGGCTTGAGCCAACTGCTGGTTCAGGTATCGAATCTTATCGTCGACTGCCCGGAGATCCAGCGACTGGATATCCACCCCCTACTGGCCTCCGGTAACGAGTTTACCGCCCTCGATGTCACCTTAAGCCTTGCTCCCTTTACCGGCGACAGCGAAAGCCGGCTGGCGATACGCCCCTATCCGCAGCAGCAAGAAGAGTGGGTGGTCATGAAAAATGGCGAGCGCTGCCTGTTCCGCCCGATCCTGCCGGAAGATGAACCGCTGCTGGTGGCCTTTATCGCTCAGGTTACGAAGGAAGATCTTTATTACCGCTATTTCAGCGAGATCAATGAATTTACCCATGATGATTTAGCCAATATGACGCAGATCGACTACGATCGAGAAATGGCGTTTGTTGCCGTTCGCGCGACCGCCGGAGGGAATGAGATCCTCGGCGTCACGAGGGCTATCTCCGATCCGGATAATATTGATGCGGAATTTGCCGTACTGGTGCGTTCCGATTTAAAAGGGTTAGGTTTAGGCCGGCGCCTGCTGGAAAAGCTGATTGCCTATACGCAAAACCACGGCCTGCAGCGTCTGAATGGGATCACCATGCCCAATAACAGAGGCATGATCGGCCTCGCCAGGAAGCTGGGGTTTGCCGTTGATATTCAACTGGAAGAGGGGATTGTGAGTTTGTCCCTGCAGTTTGCACCACAGCAATCATAAACCGGCGGCCGCAATTGTTGACCACATTCGCGAGCAGTAATGTTATTATTGCCCGCTTACGTCGTCTGCATGGTACAGAAGACCCTTCAATAAACAGAGAAGAAACGCACTGTGATGTTGTCAAAATTTAAGCGTAATAAACATCAACAACACCTTGCCCAACTCCCTAAGCTTTCTCAGTCAGTTGATGATATCGAGTTCTTTTACGCTCCTGCGGATTTTCGGCAAGCGTTACTGGCCAGGATAGCCCACGCCACCCAGCGTATTTGCATTATTGCGCTCTATCTGGAACAGGATGATGGCGGCAAAGGAATTCTGCAGGCGCTGTATGACGCCAAACGCCAGCGCCCTGGGTTAGACGTTCGCGTTCTGGTTGACTGGCATCGCGCCCAGCGTGGGCGTATTGGCGCGGCGGCAGCCAACACCAACGCCGACTGGTACTGCCGTATGGCTCAGGAAAACCCGGGGGTCGATATCCCGGTCTACGGAGTGCCGGTCAATACGCGAGAAGCGCTCGGCGTTCTGCATTTTAAAGGTTTCATTATCGATGATTGCGTCCTCTACAGCGGCGCAAGCCTGAACGATGTTTATCTGCATCAGCACGACAAATATCGTTACGACCGCTACCAATGTATTCGCAACGGCAAAATGGCCGATGTGATATTCGATTGGGTCGAACACAACCTGGTCCAGGGGCGCGGTGTGAACCGCCTTGACAGCGCCGCTCGCCCGAAAAGCCCGGAAATCAAAAATGATATCCGTCAGTACCGCCAGGAGCTTCGCGACAGCAGCTATCATTTTCTCGGCAACGCCGATGATGACCAGCTGTCGGTCACGCCGCTGGTGGGTCTGGGCAAATCAAGCCTGCTGAATAAAACCATTTTTCATCTAATGCCCTGCGCCGAGCATAAGCTGACTATCTGCACCCCTTACTTCAACCTGCCGGCCCTGCTGGTACGTAACATCATCCAGCTGCTGCGCAGCGGGAAAAAGGTGGAGATTATCGTTGGCGATAAAACGGCAAATGACTTCTACATTCCGGAAGATCAGCCGTTTAAAATTATCGGCGCCCTCCCCTATCTGTATGAAATCAATCTGCGTCGTTTTCTGAGTCGACTGCAGTATTACGTCAATACCGAGCAGTTGATTGTGCGTCTGTGGAAAGATGACGATAACAGCTATCACCTCAAAGGGATGTGGGTCGATGACGAGTGGATGCTGCTGACGGGTAATAACCTCAATCCGCGGGCCTGGCGCCTGGATCTGGAAAACGCCATTCTTATTCACGATCCGCAGCATCAACTGGGCGCTATGCGTGAAAAAGAACTGCATCTGATTCGCCAGCACACCACCGTCGTGAAACACTATCGCGATCTGCAAAGCATTGCTGATTATCCGGTAAAAGTACGCAAACTGATTCGTCGGCTAAGACGGATCCGTATCGACCGGCTGATCAGTCGTATTCTCTGAATATCGGCCCCGCATCGTCGGGGCTTTTTTCTGGAATGACTATGCGTAAACTCATCTTGATTACCCCACTGTTGCTCACCGGCTGTAGCCATATGGCCAATGACGCCTGGAGCGGCCAGGATAAAGCCCAGCACTTTCTTGCCTCGGCCATGATCTCTGCCGCAGGCAACGAATATGCCCGGCATCAGGGATACAGCCGTGAGCGAAGCGCCGCTATCGGCTTTATTTTTTCCGTCAGCCTGGGGGCGTCGAAAGAGCTTTGGGACAGCCGCCCGGCAGGAAGCGGCTGGAGCTGGAAGGACTTTGCCTGGGATGTGGCCGGTGCCACGACGGGCTATGCCGTGTGGCAGCTGGCGCACCAATAAACCTACAACCGTAGCCCTTTACCTTTACGATGCAGCATCAGGGAAACCAGGAATGCTATCGCCGCCATCACCGTAACATACCAGTAAAAGGCATGTTCTATTCCGGCGGATTTTAGCGACAGTGCCACATACTCTGCCGAACCGCCGAACAGCGCATTCGCCACCGCATAGGATAACCCCACCCCTAGCGCACGAACCTGCGCCGGGAACATCTCCGCTTTCAGGATCCCGCTGATCGAGGTATAGAAACTCACGATCATCAATGCACAGATGACCAGCGCAAACGCCGCATACGGTGAAGTCACGCCCTGCAACGCGCTTAAAATCGGCACGGTAAAGAGCGTCGCTAATGAGCCGAAGCACAGCATTGATGTCCGGCGTCCCATCTTATCCGACAACGCCCCGAATAGCGGTTGCACCAGCATGTAAACAAACAGCGCAGCGGTCATAATCATACTGGCCGTGCTGGCGCTCATCCCTGCCGTATTAACCAGATATTTCTGCATATAGGTGGTGAAGGTATAAAAGCTTAACGAACCGGCGGCGGTAAAACCAAGCACCATCATAAAGGCTTTCCGGTTGCGCCATAGCCCCTTGAAGGAGCCCGCCTCTTTTAACGCACGTGTCTCCTGCTTAGAGGTTTCATCCAGCTGACGGCGCAGCCACAGCGCCACGATGGCAAGAACGGCTCCCAGGGCAAAAGGTATACGCCATCCCCAGGCATGCAGCTGCCGATCGCTGAGAATTTGTTGCAGCGCAACCACGACCAGTACGGCCAGCAGCTGTCCACCAATCAGGGTGACATACTGGAATGAAGCGTAGAAGCCTTTCTTGCCTTCAATGGCGACCTCGCTCATGTAGGTAGCGCTAGTCCCGTACTCACCGCCTACGGAGAGCCCCTGGAACAGCCGGGCCAGCAGTAATAATGCCGGGGCCCAGGTACCAATCGTCTCGTAGCCTGGCAGGCAGGCAATTACTAACGATCCCATGCACATCATGCATACTGAGATAAGCATTGACGCTTTACGCCCACGACGGTCGGCTATCCGGCCAAACAGCCAGCCGCCAATTGGCCGCATCAGGAAGCCGGCAGCGAATACCCCGGCGGTTTGTAATAACTGAGTGGTGGTGTTTCCGGAAGGGAAAAAGATGTGCGCAAAGTAGAGAGAGCAGAATGAATAGACATAAAAATCAAACCATTCAACCAGATTCCCCGAAGATGCTCCCACAATTGCCCATATACGGCGGCGGGTATCGCTATGATCGTGCGATCCCCGTTCGTTAATACTACTTTCTGCCATTGTAATTATGCTCCAGCAAAGACTGCAATCTGTCTTGTCGGGCGTACCACGTCACTGAGACAAATCAATTAGTAAAGCAAATGTTATATAATTGTTATTGAATTATATGTGATTGAATTCACATTTTTTTTTCGTAACGTGGTTTTCGGAATTAACACTACAGCATGGGCGGGGATAAAGTGAAATATGGTGAGGTGGCGGCTACAGCAGGCTTTTATGTTGCCTGCACCGGCAGATTCTTTGCTGTTGTTCCTTGTTCTGAAAACGCAAAAATCCCATCCGCGAGGATGGGCTTCTTACTGGTTTGATGCCTGGCAGTTTATGAATCACTCTGTGATCCACCCTTCGGGCCGTTGCTTCGCAACGTTCAAAAGCTTTCGCTTTTGTCCTACTCTCTTTCGAGTAGTGAACTGCCTCAAAGGTCAGTGCCATACTTCTGTATTTGATGCCTGGCAGTTCCCTACTCTCACATGGGGAGACCCCACACTACCATCGGCGCTACGGCGTTTCACTTCTGAGTTCGGCATGGGGTCAG
>NZ_JBJDNH010000015.1:0-117007 GCF_044900465.1 Klebsiella sp. NPDC088457 | reverse complement strand
CCGCCGCGCTGGCGGCATGGGTCTCCGGCGTGGTGGCCGAAATTATCACCCCGCAGAAAACGATGCTCATCGGCTTCGTGCTGTGGTGCGTGTTCCATGTACTGTTCCTCGTCTTCGGTCTCGGCCACGCCAACTATCCGCTGATCCTGCTGTTCTACGGCATTCGCGGCCTGGCCTATCCGCTGTTCCTTTACTCCTTCATCATCGCCATTGTGCATAACGTCCGAAGCGACGGCGCCAGCTCGGCGCTGGGCTGGTTCTGGGCGGTGTACTCGATCGGTATTGGCGTGTTCGGCAGCTATATCCCCAGCTTCACCATCCCGCATATTGGCGAACTGGGCACCCTGTGGCTGGCCCTGGCGTTCTGCGTCACCGGCGGCATCATCGCTCTGGCGTCGCTGCGCAATATTCAAACGCCGCGCCATATGCAGAACCTCACCACCCGCGAGAAGTTTGCCGAACTGGGGCGCGCGGCGACGCTGCTCTACACCAACCGCAATATTCTGCTCTCCAGCATGGTGCGCATTATCAACACCCTGTCGCTGTTCGGTTTTGCGGTGATCATGCCGCTGATGTTCGTCGATGAACTGGGCTTCACCACCTCGGAGTGGCTCCAGGTGTGGGCGGCGTTCTTCTTCACCACCATTTTCTCTAACGTTTTCTGGGGGATCGTGGCGGAGAAAATGGGCTGGATGAAAGTGGTGCGCTGGTTTGGCTGTGTCGGGATGGCGCTGTCGAGTCTGGCGTTTTACTACATCCCGCAGCACTTCGGGCATAACTTTGCCATGGCGCTGGTGCCGGCGATTGCGCTGGGGATCTTCGTCGCGGCGTTTGTGCCGATGGCGGCGGTGTTCCCGGCGCTGGAGCCGCAGCATAAAGGGGCGGCGATTTCGGTGTACAACCTGTCGGCGGGGCTGTCGAACTTCCTCGCTCCGGCGATTGCGGTGGTGCTGCTGCCGTACTTCAGCACCCTCGGCGTGGTGGTGGCCTATACCGCTCTGTACGTGCTGGCCTTCTTTATCTGCCCGTTCATTCGCGTCGAACAGCCGGGCCTGGCGCGCCAGACAACCGCCGAGCAGTTGACTGCCCGCGTCTCCGGAACATAAAAACCCCTCTCGTCACAGAGTCATGCTGGCCACTGAAGAAGGCGGCCAGCCCCTCTGCTGTGCTTGCATGATCGTTGCTGAAAAAAACGTTCAGCAACGATATAGCTACAGAGCGGCCACGGGCTGGCAGCGCGGGGGTTAAGGCGCGTCAGGAAAACTGGCGGGAACGCAGGCGCGCATCCAGGACGGCGGCCAGAGCGGCAGGTCGAGACAGGGACGTTGAGTCCTGCCCGGTCCGCCAGATGGAGCCGGAGTGGAGCGCACCGCGTAGCGGCAGTTTTCAGCGCAATGCGGGGGTCATGGGGGCGGGCGAAACGCCCCCATGCCGTTCACACGCAGAGGGTGTGAGAAAAGTGACGGATTCCCCGTGAACGGAATATTCCACAGGACATACATTCTACGGCACTCGCTGCACGGCTCCCCTTTTCGCCCAAACCACCGTTAACGCGAAATCCCCTGCTTAACGGCGACGTCAGGTACAGGCTCGCCTGCCAGATAGGTTGAGAACCAGGCTGAACAGCATAAAAAATCCGTAATCACGGCGTGATTACGGATTCTTATGTCGCCACAGCGGCGAGCGATGCATCCTTAAACGGGCGGCACTACCTCGTCACAGAAGAGTTGTCGCCACGTTCTTTCGACTCAGGCAATGGTGACTTTGCCGTCGAGATAGACATCCTGCACGGCGTTAATCAGTTTCACGCCGTCGCTCATCGATTTCTTAAAGGCTTTACGCCCGAGAATCAGCCCCATCCCGCCGGCACGTTTGTTGATCACCGCCGTGCGGACCGCGTCCGTCAGGTCAGTTTCCCCACCCGCCGCGCCGCCGGAGTTAATCAACCCGGCACGCCCCATATAGCAGTTCGCCAGCTGGTAACGGACCAGATCGATCGGGTTATCAGAGGTCAGTTTGCTATAAACGCGATCGTCGGTGTAGCCAAAGTTCACCGCTTTATAACCGCCGTTATTTTCCGCCATTTTCTGCTTCACGATATCGGCACCGATGGTCGCCGCCAGGTGGTTGGCCTGACCGGTTAGATCGGCAGAGACATGGTAATCAACGCCATCTTTCTTAAACGCCGGGTTACGCAGATAGGCCCACAGAACGGTGACCAGCCCCAGTTCATGCGCACGTTCAAACGCCGCGGAGATCTCTTCAATCTGACGGCGGGACTCTTCTGAACCAAAATAAATGGTCGCCCCCACCGCCACCGCGCCCATATTAAAGGCCTGCTCAACGCTGGCGTACAGCGTCTGATCGAAGGTGTTCGGGTAGCTCAGGGTCTCGTTATGATTCAACTTCACGAGGAACGGAATGCGGTGCGCATAGCGACGCGATACCGAGGCCAGAACGCCATAGGTCGACGCCACGCAGTTACACCCGGCTTCAATAGCCAGCTCGACGATATTTTTCGGATCAAAGTAGAGCGGGTTGGCGGCAAACGATGCGCCGGCCGAGTGTTCCACGCCCTGGTCAACCGGCAGGATCGAGAGATATCCGGTACCTGCCAGGCGCCCCGTGTTGTACAGGGTCTGCATATTACGCAGCACCGCCGGCGGACGATTGTTATCCACCATTACCCGGTCGACGTAGTCCGCTCCCGGTAAATAGAGTTGTTCAGCTGGAATGGTCATACAACGGTGCTGTAAAAGGCTGTCGGCATCTTTGCCAAGCAACTGCGTAATATCAGTCATAGCAATAACTCCCGTAAGTGCCAGCTGAGCTGGCCATGAATGTCCTGTGCCCGATTTTTAAGGCAACACTAAGCCTGGTCTTCTGAGCCTGATTTTTCCAGCCGATTCGTGCGCTTTTAAGCACATTCCGCTGGCACGATTCAGGTATAAAAAAGTGTTAAGTCGCTCATGAAACACCCTCAAAGGTATTTAAAAGGTATTATTAAATGGTAGTGTGCAGATGTACCTTACCTGTCATGAAGGATTTAAAGATGAAAACTACAGTGAAGCTGTCGTTCATGATGTTCGTGGAGTGGTTTATCTGGGGCGCGTGGTTTGTGCCCCTGTGGCTATGGCTGAGTAAAAACGGCTTCAGCGCCGGGGAAATTGGCTGGTCGTATGCCTGTACCGCCATTGCGGCGATCCTTTCGCCGATCCTCGTCGGCTCGCTGACCGACCGCTTCTTCCCGGCGCAGAAAGTGCTGGCGGTGCTGATGTTCGCCGGGGCCATTTTGATGTATTTCGCCGCGCAACAGACCGCCTTCCACGGCTTCTTCCCGCTGCTGCTGGCCTACTCGCTGACCTACATGCCGACCATCGCCCTGACTAACAGCATCGCCTTTTCCCATGTGCCGGACGTCGAGCGCGACTTCCCGCGCATCCGGGTGATGGGCACCATTGGCTGGATTGGCTCCGGTCTGGTATGCGGTTTCCTGCCACAAATGCTGGGCTACAACGATATTTCCCCGACCAGCGTTCCCTTGCTGATCGCCGCCGCCAGCTCCGCGCTGCTGGGCGTTTTCGCGCTGTTCCTGCCGGATACCCCGCCAAAGAGCACCGGCAAACTGAACCTGAAAGTGATGCTCGGTCTGGACGCGCTGGTACTGCTGCGCGACAAAAACTTCCTCGTCTTTTTCTTCTGCTCGTTCCTGTTTGCGATGCCGCTGGCGTTCTACTACATCTTCGCCAACGGCTATCTGACCGAAGTCGGGATGCGCAACGCCACCGGCTGGATGACCCTCGGCCAGTTCTCCGAAATCTTCTTTATGCTGGCGCTGCCGTTCTTTACCAAGCGCTTTGGTATTAAAAAGGTATTATTACTTGGTCTGGTAACGGCAGCGATTCGCTACGGCTTTTTCGTCTATGGCGGCGCAGAGCATTACTTTACCTACGGCCTGCTTTTCCTCGGTATCCTGCTGCACGGGGTAAGCTACGATTTTTACTACGTGACCGCCTATATCTACGTTGACAAAAAAGCGCCGGTGCAAATGCGCAACGCCGCCCAGGGCCTGATCACCCTGTGCTGTCAGGGATTCGGCAGCCTGCTCGGCTATCGTCTTGGCGGCGTGATGATGGAAAAAATGTTCGCCTACCCGCAACCCGTGAACGGCCTGACCTTCAACTGGGCGGGAATGTGGACCTTCGGCGCCGTGATGATCGCGGTGATTGCCGTGCTGTTTATGCTGTTCTTCCGCGAATCGGATAGAGAAATTACCGCCATCCCCGTCGACGGCGACAAAGGCGACATGGCGATGACACATGAGGAAGTGAAATGAAACACCAAAGAATTCTTGGGGCTCTGTACGGCCAGGCGTTAGGCGATGCGATGGGGATGCCATCAGAGCTGTGGCCACGTACTCGCGTGAAAGCGCACTTTGGCTGGATTGACCGCTTTTTACCCGGCCCGGCGGAAAACAACGCCGCCTGCTACTTCAAACGGGCGGAGTTTACCGACGACACCTCGATGGCGCTGTGTCTGGCCGACGCGCTGATCGAATGCGAGGGCGAAATCGTCCCGGACGCGATCGGCCGCCATATTCTGGCGTGGGCGGAAGGCTTTGACGCATTCAACAAAAACGTACTTGGCCCGACCTCAAAAATTGCGTTGAACGCCATTCGCGATGGCCAACCGGTGAGCGCGCTGGAAAACAACGGCGTCACCAACGGCGCGGCGATGCGCGTCTCCCCGCTGGGCTGCATGCTGCCTGGTGCGGATCTGGACGCCTTTATTGACGCGGTTGCGCTGGCCTCCAGCCCGACGCACAAATCCGATCTGGCGATCGCCGGGGCGGTGGCTATCGGCTGGGCGGTTTCCCGGGCGATTGATGGCGCGAGCTGGCGCAACATTGTCGATGCGCTGCCCGCCGTCGCCCGCCGGGCCCAGGAAAAACGCGTCACCACCTTCAGCGCCTCTCTGGCGATGCGTATCGAGCTGGCGCTGAAAACGGTACGCGAGGCCAACGGGGTGGAGTCCGCCTGCGAGCGGCTTTATCAACTGGTCGGCGCCGGCACCAGCACGCTTGAATCCGTCGCCTGCGCGATCGCGATGGTCGAACTGGCGGGCACCGACCCAAACCGCTGCGCCATTCTGTGCGCCAACCTGGGCGGCGATACCGACACCATCGGCGCGATGGCCACCGCTATCTGCGGCGCGCTGCACGGCATTGACGCCATCGATCCGCCGTTGAAACAGGAGCTGGACGAGGTGAACCAGCTGGACTTTGACCGCTATGCCAGCGCCCTGCTGCGCTATCGCCACCAGCGGGAGGCACGATGCTGATCGACACACTAAGCCAGCTCCGTCAGCAGCGTCCGGTAACGGTCATCGGTTCAGCGGTCATTGACGTCATCGCCGACGCCTACGCTCTGCCCTGGCGCGGCTGCGATATCGAATTACAGCAGCAAAGCGTCAATATTGGCGGCTGCGCGCTGAACGTGGCGGTGGCGCTGAAACGCCTCGGCATCGACGCCTGCAACGCCCTGCCCCTCGGCCAGGGGATATGGGCGGATATTGTGCGCAACAACCTGAATCGTCAGGGCATTCACAGCATTATTGCCACTGACAAAGGCGATAACGGCTGGTGCCTGGCGCTGGTCGAACCGGATGGCGAACGCACCTTTATGTCCTTTACCGGCGTGGAAAACGCGTGGGATGACGACTGGCTGGCTCGTCTGCCGCGCACGGCGGGCAGTCTGGTCTATCTTTCCGGCTATCAGCTCACCGCCCCGTGCGCCGGGAAACTGATTAGCTGGCTGGAAACCTCCCCTGAGGTGACGGCGTTGATCGACTTCGGACCGCGTATTGCCGACGTCGCACCGACGATCTTCACCCGCATAATGGCCTGTCAGCCGATCGTCACGCTCAACCGTCAGGAAGCGGAAATTGTCGCCGGACAGCAGCAATTCCCGGCGGAGACGGAACAGCTGGGGAAAGCCTGGCTCGAACGCTGGAACGCGCCGCTGATTGTGCGTCAGGATAAAGACGGGGCGTGGTATTTCAGCGCGGCGGAATGCGGACAGGCGGCGGCCTTTCCCACGACGGTGGTCGATACCATTGGCGCTGGCGACAGCCACGCCGGCGGCGTACTGGCCGGATTAGCCGCCGGCTGGCCGCTGGCACAAGCGGTGACGCTGGGGAACGCGGTGGCATCGTGGGTGGTCAGCCACCGCGGCGGCGACTGCGCCCCCACCCGTGAAGCACTACTCCTCGCACACAAAGACGTATAAATCGCTGCGGCAGTAGCTGATGCTGTACTCAATCGGCCGCTGCTGCTGATCCAGCGCCACCTGTTTAATCACCAGCACCGGAATTTTGTCATCCATTTTAATGTGCGACTGAAACTCAGCGTCCGGCATCCGGGCGCTGACTCTTGAGCGCGTGCGCTGCGGGTAAATATGCTGGCTGCGGAAATAATCATACAAAGAAATACCGATATCTTCGGCGTCGGCGATCAGATGCGCCGGCACCCACGACTCTTCGATGGACACCGCCTCTTCATCGACATAGCGGATGCGCTTGAGCAAAAACACTTCGCTTTTCGGCTCCAGCGCCAGCTGTTCGGCCACTTCCTGCGGACATTCCACCACCCGCTTGTTCACCCATAGCGTGTCCGGTTTTTTACCGCGCAACACCACCTGCTGGGAAAATCCGCGCGCCTCTTTCAGCGAATATTCAAAGATGTTGTTGATTTGCGTGCCATAGCCGCGCGCACGGGTCACCACCCCTTCGTCTTCCAGCATCTGCATCGCCTTACGCACGGTGATGCGCGACACCCCCGTCAGCTGGCTGAGATCGCGCTCGCCGGGCAGGATATTGCCATGCTCAAGCCAACCGCTGCGCACCGCGTTTTTCACCGTTTCGGCGAATTTCAGGTACAGCGGCGTGTGATCGGCAGCGGCGATGCGCTCATTCAGTTGGGCGAGAAGCCGGGTATGCGCTTGTTCCATCTGTGGTTTTCCTGGCTGACAGTTTCAGCCATTATACGCTAAATCATTCAGGTTGCGCTCAGGCGGCAACCTGAAGTCTCACGCGTCCAGACTACCACCACGCGTGGAAATGATGCACCGGGCCGATACCGTGGCCGACCTCCAGTGAATCCGCCTGCGCCAGCGCCGCGGAGAGCCAGCTCTTGGCCTCGGCGACCGTCTGCCCCCAGTCGGCATAGCGCGGGCGCAGCGCCGCTAATGCCGCCGACAGCGTGCAGCCGGTGCCATGGGTATTTTTGGTGTTGACCCTCGGCGCGGTGAAACGCTGCTCGCCTTCGCGGGTAAACAGCCAGTCCGGGCTTTCAGCGTTAGTAAGATGCCCGCCTTTCATCAGCACCGCGCCGCAGCCCATCGCCAGCAGCGCGCGCCCCTGCTCCAGCATCTCTTTTTCACTCTGCGCATGCGGGGCATCGAGCAGCGCCGCCGCTTCCGGCAGATTCGGCGTGATCAGCGATACCCGCGGCAGCAGGCGCGTGCGTAACGTCGCCACCGCCGACGCTGACAGCAGCGGGTCGCCGCTTTTCGCCAGCATCACCGTATCCAGCACCACGTTGTCAATCTGATAGCGTGCCAGGCGCTCCGCCACGGCTTCAACAATATCCGTTTCCGCCAGCATGCCGATTTTGGTGGTATCGATGCGTACATCGCTGAACACCGAATCCAGCTGAGCGGCGACAAAATCGGGTTCGATGCGATACACCGACTGTACGCCGCGGGTGTTCTGCGCCACCAGGGCGGTGATCACCGAGCAGCCATAGGCGCCGAGCGCCGAGAAGGTTTTCAGATCGGCCTGGATCCCCGCGCCGCCGCTGGGATCGGTGCCGGCAATAGTTAAGGCATTGATGCGTTTCATGGTTTTATCTCCCCGTACAGGGCATCCAGCAGTGCCGGGGTAAAGCTCCCCGGGCCGCCCTGCCGCGCTGCCTGACCGCCCGCCTGTTTCATCAGGCCACAGGCGGCCGCGACGTTTTCCAGACGGTCCCCCGGCAGCGCGGCGCTGGCCGCCACGACCGCCGAGAGCGCGCAGCCGGTACCCACCACCCGGGTCATCAGGGGGTCGCCGCCGGTCACCATCCGCGTACGCTGCCCGTCGGTGACGTAATCCACCTCGCCGGTCACCGCGACAACGCTATTGAGCTGACGCGCCAGCGCCTGGGCGGCAGGAAGTGCCGCCGCTGCGGTATCGGTGGTATCGACGCCGCGTCCGCCGGCGCTCATACCGGCCAGCGCCATGATCTCGGAGGCGTTGCCGCGAATGGCGGCCGGGTGCAGTCTCAGCAGCTCATGGCAAAACTCAGTGCGCAGCGTTAATGCGCCGACCGCCACCGGATCCAGCGCCCACGGCTTACCCGCCCGCTGGGCGCTGTGTACCGCCGCCCGCATGGCGGTCGCCCGTTCGACAGTTAAGGTACCGACATTAATCAATAGCGCATCGGCGATGGCGGCAAACTGGCTCGCCTCTTGCGGATCGATAACCATCGCCGGCGAGGCGCCGATCGCCAGCAGCACGTTGGCGGTAAAGGTCTGCACCACATCATTGGTCATGCAGTGAACAAGGGGGGCGTGGCGGCGAAAGAGATGTTGCAGGTGCGCAATATGCGCGGGATTGAGTGGCTCAGCTTGCATCGTTTGCTCCAGCCAGGCGATGAAGAAGCAACGACCCGCTGGTCTCTGACTTCCCTACGCTGGCATTATCCAGATCAGGTATTACGGGTTTTTCTCAGCCTTCACCAGGAAGGGCACCCCGAGTCATCAAGAAGATATAAACATTCTCTGCTGGCAGGTTACGGGAAGCCGCATGCCAGCGCAAGCCATCTTGTGTCATCTCCCGCGCGACGTCTCCTGGCGCCTGGCCGGTTATCCATTTATCCGTTTGCTTTCATGCCCGAACGGGCACAAACTTAATCGCAGGGACCGGCGTTCGCGGTCACACCTATCTCGAGGTACGGCTATGCCCGTTTATCACCATGCCCTGGTGCTGATTAACAACAGCCTTGACGGCATACCGCTGTTGCGGCATGCGGCTAACATGGCGGAAGAGAACGCCATGCGCATCACCCTCGCCCATATCAGCACCGACTACCGGGCGTTGAACTATGTCTCCGATAGCCTGCTGGATGATAATGTCTCCCAGGAGGTGATTCAGGCAAAAGCGCTGCTCAACGCGCTGGCGGCCAGCGTCCCCCTGCCGGTGCAAACCCTGGCGCTGGTTACCGCCCGCCGTTTTGAGGATGTCGACGCCTGCGTACGCCAGCGGGGAATTGATTTGCTTATCGCCGGGCACCGCAACCGGCTGCTGGGGGTCATGGCTTCCCATTCGCTGGAGTATATTAATCACCTGACGGTCGATGTGCTGATCAAGCATCTCCCCTGAGCCGCGGATCGGCTTCGCGTAGCGAACTGAGCAGCAGCGCAAAACAGTTCTCAATCAGCGGCGGCAGCGCCTGCGGCCCGCGCATTAACGCCACGGTACGCGCCAACGCGGGCTGCTGCAGCTGGGCGATGGTCAGGCCAGGATCCTGCAGGTGGGTGGTATACAGCTCGGGCAGAATGGCGATCGCCAGCCGCGAGCGCACCAGGCCATACAGGGTTTCAATATAATCAACCTGATAACGCGTATTCAGCGTCAGGCGGTGGCTCTCCGCCAGCGCGCCCACCAGACGCTGAATATTGCCCTTCGAGAACACAGCAATATCGCGCCCGGCCAGCAGCTTCCACGGCAGGTGCGGCTGGTCGGCCAGCGGATCCTCGCAATGCAGCACTGCGACAAACGGATCTTCCCGCAGCGGATAGACCTGCAGCGCGTCAGGAAGCGAACTGTCGAGGGCGCCGATAGCAAAATCAATCTGTCCGCTTTGTAGCTCGCGCACCAGCGCATCGTTGGTCTGGTCGTGAAACTCGACCCGCAGGCGGGGAAAAGTCTGCGCCAGGGTCTGCGGCAGCAGGGGAAACAGCAGCGAGCTGACCGACGGCACCAGGCCAATCCGTACCGTGCCATCGCCGCCGGCGGCGACAATCTGCTGCATGTCATCAAACGCCAGCTGGGACACGCTCAGCACGCGACGAGCGTGCGGCAAAATCGCCGCCCCCAGATCGGTCAGCGTCACCGAAGAGGCCGTGCGGTTGACCAGCTTGCCGCCCAGCACCGTTTCAATTTGCCGCAGCGCGCTGCTCAGCGCCGGCTGGCTGATGGCCAGCCGGTTGGCGGTATCGGTGAAATGACGCAGCTGCGCCAGGGTGACAAAATACTGTAGCTGTTTCAGAGAAAGCGCGGGCAGGCGCTGCCACGGTTCGGTCATGGTGTTCTTCGCTAAGGGTAATCAGCCAGAATAACCCGAGCTTATCGGGTGATAAATTTATTCATCTGGGCAAACGTTTGCTGTCCACCTAGAGTATCGCCATTATCCTTGTGCCGGAGTTGTTATGTCCAGCAGTGCTGAAAACCGCCGCCGCGCCGTCCAGGCGGCCCGGGGCGAAGTCCCTTTTGACCTCTTACTGACCGGGGCGCAGATCGTCGACATGGTCACCGGCGAACTCCGCGCCGCCGATGTCGGCATCGTCGGCGAGATGATCGCCAGCGTGCATCCGCGCGGCAGCCGCAGCGATGCCCGGCAACAGCATGCGCTGGATGGCGCCTACCTGTCGCCGGGGCTAATGGATACCCATGTGCATCTCGAAAGCTCGCACCTGCCTCCCGAGCGCTACGCGGAAATCGTCCTCGCGCAGGGCACCACGGCGGTGTTCTGGGATCCGCATGAGCTGGCCAACGTCCTCGGGGTTGAGGGCGTGCGCTATGCGGTGGCCGCCAGCCGGAACCTGCCGCTGCAGGTGATGGTAGCCGCCCCCTCCAGCGTGCCGTCGACGCCGGGTCTGGAAATGTCCGGGGCGGATTTTGCCGGCGCCGAGATGGCGACCATGCTGGCATGGCCGGAAGTCCGCGGCGTCGCGGAAGTGATGGATATGTACGGCGTGCTGCACGGCAGCGAGCGCATGCAGGAGATTGTTCAGGCCGGCCTCGAGAGCGGCAAACTGATTGAAGGCCACGCCCGCGGCCTGAACGGCGCCGACCTGCAGGCCTACCTCGCCGCAGGGGTTACCTCCGATCATGAACTCACCTCCGCGGACGATGCGCTGGAAAAGCTGCGCGCCGGGCTGACCCTCGAGATTCGCGGCTCACATCCGTATCTGCTGCCGGATATCGTCAAGGCGCTGAAAACGCTGCCGCACCTCTCATCGCAAATCACCGTCTGCACCGACGATGTGCCGCCGGATATGCTGCTGGAAAAAGGCGGAATTATCGCCCTGCTCAACCAGCTGATTGAACACGGCCTGCCGGCCGCCGACGCCCTGCGCTTCGCGACTCTGAACGCCGCGATTCGCCTGCAGCGTAACGACGCAGGGCTGATTGCCGCCGGCCGCCGCGCCGACCTGGTGGTCTTTGATTCGCTGGAGAAACTACAGGCCCGTCGGGTCTACGTCGCCGGGCAGCTGATTGCCCGCGACGGCGCGCTTCTGCAGCCCATCATCGCCGCCGCGGGGGTCACCCCACCGCGCAATACGCTCCGCCTGACGCCGCTGGGCGCGGACGATTTTGTCCTGCGGGTCGAAGGGATTCGCCACGGCGTCGCCCGCCTGCGGCATATTCGCGGCGCGCGTTTTACACAGTGGGGAGAAGTCGAGGTACAGGTGCGCGACGGTAAAGTCCTGCTGCCCGACGGCTTCAGCCTGATTTGGGTTAAGCACCGTCACGGTCGCCATCAGGCCACTCCGCAAATCGCCCTGCTCGAAGGCTGGGGGGAGCTGCGCGGGGCCATTGCCACCAGCTACTCGCACGATTCGCATAACCTCGTGGTGCTCGGGCGCAACCCCGATGAGATGGCGCTCGCCGCCAACCGGCTGATTGCCTCCGGCGGCGGGATGGCCCTGTCCCGTCAGGGGGCCATTCTGGCCCACGTGGCGATGCCGATTGCCGGGATGCTTTCCGACCTGCCGGCGGTTGAGCTGGCCCGGCAGTTCCGCCAGCTGCGCGATCTCAGTGCGGAAATTGCCGACTGGGAGCCGCCGTATCGGGTATTTAAGGCCATCGAGGGAACCTGCCTCGCCTGTAACGCCGGACCGCATTTGACCGATTTAGGTTTGACCGACGGCACCACCCGTCAGATCGTTGAACCGCTGATAGACTGCCGGGAAACGCCGGAACCGACCCATCACAATAATCAACATCGGGGAGCCTGATCATGGCCGACAATACCCTTCAAACCGCCGCGCGAGGGAGCTGGCTGGAGCGGCGCTTTGCCCTGCGCGCGCGCGGCAGCACGCTCCGCACCGAGTGCCTCGCGGGCGTTACCGGCTTTCTCGCCGCCGCCTATCTGCTGGTGGTGATTCCCGGCCTGCTGGCGGTGGGCGGTATGGATAAAGGGGCGGCCACCACGGGGACGATTCTGGTGTTCGTCGCCGGAACGCTGCTGATGGCGTTTTACGCCAACCTGCCGTTTATCGTCGGCCCAGGCATCGGCGGTTCGGTGCTGGTTGGCGTGACTCTTGCCGGGAGCGAGGGGATCGGCTGGCAAATCGGCCTCGGCATCGCCTGCTGGTCCGGCATTCTGTTCTTCCTGTTAACCCGATTTGGCCTGCGCGAGGTGGTCACCCGCTCGGTGCCCCAGTCGATCAAGCTGGGACTCACCGCCTCCATCGGATTGTTTGTGGCGGTCCTCGGCTTTCGCAACGCCGGTCTGGTACTGGCTAACTCCAAAACCAACGCCCTGATGCTCGGTGACTTCCTTGCCCCCGGCGCGCTGGTGGCGCTGTGCGGCCTGTTTCTCGCCATTGCGCTGCAGGCGCGACGCATTCCGGGCGCGATTTTGTGGGCGATTCTGTTTGCCACTCTGGTGGGGATCCCGGCTGGCGTGACCAAACTGCCGGGCAGCCCGATCGATATGCCGCACTCGCTGGCGCCGGTTTTCGCGCAGATAGACATGCTGGGGGCGCTGAATATCGCCTTCCTGCCGTTCCTGTTCGTCTTTTTCGCCTCCGAGTTCTTCTCCACCATGGGGACGACGCTGGCAGTAGGCGGTGAAGCGGGCCTGCTGGACGAACAAGGCAACATGCCGTTGATCAACCGGCCGTTTATGGTCGACTCGATTGCCGCGGCCATCGGTCCGTGGCTGGGTATTCCGGCGGCTACCGCGCTGATTGAGTCATCCGCCGCGGCCGAAGCGGGCGGCAAAACCGGGCTAACGGCGCTGGCGGCGGCGGTCATGTTCCTGCTGATGCTGCTGTTTACCCCGGTTGCGCTGATGATCCCGAAAGAGGCCACCGCCCCGGCGCTGATCCTGATCGGCCTGAATATGTTCAGCGGCCTGCGCAAAGTCGATCTGGGCAATTTTACCGACGGGCTGCCGGTGTTGATGATGGTGATGATCACCCTGATTGCCAACAGCTTCGGTACCGGTATCGCCGGCGGGCTGCTGTTTTATATCGTGATTAAAGCCATTGCCGGCAAGTGGCGGGAAATCCCGCTGGGTTTGTGGATCCTCGCCGTTCCGCTGGTCTACTATTTCGCCACCCTGGTGAAGCACTGACCGCCCGATGGCTCATTGAGCGCATTGCCCTGCAACGCCTCGCAATGCGCTTTCACCTCTTCATACAGCAAACGCACCGCAGGAGACAGCTGCTTGCGGTGCGGGCAAATCATATTCAGCGGCACCCTGTCACCCAGGTAGCGCGGCAACAGCACCTGCAAGCGTCCGGCGCGAATATCATCGCTGACGTCCAGCCCGGACTTGTAGGCAAAGCCTTCTCCGGCAATCGCCAGCCGGCGGATCACTTCGGCGTCATCGCTGACTATCGCGCCGGAAACCTGAATGTGCTGAACTTCACCATTGAGGCTGAGCTGCCAGCGATCGAACTGCCTGCCGCGTAGCACGTACAGCAGCGCGTCATGTTGCGTCAGCGCCTCCAGAGTTTGCGGCTCGCCGTGTGCGGCAATCCACGCCGGGGAAGCCACCAGCACCCGCCGGTTTTCCGGGGCGACGGGAAGCGAAATAAACGAGGCATCGTCGTTGTCGCCATAGCGAAAGGCCACGTCTACCGGATCTTTAAACACATCGGTGCGATGGTCAGAAAAGAGGATCCGTAGTCTGAGCGCCGGGTGACGCTGGCGGAAAGCGCGAAAAACGGTCAGCAGTAGATTGCGCCCCAGATCGGAAGGTACCGCAATTTGCAAGGTGCCGTGGATCTCATCGTCCGGCTGCTGAATTTTTTGTAACCCGGCATGCAGCGTATCGAGCATCTGCGTGGCATAGGGTAGCCAGGTCTCCCCTTCGGGGGTCAGGCGCAAGCTGCGGGTCGAACGGGCAAAGAGGCGAATATTCAAGGTGGTCTCCAGGCGCTTAATCGCCGCGCTCACCTGCGCCGGCGGCTGCCCGGCCTCCCGCGCCGCGTCGCTGAAGCTGCCTAATGCCGCCGCGCGGACAAATAATGTCAGGTCTTCCAGTCTGAACATATTGACTCCCGAATCCCGATACCAGGATTGTTCCCAAAACAGGCGCTAGCCACCGAATCACGCCACCCGCGCCAGAGTTTTCTTACATTTTTCGCCAAACCAACGCTTGCCATTCCCGCCTTGCTTCAGGAATGATACGAGGCTGCGATTTTGTGTCCAGGATAATCCAGGATAATAACGAGGAAATTATGCGTAAAACAAAAATGATGCTTCTGGGCGTACTGTTGGCCGGCACCAGTAGCGTATGGGCGGCGTCCACCGGCGCTGTGCAAAAATACGAACTTGATGGCTTCACCGCCGACTTCACCCAGTTTCGCGTAGGCGATACCGTGCCGCCGCTGTATCTCACCCCGGAATACACCATTAAACAGTGGCAGCAGCGTAACCTGCCCGCGCCGGATGCCGGCACCCACTACACCTATATGGGCGGCAGCTACGTGCTGATCACCGATACCGAAGGTAAAATTGTCAAAATTTACGATGGCGAGATTTTCTATCAGCACTAATGGCTGACGGCACCTCGCCAGCAAGCGCCAACGAAAACGCCCTGTCCTTTTACTGTCCGGTCCGGCACAGCAAAGCACAGGGCGTGATGTCATCTGCGGGCGTTATACCGCGCGGAAGGCAATCTCACCGGGAATGACTTCCCCCTGCCAGTAGAGCTGGGCCGCCACGCGCCCCGCCAGCCGACGGTAAATTTCGGTGAACTCGCTCTCCGGACGGGCGACGACGGTCGGCTTACCGTTATCCAGATCTTCACGCAGATTGATGTGCAGCGGCAGCTGAGCCAGCAGCTGAGTATGATATTGCGCCGCCAGTTTCTCCGCGCCGCCGGTGCCGAAAATCGGCTCATGGTGGCCACAGTTGCTGCAGATATGCATACTCATGTTTTCCACGATGCCGAGGACCGGTACTTCCACTTTCTCAAACATCACGATGCCTTTTTTCGCATCGATCAGCGCGATGTCCTGCGGCGTGGTGACCACTATCGCTCCGGTGACCGGGATATTCTGCGCCAGCGTCAGCTGAATGTCGCCGGTGCCCGGCGGCATATCCAGCACCAGATAATCCAGATCCGGCCACAGCGTCTCCTGCAGCATCTGCAACAGCGCCTTGCTGGCCATCGGGCCACGCCACACCATCGCGTTATCGTCGGTCACCAGATAGCCGATCGAGTTCGTGGCGAGACCAAATTTGACGATCGGCGCCATGTGGGTGCCATCCGGCGAGGTCGGACGTTGATCTTCCGCCCCCAGCATGGTCGGCACCGACGGGCCGTAAATATCGGCATCGAGGATCCCCACCTTCGCCCCTTCCGCGGCCAGCGCCAGCGCGAGGTTAACCGCCGTCGATGATTTACCGACGCCGCCTTTGCCGGAGCTGACGGCAATAATATTTTTGACGCCGTTGACGCCCGGCTGGTTTTTCACCCGCTTCAGCGTGGCGATGCTGTGCGTCAGCTTCCAGTCGATCGCCTGGGCGCCGGTGATACGCAGCAGATCGGCGCTGCACTGCTCTTTTAAGTCCTCAAAGGCGCTGTGCCAGGCGAACGGCATCTGGATCTCGATATGCACGGTATCGTCCAGCCACGCGACGTGGTGCAGAGCTTTCAGCGCGGTGAGGTTATGCTTCAAAGTTGGGTGCTGGAAATTAGCCAACGTTCCGGCGACCATCGCACGTAGACGTTCGGGGGATTTGGCCTGGGATTGCGAATTCATCCCGACTCCTTTGTTGTTATGAGATGCTTTCAGTAATGATTGAGTTTATCACAGCTGAGGATTATCCATATATGGTCAGCCATTTATGGCGCACCCATTACCCTTTTGGTAATATCAAAAGCCCTTTTTACAACAGAAGATGTAATGCCCACTATGACTCAAGTCGCGAAGAAAATTCTGGTAACGTGCGCCCTGCCGTACGCCAACGGCTCAATCCACCTCGGCCACATGCTGGAGCACATCCAGGCTGATATCTGGGTCCGTTACCAGCGAATGCGCGGCAACGAGGTCAACTTCATCTGCGCAGACGACGCCCACGGCACGCCTATTATGCTGAAAGCTCAGCAGCTCGGCGTCTCTCCGGAGCAGATGATTGGCGAAATGAGTCAAGAGCACCAGACCGATTTTGCTGGCTTCGACATCAGCTACGATAACTACCACTCCACCCATAGCGAAGAGAACCGCGAGCTGTCGGAGCTTATCTACACGCGCCTGAAAGAGAACGGTTTTATCAAAAACCGCACCATCTCTCAGCTTTACGATCCGGAAAAAGGCATGTTCCTGCCGGACCGTTTCGTGAAAGGCACCTGTCCGAAGTGTAAATCGCCGGACCAGTATGGCGATAACTGTGAAGTGTGCGGCGCCACCTACAGCCCGACCGAGCTGATCGACCCGAAATCCGTGGTCTCCGGCGCGACCCCGGTGATGCGTGAATCCGAGCACTTCTTCTTCGACCTGCCGTCGTTTAGCGAAATGCTGCAGGCGTGGACCCGCAGCGGCGCGCTGCAGGAGCAGGTGGCGAACAAAATGCAGGAGTGGTTCGAGTCCGGTCTGCAGCAGTGGGACATCTCCCGCGACGCGCCTTACTTTGGCTTTGAAATTCCCAACGCGCCGGGGAAATACTTCTACGTCTGGCTGGACGCGCCGATCGGCTACATGGGCTCCTTCAAGAACCTGTGCGACAAGCGCGGCGATAGCGAAAGCTTCGACGCCTACTGGAAGAAAGATTCCGCCGCCGAGCTGTACCACTTTATCGGCAAAGATATCGTCTATTTCCACAGTCTGTTCTGGCCGGCGATGCTGGAAGGCAGCGGTTTCCGCAAGCCGACCAACCTGTTTGTTCACGGCTACGTGACCGTTAACGGCGCCAAGATGTCCAAATCACGCGGCACCTTTATCAAGGCCAGCACCTGGCTGAACCATTTCGATGCCGACAGCCTGCGTTACTACTACGCCGCGAAGCTCTCTTCGCGCATCGATGATATCGACCTGAACCTGGAAGATTTCATTCAGCGCGTCAACGCCGACATCGTCAACAAGGTGGTGAATCTGGCGTCGCGTAATGCGGGCTTTATCAACAAGCGTTTCGACGGCATGCTGGCGGCAGAACTGGCCGACCCGGCGCTGTACAAAACCTTTACCGATGCCGCAACCACCATCGGCGAAGCCTGGGAAAGCCGCGAGTTCGGCAAAGCCATCCGCGAGATTATGGCGTTGGCCGATGTGGCTAACCGCTACGTCGACGAGCAGGCGCCGTGGGTAGTGGCGAAACAGGAAGGCCGCGATGCCGACCTGCAGGCGATCTGCACCATGGGCCTGAATATGTTCCGCGTGCTGATGACCTGGCTGAAGCCGGTGCTGCCGGGCCTGAGCGCGCGCGCCGAAGCGTTCCTCAACTGCGAGCTGAGCTGGGACGCTATCCAGCAGCCGCTGCTGTCGCATAAGGTCAACGCCTTCAAGGCGCTGTACAACCGTATCGAAATGAAACAGGTTGAAGCGCTGGTCGACGCGTCGAAAGAAGAGGTGAAAGCCACCGCCGCGCCGGTAACCGGCCCGCTGGCGGATGACCCGATTCAGGACACCATCACCTTTGACGATTTCGCCAAAGTGGATATGCGTATCGCGCTGATTGAGAATGCCGAATTTGTCGACGGGTCGGACAAGCTGTTGCGTCTGAGCCTCGATCTGGGCGGCGAGAAGCGCAACGTCTTCTCCGGCATTCGTAGCGCCTACCCGGACCCGCAGGTGCTGATCGGCCGTCTGACGGTGATGGTGGCCAACCTGGCGCCGCGTAAAATGCGTTTCGGCATTTCGCAAGGGATGGTGATGGCGGCAGGTCCCGGTGGGAAGGATATCTTCCTGTTAAGCCCGGACAGCGGCGCCCAGCCTGGCCAGCAGGTGAAATAATCTCCGCATCAAGCGCTGCTCCGGCAGCGCTTTTTCTTTATCTATTCATTCCGATTCTCACTCCCCTACCTTTTCTGCGCGTTGCGCGCGACGGCAATCGTGATAATAATCAATCGGCATACCGTCTGATAAACGGTACTCCACTCATGACCAACATAAGGACTGTGATGAAACTTTACCGCAAGCTGGCGGCCGCTGTGGCGGTCTCCCTGCTGGTTGTCGGCCTCTCGGGCTGCGATAACCAAAAAGAAGAGAGCAAAACCTTCACCCGCACCGCCAACGGCGTCGATCTGAGTTTTACCTACCATTACGCGGGTGACAAAGTGCTGCGTCAGGATGCGAATAATACCATCCCCTATAAGAGCATCGGCGCCGCCAGTAAAGAACAGGCGCAGGCCTTGATCGAGCCGATGAGCAACGTTTATCACCATGTAAAAGGTGTAGAACAGCGCATCGATTATCAGGACAGCTATGCTCTGGAGCATCTCAGCGTTGATTTTACCCAGGCTCAGATTAGCGAACTGTGTAAGCTGCCGGGGTCGATGTTCACCAACTGCGCGCTCAAGGATATCTCGATGGCGGAGTCAGAAAAATTGCTCAAAGAGCAGGGGTTCCAGGAAGTGAAATAGCGCGCGGAGTATTCCCGGGTCGCGGCGTAAACGCCTTACCCGGGCTACACGGGGACAAAAAAATTGCGGCTGTCGCCGCCCGGCGCGGTCGTTGGAGCCCGGCTCAGCCAGGCGCCAGCCGGGACAGTTCAACGGGCGGCAAATTCAGGGCCTGGCGTGGATACGCTCGGTCAGCCCGCGGAGGAAATAGCGCAGGAACTGGTCGCCGCATTCGCGGAAATTCTTATGCTCCGGCGCGCGCATCATGGCGGTGATTTCCGGCATCGAGACGCGGAACTTCTGCTGGGTCAGGATGGCGAGAATATCATCGGTCTTCAGAGAGAAAGCGATACGCAGCTTTTTCAGCACGATATTGTTATTCACCCGGCGCTCAACCGCCAGCGGCGGCGCGGACTCATCTTTACCGCGTTTGTCATAAATCAGGCCATTGAGGAAAAGCGACAACATAATGTCCGGGCAGCGCTGAAAGCCCTCTTCATCTTCCTTTTTCAGCCACGGTACCAGCTGCTCTGCGCTGACGACGGCTTCGCCCAGCGCAAAAATACGCACCAGGTCGTTATTGTTAGTTTTCAGGGTGTAGCGCAGGCTACGTAGGATATCGTTACTGATCATAATGCCTTCATGATGAAAAATGCTGGCGCTAAGTCTATCACGATTCCGCCGTTTTACAGACCAATCGCCTCTTTCAGACTTTTTAAGTAACGACGGCTGACCGGCACCGTTTGTCCGGCCCGCATCAGCAGTTCCGCCTGGCCGTTTTCTTCGAGACGAATCTCTTTCAGGTGCGCCATATTCACCAGATACTGGCGGTGGCAGCGCAGCAGCGGCGTCCGGCTTTCGAGGGTGCGCAGGGTTAGTTCGGTGAATCCTTCCTTCCCTTCGCGATCGGTGACGTAAATCCCGCTCATCCGGCTGCTGACAAAGGCCACATCCTCCATCTGCAGCAGCCAGATGCGGCTATGGCCGGTACAGGGAATATATTTCAGCGCCTGCTGGGTATCGTCGAGCAGCGAGATATCCTGCAGGCTGCGCTCCTGGCGCAGGCGCGCCAGGGTTTTCTCCAGCCGCTTTGCTTCAATCGGTTTCAGCAAATAATCAAAGGCATGCTCTTCGAAGGCCTTCACCGCATACTCATCGAAAGCGGTGAGAAACACGATGTAAGGCCGATGTTCAGGATCGAGCATCCCGACCATTTCCAGCCCGCTGATGCGCGGCATCTGGATGTCGAGAAACAGCACGTCGGGGCGCAGCTTATGCACCGCGCCGATGGCTTCCACCGCGTTGGCGCATTCACCGACGATTTCGATATCGCTGGCTGACTCCAGCAAAACCCGCAAATTTTCTCGTGCCAGCGGTTCATCATCAACTATCAACACTTTTAACACGCATTCTCCTCCAGAGGCAGTCGCAGCGTGACGCGGGTAAAGCACTCCGCCTCACAGGTGACGGTAATGCCGCAGTCGGCGCCGAAGCGCGCCCGTAAACGCCTGTCCACCAGGCTCATTCCCAGCCCGCTGGCGTTGGGATTGTCCTGGTACAGTCCGGCATTATCTTCGATATCTAACTGCAGCCAGCGCTGGTGCTGGCTGGCGCGAATGGTAATTTCCCCCACGCCGAGATGCTGCGAGGTGCCGTGCTTAATCGCATTTTCCACAATCGGTTGCAGGGTAAACGCCGGCAGCTGATGGTGGGCCAGCGCGTCGGGCACCAGCATCTGAATCTGCAGATTGGCCTGGAAACGCGCTTTCTCAATCTGCAGATAGGCGTTCACATGTTCAATCTCATCCGCCAGGGTGACAATCTCCGACGGCCGTTTCAGGTTCTTACGGAAGAACGTCGACAGGTACTGCACCAGCTGCCCGGCCTGATCGCTGTCGCGGCGAATCACCGCTTTCAGGGTATTTAAGGCATTAAACAGGAAATGGGGGTTCACCTGGGCGTGCAGCAGTTTAATCTCCGACTGGGTCAGCAGCGCCTTTTGCCGCTCGTACTGCCCGGCGAGAATTTGCGCCGACAGCAGCTGGGCAATCCCTTCCCCCAGCGTGCGGTTGATAGAACTGAACAGGCGATTTTTGGCTTCATATAACTTAATGGTGCCGATGACCCGCTGGTTCTCGCCGCGCAGCGGGATCACCAGCGTCGACCCCAGCTTACAGTTGGGGTGAATCGAGCAGCGGTAAGGCACTTCATTACCGTCGGCGTAGACCACCTCCCCGCTATCAATCGCCTTTTGCGTATAGGACGAGGAGATCGGTTTGCCGGGCAGATGATGATCGTCGCCGATCCCGGTAAACGCTAACAGCTTGTTGCGGTCGGTTATCGCCACCGCGCCAATGTCCAGTTCCTGAATCAGAACCTGCGCCACCTTCATGCTGTTCTCTTCGTTAAACCCCTGGCGCAGGATCCCCTCCGTCGAAGCCGCAACCTTAAGCGCGGTGGCGGAAAAGGCCGAGGTGTATTTCTCGAACATCGCCCGCTTATCCAGCAGGATGCGCATAAACAGCGCCGCGCCGACGGTATTGGTCACCATCATCGGCGCGGCGATGCTTTGCACCAGGTGCAGCGCGTCGGCAAACGGGCGGGCGATCAGCAGAATAATCATCATCTGCACCAGCTCGGCAAAGAAGGTAATCGCGCCGGCGGTGAGCGGGCTGAAGACTTTATCCGGCCGTCCGCGCTTCACCAGCACGCTGTGCACCAGACCGCCAAGCAGCCCTTCGACAATTGTGGAAACCATGCAGCTTAATGCCGTCATGCCGCCGAGGGAGTAGCGATGCAGCCCGCCGGTGAGCCCCACCAGGCCGCCCACCACCGGGCCACCGAGCAGGCCGCCCATCACCGCGCCGATGGCGCGGGTATTGGCGATCGAGTCTTCGATATGCAGACCAAAGTAGGTCCCCATAATGCAGAAAATGGAGAAAGTGACATAGCACAGCAGCTTGTGCGGCAGGCGGACGGTGACCTGCATTAAGGGGATGAACAGCCGCGTCTTGCTCATCAGCCACGCGATGACCAAAAACACGCACATCTGCTGAAGCAGCAGCAACACCAGATCGAACTCGTACATACCCGCAGACCACGCTTCACTCGAAAGCGCGTAACATACACTGCCGGGTCCAAACTTTCTTTGAAGCACTACAAGAAAATCGCAAATGATGGTCACGATCACATTTATTGCCTGCGTCCCGGCGCCGTAAAGCACAAAAAACGAGCAAATATTTTACCTTCGGCAAACAGCTTCTACAGTTATAAGGGGAGCATCTGCGGGAGGGGATAAATGGCGCTTTATACGATCGGTGAAGTGGCTCAGCTCTGTGACATCAACCCCGTAACGTTACGCGCCTGGCAACGGCGCTATGGGCTACTCAAACCTCAGCGCACCGACGGCGGCCACCGTCTGTTTAACGAGCAGGAAATCGACCGCATCCGCGAAATTAAACGCTGGATTGATTCCGGGGTTCAGGTCAGTAAAGTCAAAACGCTGCTCAACGACGACGATCGTCAGGAGGAAGGTGGCTGGCGGGAACAGCAGGAGATCCTGCTGGCCTATCTCCACGACGGCAGCTACCATCGTTTACGCCTGTGGATCAAAGAGCGCAACCATAGTTACTCCGCGCAAACCCTGGTCAATCATCTGTTTGTTCCCCTGCGCCATCGCCTGCTCAGCCCTCAGCCGACGCTTATCGCGCTGCGCAGCATCCTCGACGGGATCCTCATCAGCCATATTGCGCACAGCCTCTCCAGCGCCTGGAAACGCCCGGGCAGCCACGCGCTGGTGGTCGGCTGGAACGTCAACGATACCACGCGGCTCTGGCTGGAAGGCTGGATTGCCTGTGAACAGGGCTGGCGGGTGGATATCCTCCCCCACTCGCTGGCGCAGATTCGCCCCGATCTTTTCCCCGACAGCACCCTACTGGTATGGTGCGGTGAAAACCCTAGCCCGGCTCAGCAGGAGCAGCTGCAGGCCTGGCAGCAGCAGGGGCAGGTGATCTGGCTAAATAGCAATTAATGTTTCATTAACACCTGAGCTTCACCGTATAATCCCTGCGTTAACATCAGGAGCCTATTATGAAGCCAGCGAAAATCGCGGTGATTACCCTTTTCTTATTTATGGCCATCGGTGGGATTAGCGGCGTGATGCTGGCCGGTTATTCCTTCATTGTTCGCGGCGGTGTCGGCTGATCCACTGGTTCAGCCGTTCAAACCCGCGATCGACGATAATCGCCGCCAGCGCCACCAGCAGCGCCCCTTGCAGCACATAGGCGGTGTTGAATCCGCTCAGGCCGATCACAATCGGCGTGCCGAGCGTGTTAGCTCCCACCGTTGAAGCAATAGTCGCGGTGCCGATATTGACGATCGTCGAAGTCCGAATGCCGGCCAGCATCACCGGTGCGGCCAGCGGCAGTTCCACTTTGACCAACCTCTGCCCGTCAGTCATCCCCATTCCCTGGGCGATACTCAGCACGCCTGGCGGTACCGCGCTCAGCCCGGCCAGCGTCCCCTGCAGTACCGGCAGCACCCCGTAGAGCGCCAGCGCGATCAGCGCGGGCTGCCAGCCAAATCCCATGACCGGTACGGCAATCGCCAGCACCGCCACCGGCGGAAAGGTTTGCCCCATCGCGGCAATGGTCTCCACCAGCGGACGAAACTCACGGCCTGCGGGACGCGTCACCGCGACTCCGGCGCCCACGCCAACCACCGTCGCCGCCAGGCTGGAAAGCCCTACCAGCCAGCAGTGGGCGAGAGTCAGCGAAAGAAAGCTTTCCTGCTGATAGACCGGGCGCGGCAGTTCGGGAAACAGGGCGCTGAAGAGCGGCGCGCTGTACGGCAGCGCCAGCAGGATGGCGATAAACAGCGCCAGCAGCCACAGCAGCGGATCACACAGTACTCTCACGCCGGACCTCCTCGCCCAACAGGTCGGCAAAATGCAGCGTCCCGCACGCTTCCCCCTGTTCATCCACCACCGGCAGCACTTCACGGCGCTGGGCGACAAACTGCGATAGCGCCTCGCGCAGGGTCATCGCCACGTTTAAGCTATCCCCGGCCAGCCGTTCGTCGCGGCGCAGATAGTCCCCGACGCCGCGCAGCGACAACAGCCGGACGCCCAGCTCGCTGCGGCCAAAGAAGGTCTGGACAAAGCCGTTGGCGGGTTCGAGCAGCATCTGCAGCGGCGCTCCCTGCTGCACCACCTCGCCGCCGTCCATCAGCACCAGATGGTCGGCCAGCCGCAGCGCTTCATCAATATCATGGGTTACCAGCACGATGGTACGCCCCAGCAGACGATGGATGCGGATCATCTCCTGCTGCAATGCTTCGCGGGTAACCGGGTCAAGGGCGCCGAACGGTTCGTCCATCAGCAGCACCTCCGGGTTTGCCGCCAGCGCCCGCGCCACCCCGACGCGCTGCTGCTGGCCGCCGGAAAGCTGGTGCGGATAGCGCGCCCGCAGCGTCGGTTCCAGCCCCAGCAGCGCCATCAGCTCATCAACGCGCGCGTCGATTTTCTGCCGGGGCCACTTTTGCAGCTGCGGGACGGTGGCGATATTCTGCGCCACCGTCCAGTGCGGAAACAGGCCAATGGACTGAATGGCATACCCCATCCGCCGTCGCAGAGCCAGCACCGGCTGCTGGCGAATATCCTGCCCGGCGAAACGGATCGTGCCGCCGTCATGCTCGACCAGCCGGTTGATCATCTTCAGCGTGGTCGATTTGCCCGAACCGGAGGTGCCGATAAGGACCGAGAATGCCCCCTCACGCAGGTGCAGGTTGAGATTTTTCACCGCCGGTAAGCCGGCAAAAGATTTAGTGACGCCGTCAAATTCAATCACCCGCCTCTCCTTTCAGGAATGCGCTCCAGAGCACAAACAGCGCATCGATCGCCACCGCAAGCGCAATCGTGGGGATCACCCCAAGCAGCACCAGATCCAGCGCGCTGCTTAACAGCCCCTGGAATACCAGCGCGCCAAATCCCCCGGCGCCGATCAAGGCCGCCACCACCGCCATGCCGACGGTTTGCACGCTCACCACCCGCAGACTGCGCAGCAGGACCGGTAGCGCCAGCGGCAGCTGCACGTTGTAGAACCGCTGAGCGCCGCTCATCCCCATTGCCGCCGCGCTCTCCAGCGCTTCACGCGGCACCTGCTGCAGCCCGGTCACCACCCCGCGCACCAGCGGCAGCAGGGCATACAGCACCAGCGCAATGAGCGCTGGCGTCATCCCGGTACCGGACACGCCGATCGCCGCCAGCTCGGGAAAATGGCGGGCGAGGCCGGCCAGCGGCGCGATCAGCAGGCCAAAGAGCGCGACCGAGGGAATGGTTTGAATAATATTGAGAAAGGTAAACACCGGCGCCTGCCAGCGCGGCCGGCGCCAGAGACCGATGCCCACCGGCAGGCCGATCAGCAGCCCCGGCAGCAGCGTGCCGAACAGCAGGATCACATGCTGGCGCAGGGCGTCATCGAACACCTCCTGACGGTTGGCGTACTCTTTCAACAGCGAGAGCTGATCCAGCGCGCCGGTCGCTAATAGCGCGCACGGAAGCAGCCAGATCTGCGCATTGAGCAGCCAGCGCCAGAGCGCCCGCGGGGTCAGGCGGCGGATAGCATCGCTGGCCATCAGCAGACACAGCGCCAGCGCCAGCCACAGGCCGCTCCCCGGCGAGGTACGCGCCAGCGGAGAACCGCTTTGCGCCAGCTGTACCGCCGCCTGCCCTGCCCCCCAGAACAACAGCGCCAGCAGCACATCGGCGCACAGAAAGGTCAGCAGAAGCGGCAGGCGACCGGGGCGCCAGCTGAGGATCAGCAGCAGTAGCGCCCCGCCGGCCTGCGCCGCCGTCAGCCACGGCCAGACCTGCCAAAGCCAGCGCCCTTCTCCGGACAGCAGGCGATTAGGCGCATAGTTGACGAAGGGTAACGCCACCACCAGCAGCAGTAAGCAGGCCAGCAGTAGCGATACGCGGTTATAACAACGAATAGCCACGGATAATCTACTTCAACAGCCCTTTTTGCTGCAGATAATCTGCGGCAACTTTTTTCGCATCCAGCCCTTCCACCGCAATACTGGCATTCAGCTGTTGCAGCGTTTTTTCATTGAGGCTGGCGAAGACCGGCTGCAGCCACTGCGCCATCTGCGGGTAGGCTTTCAGCACCGCCTCGCGCACCACCGGCGTCGGGGCGTAAATCGGCTGTACGCCCTGCGGATCGCTGAGCGTTTGCAGCCCCAGCGCCGCCACCGGCCCGTCGGTACCGTAGGCCATCGCCGCGTTGACGCCGGACGTTTGCTGCGCCGCCGCCTTGATGGTCACCGCCGTATCGCCGCCCGCCAGCGACAGCAGCTGGCTTTGATTCAGCTTGAAGTTGTAAGCCTTTTCAAAGGCCGGTAGCGCATCCGGGCGTTCGATAAATTCGGCGGAGGCCGCGAGCTTGAAGGTGCCGCCGTTTTGCAGATAGCGGCTAAGATCGGCCAGCGAAGTCAGATGATTTTTTTCCGCCAGCTCCTGACGCACGGCAATGGTCCAGGTATTGTTGGCCGGGGCGGGCGTCAGCCAGATAAGCTGATTCTTTTCGGCATCCAGCTTTTTGACCTTCTCATACCCCTGCTGCGCGTTTTTCCATGCCGGATCGTTCTCCTCTTTAAAGAAGAAAGCGCCGTTGCCGGTATATTCTGGATAGATGTCGAGTTCACCCGCCGTAATCGCCCCGCGCACCACCGGCGTGGTGCCCAGCTGGACCTTGTTGACGGTTTTCACCCCGTGACTCTCCAGCACCTGCAAAATAATATTGCCCAGCAGCGCCCCTTCAGTATCGATTTTTGAGCCCACTTTTACCGGCTCCGCCGCCTGCAGCGGCAGGCTTACCAGGGCAGCCAGCGCCAGCGCCCCGGTCAATTTTGTCGCAATCATCATCCTGCTTCCCTCATTATTTTGCGCTCCGTTTACAGGAGCTTAAGACAAAAGCGTAGTTCATCTGGCGGGATTTCGCGGCTCCGATGTCCGCAGAGAGAGGTAAGGAAGCCAGCCCCCCAGTCAGCACAACGCTGCCGGGGGGCTGGCGGGCGGCGGCGCGGCGGCCTCACCCGGGTGATGGATTACAGCAGTTCAAATTCGCTCTGCTTCACGCGGGCGGAATCAACGCCGATAAAGACGTTGAATTTACCCGGCTCGGCGTCGTACTTCATTTTCTGATTCCAGAACTTCAGCGCATCAATCTCAATCGGGAAAGTGACGGTTTGCGTCTCTCCCGGTTTGAGGGTCACGCGCCTGAAGCCGCGCAGCATTTTCACCGGACGGCTCATCGAGGCGGTCACATCCTGCAGATAGAGCTGAATCACCGTCGCCCCTTCGCGTTTACCGGTGTTGGTCACCTGCACGCTGGCGGTGACGCTGCCGTCTCGCGGCATGGTCGGCGCCGACATCTTCACGTCGGAGACGCTAAAGGTGGTGTAGCTCAGGCCGTAGCCAAACGGATACAGCGGGCCGTTGGCCTCATCGAAATAGCGGGAAGTGTATTTATTCGGTTTGTCGGCGTTGTACGGACGGCCGGTATTCAGGTGGCTGTAGTACACCGGGATCTGCCCCACCGAGCGCGGGAACGACATCGGCAGTTTCCCGGACGGGTTGGCGTCGCCAAACAGCACATCGGCAATGGCGTTGCCGCCTTCAGTACCGGCAAACCAGGTCTCCAGCATCGCGTCAGCCTGCTGGTCTTCTTGCACCAGCGCCAGCGGACGACCGTTCATCAGCACCAGCACCAGCGGTTTACCGGTGGCTTTCAGGGCGCTAATCAAATCTCGTTGGCTCTGCGGGAGGGTAATGTCGGTCCGGCTGGAGGCTTCATGGGCCATGCCCTGCGCCTCGCCGACCACGGCGACCACCACGTCGGACCGCTTCGCCGCCGCCACCGCTTCGTCGATCATCGCCTGCGGCGAACGCGGGTCAACCTGCACCGCTTTCTCATACAGATTAAGGAAATCAACAATGCCTTTATCATTGGTAACGTTAGCGCCGCGGGCATAAATCACTTTACCTTTGTCGCCCAACGCATCTTTAATACCGCTCAGCACCGTCACCGACTGATCCGCCACGCCCGCCGCCGACCAGCTGCCCATCATGTCGCGCTTGCTGTCGGCCAGCGGCCCGATCACCGCAATGGTGCCCGATTTTTTCAGCGGCAGCGTCTCGAGACGGTTCTTCAGCAGCACCAGGCTTTGCTGCGCGACTTCGCGCGCTTCTTTGCGATGCAGACGGCTTTCGGCGTTGGTATCCTGCGGGTCAGATCCCTTCGGCCCGAGGTGGCTGTACGGATCGTTAAACAGCCCCATATCATATTTGACGTTCAGGACGTGACGCGTCGCATCATCCAGCTCGGCCATCGTCACTTTGCCGGATTTGACCAGCCCCGGCAGATACTTGCTGTAGTACTCGTCGCTCATGCTCATGTTGATGCCCGACTTCAGCGCCACCCGCACCGCGTCTTGCGGATCGGATGCGACGCCGTGTTTGATCAGCTCTTTGATCGCGCCGTGGTCGGAAACGGTGATGCCTTTGAAGCCCCAGTCATCGCGCAGGACCTCTTTCAGCAGCCAGGCGTCGGAGGTGGTCGGCGTGCCGTTGAGCGAGTTCAGGGCGACCATCACCGCGCCGCTCCCGGCATCGAGACCCGCTTTATAGGGCGGCATATAGTCGTTGAACAGGCGTTGCGGGCTCATATCGACGGTGTTGTACTCTTTCCCGCCCTCCACCGCGCCGTAGGCGGCAAAGTGCTTCACGCTGGTCATCACCGAGTAACGATCCGCCGGGCTCTTGCCCTGCATCGACTCAACCATCGCCTGCCCCATCATGGTGGTCAGGTAGGTATCTTCGCCAAAGCCTTCCGACGCGCGGCCCCAGCGCGGATCGCGGGAGACATCCACCATCGGCGCCCAGGTCATATTGAGGCCGTCGTCGGCGGCTTCATAGGCCGAAATGCGGCCCACGGTATTCACCGCGTCGAGGTTAAACGAGGAGGCCAGGCCAAGGCTTATCGGAAATACGGTACGCTGACCATGGATCACGTCATAGGCGAAAAACAGGGGGATTTTCAAACGGCTGAGCTGCATGACCTGGTCCTGCATCACGCGGATATCCGGGCGGGTCACGGTATTAAAGATCGCCCCGACCTGCCCGTCTTTGATCATCTCGCGGATCGCTTCTTTCGGGTTATCCGGGCCGACGCTAATCAGCCTTAGCTGACCGATTTTTTCATCGACGGTCATTTTCTTCAGCAGTTCGCTGACGAACGCGTCTCGCGCCTGCGGCGTTAAGGGGTGGTTGCCGAACAGTTCATCCGCCAGCGCGGGTTGCAGCGCCAGACTCACGGCGACGCCTATAGTGCAGAGCCATTTCATTGTTATCTCTCTTCTCTCAGGCCGGGATTACGGCAAAACATAATAAAAACCGCAGTTTGCCATATATATAAACAAGACGCCTGCAGAATGCTAAGGTTCTTCTCTGATTTTTCGAAACATTGATGCCCACAATTGTCATACAAAGCGTTATGCTTAATCCTGATATTTTCGCTACCACCACAAGGAGTGGATCATGTCATCTGCAACACCATCGAATAATCCTGATTTTCTGGCGGAACTGGCAAGACTGGTTGGCTCCTCCCATCTGTTAACCGACCCGGCCAAAACGCAGCGTTATCGTAAGGGTTTCCGCTCCGGCCAGGGCGATGCTCTGGCGGTCGTTTTCCCGGGAACCCTGCTGGAACTTTGGCGCGTGCTGAGCGCCTGCGTCGACGCCGATAAAATCATTTTGATGCAGGCGGCAAACACCGGTCTGACCGAAGGCTCGACGCCCAGCGGCAATGATTATGACCGCGACATCGTGATCATCAGCACTTTGCGCCTCGATAAACTGCACCTGCTGGATAAAGGCGAACAGGTGCTGGCGTTCCCTGGCACCACGCTCTATTCGCTGGAAAAAGCGCTGAAACCGTTCGGCCGCGAGCCGCATTCGGTGATCGGCTCTTCCTGCATCGGCGCGTCGGTGATCGGCGGGATCTGCAACAACTCCGGCGGTTCGCTGGTGCAACGCGGCCCGGCCTACACCGAGATGTCGCTGTTCGCGCAGATTGACGAACACGGCAAGCTGCGGCTGGTTAACCATCTCGGTATTGACCTCGGCACCACGCCGGAACAGATCCTCAGCCGTCTCGACGACGATCGTATTAAAGATGAAGATGTGCAGCACGACGGTCGTCACGCCCATGACCATGATTACGTCACCCGCGTGCGCGACGTCAATGCCGATACCCCGGCGCGCTACAACGCCGACCCGGATCGCCTGTTTGAATCCTCCGGCTGCGCCGGCAAGCTGGCGGTTTTCGCCGCGCGTCTGGACACCTTTCCGGCGGAAAAGCGCCAGCAGGTCTTTTACATCGGCACCAATCAACCCGCGGTGCTGACGGAAATCCGTCGCCATATTCTCGCTGAATTTGCGCATCTGCCGGTGGCGGGCGAGTATATGCACCGCGATATTTACGATATCGCCGAACGCTACGGCAAAGACACCTTCCTGATGATCGATAAGCTCGGCACCGACAAAATGCCGTTCTTCTTCACCATGAAAGGCCGTACCGACGCCATGCTGGAGAAAGTGTCGCTGTTTAAGCCCCACTTTACCGACCGCTTCATGCAAAAGCTGGGGCACGTCTTCCCGGCGCACCTGCCGGAGCGCATGAAAAGCTGGCGCGATAAGTATGAGCATCACCTGCTGCTGAAAATGGCGGGCGATGGCATCGAAGAAGCTCAGGCATGGCTGACGGAATACTTCCGCGATGCCGAGGGCGATTTCTTTGCCTGCACGCCGGAAGAAGGCAGCAAGGCGTTTCTTCACCGCTTCGCCGCCGCGGGGGCCGCCATTCGTTACCAGGCTGTTCATGCCGATGAGGTGGAAGATATTCTGGCGCTGGATATCGCCCTGCGCCGCAACGACAGCGAATGGTTCGAGCATCTGCCGCCCGAGATCGACAGCCAGCTGGTCTATAAGCTCTACTATGGCCACTTTATGTGCCATGTCTTCCACCAGGATTACATCGTCAAGAAAGGGGTCGATGCCCACGCGTTGAAAGAGCAAATGCTGGCGCTGCTGAACGAACGCGGCGCGCAATACCCCGCCGAGCATAACGTCGGCCACCTGTATGAAGCGCCGGATAGCTTAAAACAGTTCTACCGTCAGAACGACCCGACCAACAGCATGAACCCAGGCCTCGGCAAAACCAGTAAGCACAAGTACTGGGGAGAGCGTCAGCAGAGCGAGAGCGACGTCCCTGAGCAGCAATAATCCAGGGTGACGCGGAGAGGGATTCTGTATTACGCTGCACGCCGGAGAAACGCATCTCCGGCAAACCAGGTTAAGGAGTCCCTCTCATGTCCGAAGCGGATATGTTACACGGCGCTGAATTAGAAATCCGCGAAGCCCTGCCCGATGACGCGCACGCCATCGCCGCGCTATACGTCTGGCACGTGCTGAATGGACGCGCCTCCTTTGAAGATATTCCCCCCACCGTCGACGAAATGCGCAAGCGGATCAAAACCGTGCGCGATAACGGGCTGCCGTGGTTGGTTGCGCTATGGCGCGGGACGATTGTCGGCTACTGCTACGCCACCTTTTACCGCCCGCGTCCGGCCTATCGCTACACCCTTGAGGAGTCGATTTATGTCGAATCCGGCATGGGCGGGCGCGGCATCGGCAGCGCCCTGCTGGCGCAGCTGATTGCAAAATGTGAACAGGGGCCGTGGCGGCAGATGCTGGCGATTATCGGCGACGGGCATAACAATGCCGGTTCGCTGGCGATCCACAAAAAATTTGGCTTTAGCGTGGCGGGTCAGCTGCGCAGCGTCGGGTATAAGATGGGGGACTGGCGGGATACCTTGATTATGCAGCGCCAGCTCGGTGAAGGCGACTTAACCATTCCGGAATAAAAACATCCCCCGCCCGCCTGCGCGAGTCGGGGGAGAGGCATTAATCGTTTTGCGCGGTCTGCGCGCCGCCTTTCAGCATGGCATCCGCCATCTGCGCTTCACGCTGCTTTTTATAGCTCAGCGCGGCGGCCGGAACCGGCATCACCTTCCCGGTCTCAACCCAGGTACGCAGGCGGCTGGCATCGGCAAAGTGGGTATATTTCCCGAAGGCGTCCATCACCACCAGCGCCACCGGGCGCTGATTAATCACCGTACGCATCACCAGGCAGTGGCCGGCGGCGTTGGTAAAGCCGGTTTTGGTCAGCTGAATATTCCAGTTATCGCGATATACCAGATGGTTGGTATTGCGGAACGGCAGCGTATAGGCCGGATGGGCAAAGGTCGCGGTATCTTCTTTCGTGGTGCTCAACTTGCCAATCAGCGGATATTGCTCGCTGGCAATCAGCAGCTTCGTCAGGTCACGGGCGGTGGAGACGTTATGAATCGACAGCCCCGTCGGCTCAACATAGCGGGTATGAGTCATCCCCAGCGCCTGGGCCTTGGCATTCATGGCGCGAATAAAGGCGTCATAGCCACCGGGATAATGGTGGGCAAGGCTCGCGGCGGCGCGGTTTTCCGAGGACATCAGCGCCAGCAGCAGCATGTCGTGGCGGCTGATTTGGCTGTTCAGGCGCACGCGCGAATAGATGCCTTTCATCTCTGGCGTATGGCTGATATCCACGCTCAGCATCTCGTCTAACGGCAGATGCGCATCCAGCACCACCATCGCGGTCATCACTTTGGTAATCGACGCAATGGGGCGGACCAGGTCCGGCTGGCTCTGGTAAACAATCTTTTTGCTGGCAAGATCGACGATCATCGCACTCCCGGAGGCTATCTCCGGCTGCGCGGCGGCAAGGGGCGCGGGGGTTTTGGCAATCGCCTGAGGCGCAAAAGGCACAGCCAGGAGCAACGTCAGGCTGAGCAAAGAAACTCGAAATTTCGGCATCGTGAACATTCTGAAAAGTATTTTTGCACGTGATTAACGTACGCTGCGACGCCGGGGAACAGGCGACGCTGGCAAAGCCTATCATAGCGCGCCATTACGGCACCTGACTAATAAGAATCGTGAACAAATGCTGCATTGCCGGCATAAATATCCATTTATGCCGGCAATAGATCAGTCCTGATCGCATTCCGCTTGCCGCCCCACCGGCGGGCGGCGTGAAGGGTGCCGGGTCTGGCTAGAAAAGGCGGTAGCCGTAGCCCCACAGGACCACGGTGATCGCCAGCAGGACTTCCAGCACCAGTACCCCGATGGCGAGGGTGGAGCTGGCAAAGCTAAGCCCCTCTTCTTTATTGATGCTCAGGAATGTCGGAATACCGAGGTACAGCAGATAGCCGGTGTAGAACAGAGCGACCGTCCCCACCAGCGCACACAGCCATACCAGCGGATAGAGCGCCACCAGCCCGCTAAGAAAAATCGGCGTCGCGACATAGCCCGCGAACACCATGCAGCGTTTTAGCGATGGCCGCTGCGGATAGCTTCTGGCCATCCACCAGATGATCCTCCCCATCACCGCCACGCCCGCCAGCATCACGGCGTAGAAGACCACCGCCAACGCCAGACCGGTTAACATCGACAGTTTTACCACGTTGCCATCGCCGAAGTTCCAGCCAAGCTGCGTGGTACCGATAAATGCGCAGATAACCGGAACCGCCGCCATGACCAGTACATGGTGCGTATAGTGGTGCGAAACGGTCTCGTTTTCGCTCTTGATAACGCTCATCTCTTGATTCGGATGAGAGAATAGTCCCCAGACATGGTTCATAGCGTCCCCCTTGTCACGGCCTCGTACAGCACTGATCCAAGTATAATTCACCCTGAGAGATTATTTTGTATACAGCAATAAAAATGCGCTTAACCGTGTTTGAAGCTGCAGGGTGTATGATTAATGGATTGATAATTGATACCTTTGATCATGCACGTTGCCGGAGAGACAGCGTGAAACAGGAAGGGTAAGGGAGTTTATCTTTGTATGGATATCAATAACCTGATTTCCCAATATGGCTACGCTGCGCTGGCGATCGGCAGCCTGGCGGAAGGCGAAACCGTCACCCTCCTTGGCGGCGTGGCGGCGCATCAGGGCTTATTAAAGTTTCCACTGGTGGTGATCTCGGTCGCGCTGGGCGGGATGATTGGCGACCAGCTGTTGTACCTGCTGGGCAGGCGCTTCGGCGGCCGGTTGCTGCGGCGCTTTTCCCGCCATCAGGCGCGGATTCATAAAGCACAGCGTATGATTCAGCGTCGCCCCTATCTGTTCGTGATTGGTACCCGTTTTATGTACGGCTTTCGGGTGATCGGGCCATTGCTGATCGGCGCCAGCCGCCTGCCGCCAAAAGTGTTCCTGCCGTTAAATATCCTCGGCGCGCTGGCCTGGGCGCTGTTATTCACCACCCTCGGCTATCTGGGCGGAGAAGCCATTGGGCCGTGGCTGCATCATCTTGATGGCCATCTGAAACACATTATCTGGCTGGGGCTGGCGATTGCGCTGGTGGTGGCCGCCCATTGGTGGTTCCGGCGCCGCGAGGCAAAAAAGAAAGAGTAGCCGCGACGGGCAAAGCGCACCGGGGTATCCCCGATGCGCTTATGAGCCGGTCTGCGCGGCGGTTTATTTTGTGGTCTGGTGGTAGCCGCCGCCCAGCGCGGAGGTCAGCTGTATACTGGCATCCAGCCACTGGCCTTGCAGGCGCAGCGCGGTAATGCGTTCCTGTAGCGCGGGCAGTCTGGCGAGGCTGACTCTCGCGCCCGGCAGAATCCCAGCTTTCATTCGCTGTTCGGCCAGATTCACCGTCCGCCGGGCATTTTTTTCGACCTGCAGCTGCTGCTGGTTTTTCTCCATCAGCGTCTCCACCTGACTGGCGGTCTTCGCCACCTGGTTCACCGCATCAACCACCGCTTTGTTGTACTTCGCTATCGACAGGTTATTCTGCGCGCTGGCAATATCCAGGTTGGCGTTGAGCCGGCCGCTATCAAAGACAGGCAGCGTTAGCCCGGCGGTAAGCCCCATCTGCTGCGCGGAGTGGCGGAACAGATCGCTCAGGTGCAGCGCATCCTGTTGCAGGAAAGCCATCAGGTTAATATCCGGATAGAACGCCGCTTTCGCCGCATCGACTTCGCTCAACGACGCCGCAATATACCAGTGCGCCTCCTGCAGATCCGGACGGCGCGCCAGCAGTTCATACCCCAGCTCTGTTGGCATCTGCGCGCTGACCGCCGGCAGAGTCGCCGGCTGCAGATTCAGCGCCTGGCTCTGGCTGTTGGTCAGCGCCATCAGGCGGGCTTCAATTTCTTTCATATGACCGGCAACATCGGCCAGCTGCTGATCGGTTTTGCTGACATTGATATCGTTCTCTGCCCCTTCGGCGGAGTTGGTGATCCCGCGCTGGTACAGCGCCTGGTCGACGCTGACGATATTATTTTGCTCAGCCTTCACCTGCTGCAGGACATCTTTCACCGCCGCTTCGGTCTGCCACTGCCAGTAAAGACGCGCCACGCTGCTGGCCAGTAGTTCGCGGGTTTGCGCCTGTTCGGCGATGTGCGCTTTGACCTCACCAATACGCGCTTTGACCAACGCGCGGTTTTTCCCCCACAGGTCCAGATCCCAACCCGCCGTCAGGCCAAAGGCGCCGTTGGTATACCACGGTCCGGTATTACCGTCGGTATCCGTCGCAAACGGCCCCATCAGCCCTTCTGCCGACATTTTCTGCCGTTCAACATTGGCGGAAAAATCCATCTCCGGCCCAAGACTGGCTTGCGACATGCGCGCCTGCGCTTCTGCCAGCTTAATACGCTGGTTGGCAATTTGCATATCCGGGGCATTGGCCAGGGCGCGTTGAATCAGGTTATTCAACTGTGGGTCACGGTATTCCTGCCACCAGTTGCTTTGCGGCCAGCCATTTTTAACGGCGGCGGGCAGATCCATAGAGACATGGGAGGCAGGGATCTGCTGCTGCGGCGGTTCCCCGATATCATGGGACGGCGCGCAGCCAACCAGAACAATGGCCAGGGGTAACCCAGCCAATACGCTTTTTCTGAGAGTAAAATTCATTGGATAGATCGGATGATTAAATAAGGCCGATTATAATAAGTGATATAAAATTAAGCCGTTAAGTAAAATGTGTGACTAAATACCCGGATAATTAAAAATAAACAAATCATTCATGGAGTGATAATGAGCCAGAATATTTACGATGATCCTGATTTTTTTGCAGGATATGCCACTCTCGACCGTTCGGTAAAAGGGCTGGACGGCGCGCCAGAATGGCCGGCGATTCAGCAGATGCTGCCGCCGTTATCCGGCCTGCGGGTTGTTGACCTCGGCTGCGGCTACGGATGGTTCTGCCGCTGGGCTCGTGAACAGGGGGCCGCGCAGATTAGCGGTCTGGATATTTCCCGCCGGATGCTCGATCGCGCGCGCGAAATGGGCCAGCACGACGGGATTGACTATCGCTGCGCGGATTTACAGACCCTGGCTCTCCCCGCCAACAGCTGCGAGCTGGTCTACAGTTCGCTGGCGCTGCATTACCTTCCCGACGTTGCCCCGCTGTTCGCCACGATTTATCAGGCGTTAACCCCGGGTGGGACGCTGGTATTTTCCGCCGAACACCCGATCTACACCGCCCCGCCGCGTCAGGGCTGGCAACAAGATGAAACCGGGCAAAAAGCTGGCCGGTGAGCCATTATCAACAGGAAGGCGAGCGTATCAGCAACTGGTTCGCCGACGGAGTGAAAAAACAGCATCGTAAGCTGGCGAGCTGGATAAACCTGCTGATTGCCGCGGGTTTCAGGATTGAGCATCTTGACGAATGGGGGCCAACGGCGGAACAAATCGCCGCCCAGCCGGGCCTTGATGAAGAGAAAGAACGGCCGATGATCTTTTTGCTGCGCGCCCGCAAACCGGCGTAAGCGGTGAGCGGCCCGGAGGACCCGGGCCGCCGGGGATATTACTCTGTTAAGCTGCCGCCATTGCTGGCAATCACCTCTTTGTACCAGTAGAAACTCTTCTTCTTACTCCGTGCCAGCATCCCGTCCCCCCGATCGTCACGATCGACGTAAATAAAGCCGTAACGCTTGGACATCTCCGCTTTTGAGGCGCTGACCAGATCGATAGGCCCCCAGCTGGTAAAGCCCATCAGCTCCACGCCATCTTCGATGGCTTCCCGCGCCTGTACCAGATGGTCGTTGAGGTAGCTGATGCGATAATCATCATTAATCGATCCGTCGGCCTCCAGCCGATCTTTCGCACCGAGACCATTTTCGACAATAAACAGCGGCTTTTGATAGCGATCCCACAGCACGTTGAGCAGCGTACGCAGGCCCAGAGGATCGATCTGCCAGCCCCATTCCGAGCTCGCCAGATGCGGGTTTGGCACCATGCTGAGAATATTACCCCGCGCCTGCTTATTGAGTTCCTCATCGGCGGTGACGCAGCCGGTCATGTAATAACTGAAAGAGATGAAGTCCACGGTCTCTTTCAGCGCGGCGCGATCGGCATCGGTTATCGTCACCTCGATCCCCTGGTCGCGGAAATAGCGCAGCATATAGCCGGGATAGCTGCCGCGACACTGGACGTCGCCGAAGAACTGCCAGCTGCGGTTCTGCTGCAGGGTTTCAAACACATCTTCCGGTTTACAGCTTAGCGGATACATTAAGCCGCCGAGCAGCATATTGCCGATTTTACCGTCAGGGACGATCTCATGGCAGGCTTTGACCGCCAGCGCGCTGGCCACCAGCTGGTGGTGTATCGCCTGGTAGACCGCCGCTTTGCTGCTGCCTTCCGGCAGGCCGACGCCGGTCATTGGCGCATGCAACGACATGTTGATTTCGTTAAAGGTCAGCCACAGCTTGACCCGCTCCTGATAGCGCGTGAACACCGTCCGCGCGTAGCGTTCGAAGAAGCCGATCGCCTCGCGGCTGCCCCAACCGCCGTAGTTTTTCACCAGCGCCCACGGCATTTCATAATGCGATAGGGTCACCAGCGGGGTGATGTTGTGCTGCGCCATTTCAGCAAACAGCCGATCGTAAAACGCCAGCCCGGCTTCGTTCGGTTCGGCATCGTCGCCGTTGGGGAAAATACGCGTCCAGGCAATCGACACCCGCAGACAGTTAAAGCCCATCTCCGCAAACAGACGGATATCTTCCGGGTAACGATGGTAAAAATCGATCGCGATATCTTTGATGCCGCTGTCGCCCGGAACACGCTCGACGACGTCGCCAAACACGCCGTGCGGCTGCACGTCCGAGGTCGATAATCCCTTGCCATCTTCCAGGTAAGCGCCTTCCACCTGGTTTGCCGCGGTCGCGCCGCCCCATAAAAAGGTCTGTGGGAATTTCTTCATCTTTCTCTCCTGTGATTAATGGCTTACGGACAACAGCGGCTGACCGGCATCGACCACGCTGGTGGAGACAATGTCGAGTGAACGATAATCGTCGCTGTTGCTGATAATAATCGGCGTCGCCAGGTCATAACCGGCGTCGAGAATGGCCTGACGGTCAAATTCAATCAGTAAATCACCGGCCTGTACCTTATCGCCTACCTGAACGTGGGCGGTAAAGGGCACGCCATCGAGCTTGACGGTGTCGATGCCGACGTGGATGAGCAGCTCAATGCCGCTATCGCTGAGTAGTCCAATCGCGTGTTTAGTCTCGAATAACGACGCCACCTCCCCGGAGAACGGCGCAACCACCTTGCCGGCGGCGGGAATAATCGCCACGCCCTGCCCCAGCAAACCGCTGGCGAAGGTGCTGTCAGGAACCTGATCCAGCGCCAGCACGGTGCCGGACATCGGAGCCAGAATCGCGTTTTCCGACACCACCGCGACCGGGACAGCCTTTGCCGCCGCGCCTCTGGCCGGCAGCCCGACGGCAAAGGTCAACGCGCAGGAGATAACCAGCGCGGCCACGATGCCAATCACCCCACCCCATACGGTGGCGTCAATCCCCTGCGGCGGGATCATCTGCGCCAGGGTGAAAATGTTGGCAAAACCGAAGGAGTAGACGTGGCTATCGCTAAGGCCGACGATAGCCCCGCCGATGGCGCCAGCGACGCAGCCAAAGATAAACGGACGGCGCAGCGGCAGATTCAGACCATAAATCGCCGGTTCAGTAATGCCAAAGATCCCGGCGGACACCGCCGAACCCGCCAGCACTTTTTGTCGCGCATCGCGGGTGCGCAGGAAGATCCCCAGCGCGGCCCCCACCTGGCCCATGACCGCGGGCAGCAGCATCGGCAGCATCGAATCATGTCCCAGTACCGTCAGGTTATTAATCATCAGCGGGATCAGCCCCCAGTGCAGGCCGAATATCACGCAAACCTGCCATAGCGCGCCCATCGCCGCCCCCGCCAGCCACGGCGCAACCGTGTAGATAATCTGGTAGCCGTGGGCCAGCAGCTGGCTTAGCCAGGTGGCCACCGGGCCAATCGCCAGGAAGGTCAGCGGGACCACCAGAGCAAGACAAATCAGCGGGGTGAAGAAGTTTTTCATCGATGAAGGCAGCAGAGCGTTACTTTTACGCTCCAGCCAGCAGCTGACCCATGAAGCGAGGATTATCGGGATCACTGAAGAGCTGTAGTTGATAAAGGTCACCGGTATACCGAGAAAGTACTCTGCCGCCGCCCCCGGCGCCTGGCTGGCGTCAAAGGCCTGAATCATCAGCGGGTGGGTTAACGCGCCGCCGATCACCATGGTAATAAACGGACTCCCGCCGAATTTTTTCCCGGCGGTATAGCCCAAAAACAGCGGGAAGAAAAAGAACAGCGCGTCGCTGGCGGCAAACCAGATTTTATAGGTCGCCTGCTGAGGCGCCAGCCAGCCGCAGACCACTGCCAGCGCCAGCAGCCCTTTGAGGATCCCCGAGGCCGCCAGTACGCCAATAAACGGAGTAAAAATACCGGAGACCACATCAATCACCTGGCCCAGGAGCGACGCTTTCTCGCCGCTTTCCGCCACCGGCTCGCTGTCGTCCGTCAGGCCCGCCTCGTGACGCACCGCCTGCCAGACGTCGTGGACGTGGTTGCCGATCACCACCTGGAACTGACCGCCGCTCTCCACCACCATGATCACGCCAGGGTTGGCTTTCAGCCCTTCGGCATCGGCTTTTTTATTCTCTTTGAGCTTAAAACGCAGCCGTGTAGCGCAGTGAACCAGACTCACAATATTCTCTTTGCCGCCTACCCGGCTAAGAATATCCTGCGCGAGTGCTTTATATTCCATGCTGTTTTCCTTACTTCCGCTGCCCGCAGGCAACCGTGACTGAGTGTAAAAATAAAAAAAACCCGAGAACAACGCCGGGTGGCGTCGCGCTCAGGTTTTGCCTGCCTAATGCAGTAACAATCCAGTAGTAATGCGAAGGGGATTTAGCGCCCTTCTTTTCTCACCCGTTCGATATGAATAGCGAGAAACATAATTTCTTCCGTCGTCAGCGAACGCTGATAGCTTTTCTGCAGATGACGAGCGACGGTTTCCGCACACTTCCACGCTTTGGCGTAGTTGTCTTTCACCGCGCTATGCAAAGTGATGTCATCATCTGCCACCACCGTGCGCGTTAGCATCCGCTGGGCGAAAAACTTCAGATGGGTGACAAAGCGCTGGTAGCTTAGCGACTCTTCGTCATAATTCAGCTGCAGCTGATACTTCACCAGCTGCAGGATTTCCTGCATCACCCGGGTCACGTGCATCACTTCCGGCATTTCGCTGTTGAGCTGTGCGGTCACCAGATGTAGCGCAATAAACCCGGCTTCATCTTCGGCAAGCTCAACGCCGAGCCGCCTGGCGATAATCGCCCGCGCTTCCTGACCCAGCTCAAACTCCTTCGGATAGAGCCGCTTAATGTCCCACAGCAGGACGTTGCGAATCGTCACCCCGTTCTTTTGCCGTTCAATGGCAAAGTGGCAGTGGTCGGTCAGGGTGATATACAGACTCTCCTGGAGCTTACCCAACCGCCCGCGCGCCAGCTCGATAATCCGATCGCAGGTGGTCATCACTTCTAACGGTATCTGACTGAGTAGTTCACCTAAACGGCCAACCAGTTCATCGCTCTGCAGCGCGAAGACCTTTTCAATTTTACTTTCATCCAGCGAGTCGCCGACGCGTTTCTGAAAGGCAAGCCCTCGCCCCATCACCACCTGTTCGCGTCGCTGCTCATCTAAAACAACCACCACATTATTATTAAGAACTTTGGCGATTTGCATATGAACCCCAGAAACAAAAAAACCTGACCCCCGACAAACGCCAGGAAATCAGGTTTTGCCTGCCGAAGCAGTAGCAATCCAACCCCCGCACTGTAGCAATTTCTTCCGCCGTCTCAACTAATGAAGCAGAAAAACGTGATACGGATCGCGACTAATCCGCTTATCTATGCCGGCTGCGGTAGCGAACGCTGCTCAAACGCGCGATATTCCAGCGAATAAAACGCCGCCTGCCGCCGGTGGTAGGCGGAATCCACGCAGCCAATACCGACAAACGCGCCGGTAAATTCGCCATAGCGACTATATTCATCGGAAAACAGGGCGGTGCTGTAGGCCTGGCCTATTGCATGAAAGGTCTGGTTGTCCGGCGACCAGAAAAACTGCGTCGACTTTCCGTCAATCGCCAGCCGCAGATAAACCGGGCCATCCACGCCAGCCACCGTTGCCAGATGATCTTCCCGCTTCAAGCCGTTATCGACATGGATGACATACAAGCGCGAGCGCTGTTGCCGGTCGTCGAAGGTTTTCTGCAGGAACAGATAGTTCATGTTGTCGTAGTACAGCACCAGCCCGGCGCCGTGCTGGAACACCTCGGGTTGAAAATCCATGCATGCCGTCAACGTGGCGTACACCGAGGTCAGCTTCCGCGCCAGCAGGCTGACGCGGTTCTCAGAACACAGCGACTCCTGACCGCGCAGCGCCAGATACCCCTGGTCGGGCGCATAGCGCGTAAAATCCGCGGCCGGAATGCGCGGCGCGTACCACCCGGGCGGCAGTACCTCCGCAGAAAAATCGACCCGCTCAACCCGCTCCGCCGCTTCATCAACCGTCGCCGACGGCCCCAGATCGACATATTCCTGCGCCAGATTGCCGCCCGCGTTCAGGCGCAGCCACCCCTCCGGCGTCCAGTGCATTTTTTGGAGCGCGGTCTCCCGCCCCAGCGTGCAGGCCAGTTCCGGAAGCAGCGGCCGGCCGCACAGGTGGGCCACAATAACATTCCCGTGCTCATCTTCGACGTAGCTGGCGTGACCGGATTTTTGCAGCGTCGATGCCGGGTTAAAACACTCACGCCGGAGATAATCTTTATCAAACGCCGAGGCGGATGTTTTATCGATATGCACCGGTTTTTGCAAATCGTCCGCCCGCGCGGAGGTTAGCAGCGGACTTTGCGGATCTTTTTGATAAGGACCCAGAATATGCTGCGCCCGCCCGAGGGTCACGCAGTGGCCGTAGCCGGTGCCGCCCTCGGCGCACATGATGTAATAATAACCATTGCGCCGGGTGATATGCGCCCCCTCCGCCATGCCATATACCCCCTGCCAGATACGCTGCGGATAGCAAACCGCCGCTTTCGCCTGCGGATCGTACTCCACGATGGAGATCGCCCCGGCATAGCCATCGCGGGTCTCCCAATCGACGGCGACAATCCACTTTCTGCCATCATCATCATGGAAAATGGAGGCGTCATAGCCCACGGAGTGGATATAGACCGGGTCGCTCCATGGACCGTTAATCTCCGCGGCGGTGACCAGATAGTTATCGACATCAAAATAGCGGCCATTCATGGCGTTCATGATGCCGTAAACCACGTAAAACAGCCGGTCGGCTTCACACCAGGTCAGACACGGCGCCCAGATACCTTTGGCGGAACGTAGCTTGCGCAGATCCAGAGTTTGCGGATCGTTCAACACGTGGCTGCGTAACGTCCAGTTCTCTAAATCGGTGGAGTGATAAACCGGAATGCCGGGGAACCATTCGAATGACGAAACGGCAATGTAATACTCATCGCCCCGCCGACAGATTGCCGGATCCGGATGAAAACCACGTAATACAGGATTTTTAATCATCAACTACGTCCTTTTAATAAATTATAACGCACCGGGTTTTTCCACCGCCGCCAGCGACCGATCGGATAAAGAATACCGGCGCATGACGATCGTCAGCGCCAGAACCAGCACCGCCGGTAATACGGTAAAAATTAATTTAATAGTCAGTATCGCCGCCTGCGGTTGCTGTGCCGCGCCGCCAATATAGCCACTCCATGACAATAGCCAGCCCATCAGCGCACCGCCGATCGCAATGCCTAATTTGATAGCAAAAAGGTTGGTTGAAAAAACGATGCCACTCATTTTCTTACCGGTATCTCGTTCAATTGCATCGACGACATCCGAGAGCATCGCCCATTGTAATGGCGTGGCCGCCAGTTGAATAAAATTAATCGCCATAACAAAAGCAAAAATAATCACTAACGATGAATGAGCAAAGAAATAGAGCGCGGCGAGTAATATCGCCTCCAGCAACATCGCCAGCTTAAACCCGCGAACTTTATCCATATCGCGAAATATATAAACCGAAAAAATCGTCCCGACTAACCCGGAAACAATTGACACGGTAATCATCACACTGCTCATGTCGCTACGTTGCAACACGTAATTGCAGAAGTAAATAATGATCCCCATTTTAAAGATAACCGCCACCAGATTGATGACGTTAAGCGTAAAGAGGATCCGCCAGTCCCGGTTTTTCAATAAAATACGTAGATCCTGCAACAGACTTCCGCGATTGGCGTCGATCGCCGCAATCGAGGTCTCTTTGGTCAGGAAGAAGCACAGATAAAACAAAATAATGCCCAGGCTACTAATCAGCACCATGGCATAAAAGTAGCCATGCTGGATATTCCCTTTCCCCAGCCACGCTACCGCCGGAAGCGCGGCCACGGAGACTAATAATCCTCCCGCTGAGCTCATGGCGAAGCGCCAGGATTGCAACGATACCCGCTCGACGGAGCTCTGGCTGATATTATTAATCATCGCGCAATAGGGAACATTAATGGCGCTATATAACAGCGACAGCAGGGTATAAGAACCGTAGGCATAAATCAGCTTGCCGGTATAGGAAAAATCAGGCGTATAAAAGGTCAACATGCACATTACGCCAAAAGGAATAGCAAACCACAGTAAATAAGGACGAAACTGGCCATATCTGGTTCGCGTGCGGTCAGTCACCGCCCCGATCCCCACATCAAAAAAGGCATCGATTACCCGGACGGCTAAAAACATCGTTCCCATATGTGCCGGTGACAAACCAAAAATATCCGTATAAAAATAGGCCATAAATAACATGATGGATGACCAGACCAAATTACAGGCGGTATCTCCAAGCCCATAGCCCATTTTCTGATACCAGTTTAACGGCATTATTCTGTTCATTGACGGTAACCCCATACAAGTAAAGGTTGTTGCTGCTGACAAGGCCATTGTAGGCCCATCGGCGCCGTCGATATGTATAAAGAGAGGATGGCTATATAATAAAAGTGAACCTGCCCTGTGATGGCTATCGCATTTACATTAAGAACGCTTTTTATTTTATTTGCCGATCGTCATATAGTATAAAAAAGGAGACGTTGTATGCATGATGACCCGGTCACCTATGAAAATATCATTACCCTGACGCAAGAACTCTACTACCTGCAGCAATATCAGCTCCCCGAGTATTCCGGCGATGATGTGAAGACGCATTTTCACTTTATGTATGAATTGATGTGGTTCGATCGTTCCTGTGGTTATTTTGGTATCAACGATCGCCAGATCCCGATAAAAAACGGCACGCTGATTTTCGTCCCGGCGCTGATCCCTCATGCGATGTACCTGCTTCCCGAGCGCAATCACAATCGCTATCTGTTCCAGTTTGAATTTGATTTTTTAAATCCGCTGGCCGTGAGCCATTTTTCCCGGCAAAAGGATCGCATCCGGGTTTTGTATCCGGATTCAGCGACCGGCGTGCAGCTGACGGCGCTTTTTGACTGGGCCGTCAGTCAGGGGAAGAAACCGGAGAATCAGGCGGTATTTTTGAAAAGCATCGCCCTGCTGATGGAGTTCGTGTTCTCCCTGCATCACGATGATGAGACCTTCCCCCATGCTCCCGGCAGCGGTTTTGTCAGCAGAGTGCGGCAATTATTGTATGAGATTGAAGAGAATAAGGCCTGGGAGACCACCACTCTGGAGGCGGCGCAGCGGTGCCAGGTGTCGAAGTCCTACTTTTCGCGCACGTTTAAGCAGCTGTTTAACATGACGTTCAAAGAGTATATTTTTCTCCGTAAGCTCAAGGTGGCGGTTCAGCTGCTGACCTCCAGCCAGCTAAAAATTGTCGATGTCGCCCAAAGCGCGGGCTTTACCGATAGCGCCTATTTCTGTTTACGCTTTCGCCAGCACCTCGGCTGTACGCCGCTGGAGTTTCGCGACCGTCTGAATAACCGGCACGTTGGATAGCATCCGCCCGTACGGCGGGCGGATGCCTGTCCGGCCTTCGCGGTTCAGAAGGTCACCACGGTTTTCCACTCGATAACCCAGGCATCCTGAGTCTGCGCCACACCGCCCGGGCGATGCCAGTACTGCAGGCCCGGCTGCAGCTCAAGCCACGACACCGGACGCAGGCGATAGTACAGTTCCGCATTCAGCGAATGGCCGGCCACCGGCTGGTAGTTCGCCGCAGAGTAGTCCGTCGCCCCGCTCATCTCGTTCATATACTGTTGGTTACGCGCGTAGTGGCTGCTCATATCCATCCAGGTCAGGCCAAAACCCAGCCAGTCTTGCGGGCGGGCGTCGAACAGGCCGCGATAGCGCATTGATGCGGCCACGGCGGTATGGATGTAGTTGCTGCGCCGATCGCTATAGCTGCCGCTCAGCGAGACGCTCATGCCCCGGTTCGCATCGTCGGCATGACGGGTGATCTGCTGATTCATCCCGCTGTACAGAAACCAGGTGCGGTTATGCTGGGCATATCCCTGCGGGTCGCTGGCCCCAGGACCGCCGGATTTTCCCGTATAAAGATCGCTCTGCGGCGCATTGGTAAAGAGTACCCCCAGGTTCCAGGCGCCGGGCAGCCCGCCGATCGTCGGTCGCGCTTCGATCTCGACCGGCAGCAGAATGCCTTTACTGCCTTTTGTCGACCAGCTCCACGCATGGCTGCGGGATGAGGCCTGCGGATTCTGCTCCATAACCCCGCCTTTCAGCGTCAGCGTGGGGGTCAGTTTATATTCAACGGTCGTCCCCCACGTATGCACATTCCAGTTATTCCAGGTCAGCGAATTGGCGGACTTACCGCCGCACTGTGAAAGCATCTGGAAATCGCAGGGGATAATCTGATCGAAGGTCTGGACCTTATTCATCATCCCGATACGCCAGGTCAGACGGCGGTCATCGAAGCTGCGGGCAAAGGTCAGCCAGCCGAGACGGGTAATGGACTGCCCTCCCCAGCTCTCCTGGGTCAAATCGTTAAAGTTGACGCGCGGATCCTGCAACCGCCGGGTGGTCAGATCATCGTTATGGTTGCGGTTAACGATATTGCCTTCAATCCGTGCGTCCGGGATCCCGGTCCAGCGTTCCAGATCCTGGTTAAAGGTCAAAGCAAACTGGTCAATATAGGCCAGATGTTTATCATGGTTATAGCCGCCGCCGGCGTTGTAGCCCATTTCATTGAGATAACCGAGATTATAATTAAACCCGTTATCTTCGAGGATCGGGCGAATTCCCAGCATATCGCCAAGCAATCCTTGTTGCGGTTTTTCAAAACCTAATACCGTACCGTTCCATTTTTCCGTTTCCGCAGCGAAAGCGCCGGGAACTAACAGCGAAAATGTCACCAGCAACAGGAGATGATTTATTTTCTTGTTGTGCATAAAGATATCCATTGTGACTGCGTAAAGGTAATAGCTGGCCCCAGGCAATAAAACCGCCCGTTTTTAGTCTTCATTTTTATTTTTGCAATAGCTGCCCGTCAGTCATCCAACTGCTTTATTAATGCAACCGACCTTAGCATAACTTATTGTTTTAAATCGTCATTTAACCCCTCAAAAATAAAAGGCAAAAAAAAACCTAAGCACTCCCGCCACGAATGACGGAAGTGCTTAGGTTTTGCCTGTAATCAGTAGCAACCCTGAATATAAGAACCCCCACAATATCACTCAGCGACAGAAATGCCCATCAGCAGACGCTCCCGGAGTAATAAAGTGTGAGCGGATTAACAATCTTTCCCTAATAGCGGGCAATAGCGGCGGCAATGTCCGCGGAGGTTTTCAAGGTGCGGATTTCATTAAATACCACCAGCGCTTCATGATATTCTTTACGCAAATAGCTGAGCCACTGTTTGATTCGTGCCACATGGTACAGTCCGGTATCGCCCTGTTTTTCCAGACGGGTATATTTTTGCAGCAGCGCAACGACCTGCGGCCACGGCATGCGCGGCTCGTTGTATTTTATCACCCGGCTTAAATTCGGCACGTTAAGCGCGCCGCGGCCAATCATCACCGAGTCGCAGCCGGTGGCCGCCAGGCAATCCTGCGCGCTTTGCCAGTCCCAGATTTCACCGTTGGCAATCACCGGAATCGACAGCCGCTGGCGGATTTCACCAATTGCCGCCCAGTTGATGCGTTCCGCTTTATACGCATCTTCTTTGGTACGCCCATGCACGACGAGCTCCGTCGCTCCGGCCTGCTGCACCGCATCAGCAATTTCAAACCGACGCGCCCCGCTGTCCCAGCCCAGACGGATTTTGACCGTCACCGGCAGATGGGCGGGTACCGCTTCGCGCATCGCCCTGGCGCCACGATAAATCAGCTCCGGGTCTTTGAGCAACGTCGCCCCGCCGCCGCTGCCGTTAACCAGCTTTGACGGACAGCCGCAGTTAAGATCGACGCCCCAGGAGCCCAGCTCTACCGCCCGCGCGGCGTTTTCCGCCAGCCACTGCGGGTACTGGCCGAGCAGTTGCACCCGCACGCGCGTACCGGAAGGCGTCCGGCTATGGTGATGAAGCTCCGGGCAGAGCCTGTAGAACGATTTTACCGGCAGCAGCTGATCCACCACGCGTAAAAACTCGGTGATGCACAGATCGTAATCATTCACTTCGGTCAGCAGCTCGCGCACCAGCGAATCGAGCACGCCTTCCATCGGCGCCAGTAAAACACGCATATCGTTATCCGGGAAAAAAAGAGGCGCTATGTTAACGCCTCTGCCTGCGGGTTAAAAGGGGCTTTAGCGAGAGATCAGGCCATCGTCTTGCCGGTCGGCTCACCGTGCTGTCTATCATTTCAATAGCCTGCCGACGGTTGAAAGCGGAAACCTGCTGCAAAGCCGTAAGATGATCTCTATGCTTTTATCATAGCTGGTCCAATCTGATGGTCGACAACGCGCGCAGGGAACACATTATCTACCGCGCCTGCGGGTGTTCCAGTTCCGTCGCTCTATTCCAGGTATGCGTAGAATTCATGATGTGATCGGTAGCACATTTCAAGGTTTAATTGTATGATGAATTCGGTTCATCAAGGGTTATTACCATGAGTAAATCGCTGAATATTATCTGGCAGTATCTACGGGCTTTTGTCCTGATCTATGCCTGTTTATACGCCGGGATTTTTATTGCCTCCCTGCTGCCGATGACTATCCCCGGCAGCATTATCGGGATGCTGATTTTGTTCGTTCTGCTGGCGCTGCAGATTATGCCGCCGAAATGGGTCAACCCCGGCTGTAACGTGCTGATTCGTTACATGGCGCTGCTGTTCGTGCCCATCGGCGTGGGCGTCATGCAATACTGGGATTTGCTGCGCGCGCAGCTGGGCCCGGTGGCGATCTCCTGCGCCATCAGTACACTGGTGGTTTTTTTGGTGGTGAGCTGGAGCTCGCACCTGGTCCACGGCGAACGTAAAGTGATCGGACAAAAAGAGGACATCAAAGATGATGCATGAAATCTGGTGGTCTTTGCCGCTGACGCTAATCGTTTTTTTCCTCGCCCGTAAGCTGGCCGCGCGGTTTAAATTCCCGCTGCTCAACCCGCTGCTGGTGGCGATGGTGGTAATCATCCCCTTTTTGCTCATCAGCGGAATCTCCTACGATCGCTATTTTCAGGGCAGCAAAATTCTCAACGACCTGCTTCAGCCGGCGGTCGTGGCGCTGGCCTTTCCCTTATACGAACAGTTGCACCAAATCCGCGCCCGCTGGAAATCGATCATTACGATCTGCTTTATCGGCAGCGTCGTGGCCATGATTACCGGAACCAGCGTTGCTCTGCTGATGGGGGCGACGCCGCAAATCGCCGCGTCGATTATGCCAAAATCGGTCACCACGCCCATTGCGATGGCGGTCAGCGGCAGCATTGGCGGTATTCCGGCGATCAGCGCGGTGTGCGTGATTTTCGTGGGTATTCTCGGGGCGGTATTCGGCCATACGCTGCTTAACCTGATGCGTATCCGCACCAAAGCCGCGCGCGGGCTGTCGATGGGTACCGCATCGCATGCGCTGGGCACCGCCCGCTGTGCGGAGCTGGATTATCAGGAAGGGGCGTTCAGCTCGCTGGCGCTGGTGCTCTGCGGGATTATTACTTCGCTGATCGCCCCCTTTTTGTTTCCGCTGGTGCTGGCGATAGTCGGATAAATGTGATTCAAATCACATTTATCAGTGCAACATAACAAAGTTGCATAAACAATGAGATATTAATCACATATACGAGCCATCACCGCCCGTACACTAGATTCCCATTACATTGTTATGAGGCAACGCCATGCACCCACGTTTTCAAGCTGCTCTTCCTCTCCTGGCGGCAGACCTGCAAGCGGCCATCGCCCCGATGCTGACCGACCCGCATTTTCCAGCACTGCTGGATGCCGGGCAGGTCACAGCGCTGCGCAACGCCACAGGGCTGGACGAAGACGCGCTGGCCTTTGCGCTGCTGCCGCTCGCCGCGGCCTGCGCGCGCGCCGACCTCTCCCATTTTAACGTTGGCGCCATCGCCCGCGGGATCAGCGGCAGCTGGTATTTCGGCGGTAACATGGAATTCCCCGGCGCAACCATGCAGCAAACCGTCCACGCGGAACAGAGTGCCATCAGCCATGCCTGGCTGCGCGGCGAAAAGTCCCTGCTGGCGATCACCGTCAACTACACCCCCTGCGGCCACTGCCGTCAGTTTATGAATGAGCTGAACAGCAGCCAGGTCCTGCGTATCCATCTGCCGGGCCGCGAGGCGCACTCCCTACAGCACTACCTGCCGGATGCTTTCGGCCCGAAGGATCTGGCGATCAAAACGCTGCTGATGGATGAGCAGGACCATGGTTTTCCGCTGACCGGCGATGCGCTGACCCAGGCGGCTATTCAGGCGGCCAACCGCTGCCATATGCCCTACAGCAACGCCCCTTCCGGCGTGGCGCTGGAGCTGAAAGACGGGACGATTTTCGCCGGCAGCTATGCGGAAAATGCCGCCTTTAACCCCACCCTGCCGCCGCTGCAGGGGGCGCTGAACCTGCTGAGTCTCAATGGATATGATTATCCGGATATTCAGCGCGCTATTCTTGCCGAGAAAGCCGATGCGCCGCTGATTCAGTGGGATGCGACCGCCGCCACGCTGAAAGCGTTAGGCTGTCACAGCATTGACCGCATTCTGCTCGCTTAAGCATCCTGCCATGCGGGTCTGCTGGCCCGCATTGTTGAAAATCCCCGCAATTAAACGATGGTTTCTTGCTCTTGCCCGGCGGGTAAAGTAGCCTGATAGCTCCATTGTCCACATTGAGTCAGGTGAATGTTAAAGCGTGTGTTATACAGCCTGTTAGTCCTGTTCGGCCTGCTGCTGTTGACCGTGCTGGGTCTTGACCGTTGGATGAGCTGGAAAACAGCCCCCTATATTTACGACGAGCTGCAGGATCTGCCCTACCGCCAGGTTGGGGTCGTGCTCGGTACCGCCAAGTATTATCGCACCGGGGTCATCAATCAATATTACCGCTACCGCATTCAGGGCGCGCTGAACGCCTACAATAGCGGGAAGGTGAACTATCTGCTGCTGAGCGGCGATAATGCGCTGCAAAGCTACAATGAGCCGATGACCATGCGCCGTGATTTGATTAAAGGCGGCGTCGATCCGGCAGATATCGTGCTCGATTACGCGGGTTTCCGCACCCTCGATTCCATTGTGCGGACGCGTAAAGTTTTCGATACCAACGACTTTATTATCATCACCCAGCGCTTCCACTGCGAGCGGGCGCTGTTTATCGCCCTGCATATGGGGATTCAGGCGCAGTGCTATGCGGTGCCTTCGCCGAAAGATATGTGGAATGTGCGCTTACGTGAGTTCGGCGCCCGTTTTGGCGCGCTGGCCGATCTGTATGTGTTCAAACGTGAGCCGCGTTTTTTAGGGCCGCTGATTCCCATTCCGACCTTGCAGGCGGTCCCGGAGGGGGCGCAGTCCTACCCAGCGGTAACGCCGGAGCAGCTGCTGGAATTGCAAAAAGAGAAGTGACAGGCCATAGAGAACGGCCGTTCCTCGATGCAGCCCGTGTCGACGGCGTCGCCGCTCGTTCCCCCGCAGCGCCATCTTTCGCGATAAAACGTTTAGCGAAGAGGCGCGTAACACAGAAATCGCCCCCATTGCGAAACATAAAAAAAGCCCGCGCGATCTGCGCGGGCCGGATGACAGCGGAATATTATTTCTTACGCGCGTATTTCAGGGAATCCAGCGCCACGGCGAAGATAATAATCGCCCCTTTAATAATATACTGCCAGTAAGGGTTTACGCCGATATAGGTCAGACCATAGTTGATGACGGTAAAGATGATAACCCCGGTCACCACCCCCAGCACCGTACCCACCCCGCCGCTGAACGATACGCCGCCGACGACGCAGGCCGCAATCGCGTCCAGCTCATACATAAAACCGAGGTTGTTGGTCGCAGAACCGATACGCCCGGCTTCCAGCAGGCCACCGAAGGCATAGAACACGCCGGACAGGGCATAAATCATCAGCAGGTTAAGCGCCACGTTAACGCCAGAAACCTTCGCCGCTTCCGGGTTGCCGCCGATGGCAAAAATGTTTTTGCCAAAACGGGTTTTATTCCACAGGATCCACACGAAGAACACCGCAATCAGCGCATAGAAAGTAATGTACGACAGGCGGAAAGTTCCCAGCGCCACAAACCCTTGGGCAAACTGAGAGAAGTGGCTGTCAAAGCCTGAAATCGGCGACGCTCCGACAAAATCGTAGTACAGGGAGTTGATCCCATAGACGATGATCATCGTACCGAGGGTGGTAATAAACGGCGTCACATTCAGATAAGCAATGATGATGCCGTTAATCAGACCAATCACCGCGCCAATGGCACAGACCAGCAGGATCACCAGCGGAATCGGCATCGTGGCCATATCCGGGAACACCTTGTTGGCGTTATCGACCGCCTGGAGCATAGTGGCGGCGATAACCGCCGCCAGCCCGACCTGGCGGCCGGCCGACAGGTCGGTACCCTGGGTCACAATCAGCCCGGCCACGCCGAGGGCGATAATAATACGTACCGAAGACTGGGTCAGGATGTTACTCAAGTTCAGCAGACTTAAGAACGTGGGGTCCTGGAAAATAATAATGGCCAGCAAAACCAAAAGAACGACGTAAATCCCACCTTCTTTCAGGTAAGTGAGAAAGCTTTTTTTATTTAACACACTCATGAGAAGCCCCTGCTCTTAAAGATGCAACGACGCAAGACGTAAAATTTCGTTTTGCGTAGTAGTTTTTGTCTCAACAATTCCGGCGACAAGACCATTGCTCATTACCAGAATACGGTCGGTAATACCCAGCAGCTCCGGCATCTCGGAGGAGATAATGATGATTCCTTTATTTTTCTTAGCCAGCTCGGCAATCAGCTGATAGATTTCGAACTTCGCGCCGACGTCAATCCCGCGCGTCGGTTCATCAAGCATCAGTATCTCCGGCTGGGTTAATAACCAGCGCCCGATAATCACCTTCTGCTGGTTACCACCGGACAACGAACCAATTTGCGTATGCTGCCCTGGCGTTTTCACGCGCATCGAGTCAATCACCCATTGGGTATCGCTTTTCATACGTGAGTTATCTAACAAGCCAACCCTGTTCTTATATTTCTTAATATTGGAGATCAGCGAGTTAAAGCCGATATCCAGATAGGCATAAATCCCGGTAGAACGTCGTTCTTCGGTGACTAAGGCAAAACCATGGTTAATCGCTTCATTGGCGCTATGATTATTAATCTTCTTGCCATGCAGCGTGATTGTGCCGCCTGATTTTTCGCGGATGCCGAAAATCGTCTCAACGATATCGGTACGCTTCGCCCCCATCAGCCCGGCGATCCCGAGAATTTCGCCCTTGTGCAGATCGAAAGAGACATCGCGAATCGACGGCTGACGCAGTGAAGTCAGGTTGCGAACCTCAAGAATCACTTCACCCGGTTTGTTTTGCCGATCCGGGAAGCGCTGGTTCAGCGAACGGCCAACCATCATCGAGATGATCTTGTCCATATCCAGCCCTTCCAGCGGCTGGGTGGCAATCCACTGACCATCGCGCAGAATGGTAATTTCATCGCACAGCTGGAAAATTTCTTCCATCTTATGTGAGATATAGACAATACCGCAGCCGCGCTCTTTCAGCTTACGGATAATCTTAAACAGGTGATTGACCTCTTTTTCCGTCAATGACGAAGTGGGCTCATCCATAATGACGATTTTCGCGTCATAGGAAAATGCCTTAGCGATTTCAATCATCTGCATTTGTGAAACTGACAGGGTGCCAACGCGCGCCCGCGGATCGATATCAATATCCAGTTCGTCAAAGATGCCTTTGGTATCGCGATACATTTTATCCTGATCGACAAACATGCCTTTGGTGGGGTAACGCCCCAGCCACATGTTGTCCATCACCGAACGTTGCAATACCAGGTTTAACTCCTGATGAACCATTGAAATACCGTTTTCCAACGCTTCTTTCGCGGAATGGAAATCGATCTCTTGTCCCTGGAAAAGAATACTACCGGAATCCTTTTGATAGATCCCAAAAAGACATTTTAATAATGTTGATTTACCCGCGCCGTTCTCTCCCATTAATGCATGAATAGAATGAGGACGGACTTTCAGATTGACATTATCGAGTGCCTTGACGCCAGGAAACGACTTGTTGATATTGCTCATTTCCAACAAGAATTCGCCTGACCGTTCGCTATTATTGCTGACCATAGTTATACCTGGCTGCGTTCATGCACACCCCGCCCGGCGAATAAACGCACGGCCAGAGTCTGGTTCTGTATCAGGAATAATCGGGCGGGGCTACGCATTATATTTCAGATTGCATCAGCGGTAGCTTTCAGCAACCCGAAATAATTACGGGTATCATCCCCCCGCCCGTAACTCAATAATTATTTACCGATAAACTGGCTGAGATTGTCTTTATCTACGCCAACATAAGGCACGCGGACGATTTTATTATCAATCTTCCAGTTTGTGCCTGCGGCCGCTTCTTTACCTTCTGCCAGGTTTTTCGCCAGATCGAAAGTGGCTTTCGCCTGGTTGTTAGCATCGTTCAGCACGGTGCCGGCCATCGCACCGGATTTAACCAGCGCCAGCGCTTCAGGCAGGGCGTCGACGCCAAATACCGGAATGCTGCTCTTATTGTGGGCCTTCAGCGCTTCAACTGCGCCCATCGCCATCGCATCGTTGTTAGCAATGACAACTTCAATTTTGTTGGCGTTCGGTCCGGACAGCCACGCATCCATCTTATCTTTCGCCTGAGCGGTATCCCACATAGCGGTGTCCAGCTGCAGCTGCTGAGTCTTCAGACCTTTGTCATTCAGCTCTTTGATAACGTAGGTGGTACGCGCTTCAGCGTCCGGGTGGCCCGGTTCGCCTTTCAGCAGCACATACTGAATCTGACCATCTTTATTCAGATCCCAGCCGGCGTTAGCTTTCCAGTGTTTCGCGATCAGGTCGCCCTGAATAATCCCGGACTCTTTGGAGTCGGTACCGACATAATAAGCTTTGTCATAGCTGTCCAGCGCTTTGCGGGAAGGCTCTTTGTTAAAGAACACCACCGGTACGTTCTGGCCGCGCGCTTTATCAATAACGGTACCCGCTGCTGCCGGGTCAACCAGGTTGATCGCCAGTGCTTTCACCCCTTTAGCCAGCAGAACGTCAATCTGATCGTTCTGTTTAGACTGGTCGTTCTGTGAGTCATTCATCAGCAGCTGGACGTCCGGCGCCGATTTACCGTCTTTCTCGATTGCCTTGCGCACCACCGACATAAAGTTGTCGTCATATTTATAAATGGTTACGCCGATGCGGGTATCAGCTGCGTGTGCCGCGGCGCCAAATAACATGCTAGCCATAACAGCAGACAGGGTTAACACCTTCTTATTCATGGAATCTCCGGTTTTATTATGTAGGGCCGTTGGTGTGAAAATAGCTGGCGGGGATTTGTTACATTAAAGTTACCGCACAACAACGTTCACGACTGTAAGTTCTGTCTTCCGTGTAGGGTAACGCTCCAGAAATACGACTTTATTAAGCGTTTAGCGCCTTGTTCCTACGCTAAAAGTGATTAATCACCGTGACATAGTGGTTCAGACTGGTAAACGAGGCCATCATAATCAGTTGAATGTTAATATACTGTGAATTTACTCACAGATTGAAAGCGGTTACATAGAGCGCATAATCAGTTAGTGATCGGCCCCGCAATTTGCCGCTGCATCACCGAATGACGACGCACCAGCGTCGGCATAAAGCAGTGGCGCGCATCGCTATCCAGCTTGCCCGCCGCCCCCAGCAGGGCCAGCTCCGTCGCCAGTTTCGCCATCGACATAACCGGATAGCGCACCGTCGTTAGCTGCGGGTCGGTGTAACGGGCAATCGGGATATCATCAAAGCCAATCAGGGAAAGATGCTGCGGGACGACAATGCCGTTATCTTTCAGCGTTGTCAGCGCCCCTGCCGCCATACTGTCGTTATAGGCGAAAACGGCGGTCAGGCCCAGGTTACGCCCCAGCAGCTCGACCATGGCCGCCTCCCCTCCCTGCATATCCGGCGATCCGCAACCGACCCAGCTATCCGGGGCCATAATGCCGTGTTCCTGTAACGCTTTGAACCACCCTTCCCGGCGCAGGTCGTCATCTTCAATACCGTGATTAGAAGAGAGATAGCCGATGCGCTGGTGACCATGATTGAGCAGCATGCGCGTCGCCATCAGCGCGCCGCTGACGTTATCCAGCCCCACGCAGCGATGGGCGTAGCCCGGTACGATGCGATTAATCAGCACCATCCCGGGAATATGCTGCATAAAATCGCCCAGTTCCTCATCGCTTAGCGCCTTGGAATGGACAATCAGCGCCGAGCAGCGCTGGCGAATCAGCACTTCAATGGCGTTACGCTCTTTTTCCGCCTCATGATAGCTGTTGCCGATCAGCACATACTTCTGGTGCTGCTGGGCGACGGTATCGACCGCTTTGACCAGCGCGCCGAAGAAGGCATCCGACACATCCATCACCACCACGCCAATCGTGTCGCTGACCTGCGTCGCCAGCGCCTGCGCATTGGCATTCGGCCGGTAGCCCAGCTGCGCTACCGCTTTCATTACATTTTCCCGCGTATCCGGGCTCACCAGTGCACTGTTGTTAAGCACCCGCGAAACGGTAGCGACGGAAACGCCCGCCTGACGGGCGACATCACGAATGGTGATCATGCTCACCGACCTTAAGAGAATTGCAATACGTCACACCCACCTCCTGTGTTCAGCAAGGAGGCTATTCTGGCAGCGACGCGGGGCATGCTACGTGAGTGATGTCACAAGCCTGGAAACGGTTACATTCATTTTGTTAACGATTGTGATCAAGATCGTTATCTGGATGTGTTTTTCAATGAGGTCCCTGACGCACGCAGGGTTAACTGACGCCATAGCCATTCAACCGGCCCCTGGCGGAAATGGCGCAGCCAGAACCAGGAAAAGATGAGATTGACCGCCCAGACCGGGATGACGAAGGCTAACAGCTGCAGGCGGTCAAACTTCATAAACAGGCCGAAACGGTAGAAAATCGTGGTGCAAATGAGGGTCTGTAGCAGGTAGTTGGTTAACGCCATCCGCCCGACGCAGGCAATCGCGCCCACCAGCCGCAGTCTGCACAGCTGTGGCCAGAAGCCCCACGCCAGCGAGGCGTAGCCAATCGTTTGTAGCGGCGCACCCAGCTCGCGCGGCGCCTGTAACAGGAAAGCACACCAGCGCGGGTCCCAGGCGAGATGCCACTGCGCCAGAATCGCCGGCAGGTTGACCGCCATTCCGCCGACAATCAGCAGCGCACCGGTACGCCGATAATGGCTAAGGCTGAACTGCCCTTTTAACCAGCCGCTGCGCATCAGGGCCGCGCCCATCAGCATCATCCCCGCCAGCTGCCAGCCGTACTGCGCGCCGAGCGCCAGCAGGTTAGCGGATAACATATCGGCGCGATTGCTCACGGCCTCCATACCGCCGTTCAGCTTCCAGTATTGCTCATACTGTAAGCTGGCGACATCAGGGACCCACGAACGGTTCGGCGCCCCGCCGGAAATCACCCCCAGCAGCACCAGCACCGCCACGCCGATGACATACAGGATGACGCCGGTATTAAACAGCGATTTGATGTGATGCGCATCGCGCACCATCCGCCAGGCCACCAGACCGACTAATGCATAGGCCAGCAGAATATCGCCATCCCAGAAAAACAGGCCGTGAATAAAGCCCAGCAGCGCCAGCAGCGTCAGACGCGACTGGATCCAGCGCTTGCCGCGCGGCAGCAGGAGCTGAAGCCCGGCGCCAAACAGCAAGGCAAATAGCGTGAGAAATTTGACCTGCGCCAGCAGATCGAGAATCGCCCAGGTCCAGGCGTCGCTGAGAGTAAAGCTCCCGGCCCATGCCGGGTTGAGATAAGCGGCCTTCGGCAAGCCGAAGGCGCTGATATTCACTAGCAGGATACCGAGGATAGCAACGCCGCGGACAAAGTCCAGCGTGACATTTCGCTCCATGTAACCTGCTCCGTTTTTAGTTGTGGTGACGGACGGCGCGCAGGAACTCCTGGCGGGTATTCTGACTGGATTTAAACAAGCCGCCCAATGAGGTGGTGGTGGTCGCACTGGTGGCGTCACGGATGCCGCGCGCCTTCACGCAGTAATGCACCGCATCAATGGACACCGCCACGTTGCTGGTACCCAGCAGCGTCTGCAGCGCGGTTAAAATCTGCTGCGTCAGTCGCTCCTGCACCTGCGGGCGCTGGGAGAAGAACTGCACGATGCGGTTGATTTTCGACAGGCCAATCACCGAATCTTTCGGAATATAGGCCACCGTCGCCTTACCATCGATGGTGACAAAGTGGTGTTCGCAGGTGCTGGTCAGCGTGATATCACGCACGGTCACCATTTCATCCACCTGCATCTTGTTTTCGATAACGGTGATTTTTGGGAACCTGGCGTAATCCAGCCCGGAAAAGATCTCGTCGACATACATTTTGGCGATACGATGCGGCGTTTCCATCAGGCTGTCATCAGATAGATCAAGATTCAGCAGTTGCATAATCTCGGTCATGTGTCCGGCAATCAGACGCTTGCGAGTTTCATTATCAATTTCTTGTACTGGCGGACGCAGCGGCGTCTCCAGCCCACGAGCGACCAGCGCTTCATGAACGAGTATGGCTTCTTTACTCAGTGCTGACATTTAGGTTCTCCTGCAGGTGTGGCGCTCTTTGCTCTTCTGCGGGCAAAGTTTGCATTCATTGTGCGTGAGGTGGCGCACATAATCCAGTAGCCGAAACGATAATTGTTGAAATTTGCGTTAGCTATTGATATCTCGCGACGGCTTCCGCGTACCGCTTATCAATGATGCAACGCCGCCCATCGCCACGCCTTATACACTACCGTGGCTGAACGCCATCTCGCCTCACATGGCAGCAGCCGGCATGTTGGCTAAAAGTTGCATTAATGATGCAATAGGTTCATCAAAGGAGAAAGTGAAAGTTGCTCACGGGCGCATGAAATATCTGTATTATGGCTTATTACGTGCACTTATCTTCCTGAGGAGCCCGGCATGGAATTGCTTGAAGAGCATCGCTGTTACGAAGGTCGGCAGCAACGCTGGCGACACGACTCCAGTACCCTGAACTGTTCAATGACGTTCAGCATCTTTTTACCGCCGTTGCGCACAGACACTCCGCCGCCGGTTCTCTACTGGCTATCAGGGTTGACCTGCAACGATGAAAATTTTACCACCAAGGCCGGCGCACAGCGCATTGCCGCAGAGCTGGGCATTGCGCTGGTGATGCCGGATACCAGCCCGCGCGGCGATAGCGTCGCCGATGACGCCGGTTACGACCTGGGTAAAGGCGCCGGGTTCTATCTTAACGCCACCCAGGCGCCGTGGTCCGCACACTACCGGATGTATGACTATCTTCGCGATGAACTCCCGCAGCTTATTGGCAGCCAGTTTAACGTCGGTGAGCGCTGCGCTATCAGCGGCCACTCCATGGGCGGACACGGCGCGCTGATCATGGCGTTGAAAAACCCGGGCCGTTTCGTCAGCGTATCGGCCTTCGCGCCCATCGTGAATCCCGCGCAGGTGCCATGGGGGCAGAAAGCGTTCAGCGCCTATCTGGGCGCCGATGAGTCGACATGGCAGGCGTGGGATAGCTGCGCATTAATGCAGGCCAGCCAGGGGACCGACGCCATCCCCACCCTGATCGATCAAGGCGATAACGACACCTTCCTCGCCCTGCAGCTGCAGCCGGCGGTCCTCGCCGAGGTCGCCCGGCAAAAAGACTGGCCGTTAACCCTGAGAATTCAGCCCGGCTACGATCACAGCTACTATTTCATCGCCTCCTTTATCGAAGACCATCTGCGTTTTCACGCCAGACACCTCATCAAATGAAACAGGAGGGCTGAGTCCCTCCATCTTTACATCTCCCTATCTTTTTGAATTTAGGCTCATTTAATCTCTCGCCAAGTAAATACAAATGATTTCAATTATCATTAATGTTTACAAAATAACATTTTTTTGTACAATCCCTCCTTCTTCTCTCCATCATTCAGAGTTCTTACAAGACAAATAAATACGGTTCTCAGGGTTAGCCCGATGGAGATTTATTCATTTGAAATGGAATGTAAAAATGACTATACCTCGCATTAAGGTACTTGCCGCCGCCATATGCGCAGCCGCGACTCCGCAGCTTGTTCACGCAGCCGATGAAACGATGGTCATTACGGCTACGGGCTTTGAGCAGAAAATTCAGAATGCGCCCGCCTCTATCTCTGTTATCAGCAAACAGCAGATTGAAGATAAGGCCTACCGCGACGTCACCGACGCGCTGAAAGATGTCCCCGGCGTGGTGGTCACGGGCGGCGGCAGCAGCAGCGATATCAGCATCCGCGGCATGTCCTCCCAGTACACCCTGTTCCTCGTCAACGGTAAGCGCGTCAGCACCCGCAGCACCCGCCCGAACAGCGATAACTCCGGGATCGAACAGGGCTGGCTGCCGCCGCTGGAGTCCATCGAGCGCATCGAAGTCATCCGCGGGCCGATGTCTTCGCTCTATGGCTCCGATGCCATGGGCGGCGTGATTAACATCATTACCAAAAAAGTGTCCAATACCAAAGCCTGGACAGGGTCGCTGCATGGCGACGCGACTTTCCAGGAAAACAACGATTCCGGCGACCTGTTCCAGACCAACGTCTACGCTTCCGGCCCGCTGATTGACGGCCTGCTGGGGGCAAAAGTGACGGGTCTGCTCTCACGCCGAGCGGAAGATAAAATCGAAAACGGCTTCAACGAGCAGAAAATGCGCAACGGCGGCGTGACGCTGAACTTCACCCCCGATGACCAAAACGACTTCGATTTCGATTACGCGCGTGAACTGCAGGACCGCAACAGCACCCCGGGGATGTCAATGGCTGAGGAGAGCTGCCGCGGCAATGTCTGTACGCCCAATAGCAAAAGCGAATCCCGCTATGAACACACCACCTATTCTCTGACCCATAGCGGTTATTACGACGACTTCAACACCACCAGCTACGCCCAGCAGGAAGAGACCAACAACCCCGGGCGTAAGATGAAATCGTACAATACGACCTTTAACAACCAGAACCAGGTCTTCCTTGGCGATCACACCCTGACGCTGGGCGGACAGTATCGTTATGAGAAACTGAGCGATAAAGGTAACCAGCTGGAGGCCGCCGACGGCCTGAGCAAACTGACCCGCTGGAGCTGGGCGCTGTTTGCTGAAGATGAGTGGGCCATGACCGAAAGCTTTACGCTGACCGGCGGTCTGCGCATGGATAAAGACGAAAACTACGGCACCAACTGGACGCCGCGCGGCTACGGCGTCTGGCATCTTGCCGAGCAGTGGACGTTGAAAGGCGGCGTTTCCGCGGGCTACCGCGCGCCGGATCTGCGTCAGTCTTCCGCCAGCTGGGGCCAGGTGACCGGCGGCGGCCGCCTTGACGGCATTATCGTCGGCAACCCCGATCTGAAGCCGGAAAAGAGCCTGAGCGAAGAGATTGCCCTGCTGTGGGATAACAACGACAACCTGAACGCCGGCGTCACGCTGTTCAACACCGACTTTAAAAACAAGATCACCGAAGTACGTCGCTGTGAGAGCAAGGCCGACCCGGCCTGCACCATCGGTAATACCAGCTATGACTTCGTCAGCGATCGCGTCAACGTCGATAAAGCCAATATGCGCGGCGTGGAATCGACCTTCGGCTGGAAGATCACCCGCGACCTGAACTGGACGGCGAACTACACCTATACCCAGTCAGAGCAGAAGAGCGGCCAGTTCTCTGGTAAGCCGTTGAACAAAATGCCGAAAAATATGTTCAACACCACTCTGGACTGGCAGGCCACGCCGGACGTCGGTTTCTGGAGCCGCCTGAACTTCCGCGGCAAAACCTCCGAGTATCTGAGCCGTACCTCCATGGCGAAGGGGACCCCGTCCTATACTCAGGTGGATCTCGGCTTGCGCTACAACGCCAACAAAAACCTGCTGGTTTCCGCCGGGGTGTATAACGTTCTCGATAAGCAGATTGATTACGATACCTACGATACGGTACTGGATGGCCGCCGTTATACCGTGGGCCTGACCTACAGTTTCTGATCAGCCGGTGATGAAAAAGCCCCGCTTAAGCGGAATGTCGATCGGTTAAAGATCGGTTGAGCGCGCCTGCGGCCAGGTAAGAATCCGTAATCTCACAGAGATTACGGATTTTTTTATGCCGCTCAGCCAGCTTTTCAACACCTCTGGCAGGCGAGCCTGCCCTCTTTTTTACGGTGGTTTGGGCCAGGCATATCGTTGTGGTACGTTGCGGGATATTTACAGCATGAGCGAAGAAACCTGCGTTCACCCAAACTACCGTTGTCCGCATCACGTCAGCTGACGATCGCCCATAAAAAAATGCTGGCCACCTTAAGTGACCAGCATTACGGTTAACGAGACTTTATTGGTCGGGCGATAACGCTACTGCTTAAAGCGCTGCGGGAATTTCATCTCGCTGTAACGTACGAAACGGGTGCCTTTTGCCAGCTTATAGCCAAACCAGATCACCAGGAACAGCGGGATACCGATATAGGTTGCGGCTACCCCGCCCCAGTCGATGGTATCTTTCAGGAACGCTTCGTAGTTCTGGCCCAGGGTAATAATCAGGCACAGTACGAAGGCAAAAATCGGCCCCAGCGGGAAGAACCCCGATCGATACGGCAGATTGTTCAGATCGTTCCCCTGCAGCACATAGCCGCGACGGAAACGATAATGACTGATGGCAATCCCCAGCCAGGCGATAAAGCCGGTCATCCCGGAGGTATTGAGCAGCCACAGGTACACGGTCTGGTTACCAAACATCGAGCTCAGGAAGCACAGCGCGGCAATCACCGTGGTGGCATACAGCGCATTCCGCGGTACGCCGCCTTTCGACAGCTTCGAGAAGATACGCGGCGCTTTCCCGTCACAGGCCAGAGTATAGAGCATACGCGTTGAGGCATACATCCCCGAGTTACCCGCCGACAGCACCGCCGTCAGGATCACCGCGTTCATAATTGCCGCCGCCGACAGCAGGCCAGCATGCTGGAACACCAGCGTGAACGGGCTGACGGAAATATCTTTCACATCGTTACGCAGCAGGCTTGGGTCGGTATAAGGAATGATCAGGCTGATGATCAAAATCGCGAACACATAGAACAGCAGGATACGCCAGAACACCTGGCGCACCGCGCGTGGAATATTCTTTTCCGGGTTCTCGGATTCACCCGCCGCGATACCGATAAGCTCGGTGCCCTGGAACGAGAAGCCGACGATCATCGCCACGCCAATCATCGCCGAGAAGCCACCGGCAAACGGCGCATCATTAATGGCCCAGTTGCTCCAGCCCGCAGGCTGTGCGCCTTTAAAGATACCGACGATCATCATTACGCCGACAATAATAAAGATGATGACGGTGGCCACTTTGATCAGCGAGAACCAATATTCCGCTTCACCAAAGCCTTTTACCGAGATCCAGTTCAGCAGGAACATAATGCCGAGGAACAGCGCGCTCCAGATCCAGCCGGGAGTATCCGGGAACCAGTAGCTCATCACCAGCTGCGATGCCACCAGATCGACGGCGATCGTCACCGCCCAGTTGTACCAGTAGTTCCAGCCCAGCGCGAAGCCAAAGCCTTCCTCGACATAGTTCTGACCGTAGGTAGCAAAGGAACCGGACACCGGCATATAGGCCGCCAGTTCGCCAAGGCTGGTCATCAGGAAATAGACCATCAGACCGATCAGAATATAAGAAAGCAGCGCGCCGCCGGGGCCTGCCTGAGAAATTGTCGCCCCAGAGGCAACGAAAAGACCTGTACCGATGGAACCGCCAATCGCGATCATGGTCAAGTGGCGCGCCTTCAATTCACGGCGTAGGCCGGGCGCTTCTGTGGTTTTAGTATCCGAAACCATGTGAAAATGCTATCCATCCAAAAAACGAGGCGCGATTGTAGCAGACGATCCGGGTTCCATCCGGTACAAATGCGAAGTTATAAGAGAGCTTCATGATCGAGCATGGATTATTAGTAAAGCACTAATCCGCGGAAATGCCAGCCTTTATCCCCTGCCCGCTCGCGACAACCAGGCTGTTGAATTTACAGTGTTTACACCTGACAGTAGTGCAGAAAGCGCTGTAATGCCTTGGAAATATGTTTCTGTCGATGGTGGATGCGCCACAAGGTGCGGGTCAAATTGGGCAGCGGGACCGCCAGCTCAACCAGCGAGCCGACCTCCAGCTGTTCAGCGATGACCCGACGGGAGAGGCAGCTGATGCCAAGACCGTGGCGCACGGCATGTTTGATGGCCTCCGAATTGCCTAACTCCATACCAAGATGGAACGCCGGCAAATGCGAGAGCAACAGATAGTCAACGATTTCACGCGTGCCGGAGCCGTGCTCACGCAGGATCCACGGCGCTTCCGCCAGCCGCTGCAGCGTCACCTCTCCCGCCAGCAGCGGCGAATCCGGCGCCGCAAACACCACCAGCTCATCTTCCAGCCACGGTTCGGCAATGATATCCGCCGCGTGACAGGGCCCCTCGATCAGCCCGATGTCCACGCGCAGATCGGCCACCGCATTGATTACGTCCTGGCTATTTCCCACGCTCAGCTCCAGCGGCAGATCGGGGAAATCACGGCGATAGTGGGCGATAATTTCCGGCAGAATATAGTTACCGATGGTACTGCTGGCTGATACGCGAATCGCGCCGTTGTCGCCGTGAAACAGCTGTTCGATTTCCACCGCCCGTTCGAGCAGCGCCAGCGCCCGCGGATAAAGCAGACGCCCGTGCTCATTGACGACCAGCCGTTTACCGACGCGGTCAAACAGCTGCACCCCCAGCTGCCCTTCCAGATCGGTCAACGCCGCGCTGACCGCAGATTGCGAAAGCGCCAGCATTTGTGACGCCTGAGTGGTGGAACCGCTCTTGAGAACTTCAGCAAAAACTTCCAGCTGACGTAGCGTGATATGCATAACCCATCCTGCCTGTATATCCAATGTGGCTTGCCGACACCCCGTCGCGCTCCGTGAATCGCGCGCTGAACCACGGGAATGCTCGTATACCACTTATTACGATTAATTATAAATATATAATCAATTTTATATTTAGACCAGCAGGTCGTAACCTTTCCGCAGACAAAGGAGAAGGTTATGACAGCACTCACTTTACCGACAAAACATCGCACGGTGTGGCATTTTATCCCAGGACTGGCGCTGACCGCCGTGCTTACCGGCGCAGCTCTCTGGGCGGGTAGCTTTCCCGCGATTGCCGGCGCCGGCTTCAGCGCCCTGACGCTGGCCATCTTATTTGGGATGGTCATCGGAAATACGCTTTACCCGCAAATCTGGCAGCCGTGCGACGGCGGCGTGATCTTTGCCAGGCAGCACTTATTACGCCTGGGCATTATTTTATACGGCTTTCGCCTGACATTCGCCCAGATTGCCGATGTCGGCGTCAGCGGGATCGCCATTGACGTTCTGACGCTGACCAGCACCTTTTTCATCGCCTGCTACCTTGGGCAGAAGGTCTTCGGTCTCGACAAACATACCAGCTGGCTGATTGGCGCCGGCAGCAGCATCTGCGGCGCGGCGGCGATTCTGGCGACCGAACCGGTGGTGAAAGCGGAGGCCAGTAAAGTCACCGTCGCGGTGGCAACGGTGGTGATTTTCGGTACCCTGGCCATCTTCCTCTATCCGGCGATGTATCCGCTGCTGGCGCACTGGTTCACGCCGGAGGCCTATGGCATCTATATGGGGTCGACGATGCATGAAGTCGCGCAGGTGGTCGCTGCCGGGCACGCCATCAGTCCGGATGCTGAGAACGCCGCGGTGATTGCGAAAATGCTGCGTGTGATGATGCTGGCGCCGTTCCTGCTGTTCATGGCCGCCCGGGTAAAACAGCTGGCGCCGGAAGGCCAGGGGCAAAAAAGTAAAATCACCATTCCGTGGTTTGCCATCCTGTTCATTCTGGTGGCGGTATTCAACTCTTTCCACCTGCTGCCAGAACCGGTTGTCGACATGCTGGTGACGCTCGATACCGTGCTGCTGGCCATGGCGATGGCGGCGCTGGGACTGACCACTCACGTCAGCGCGCTGAAAAAAGCCGGCGCCAAACCGCTGCTGATGGCACTGATGTTGTTCGTCTGGCTGATTATCGGCGGCGGCGCCATCAACCTGGTGATTCACAGCATGCTGGCCTGATCGGCAGCAGATTGACGGCATCATTCGTTGATGTCACTCTGCAGTTAAGCCGCTATTATTACTTTCCCCCCAGCGGCTTAACTGGAGTTTTTTATGAAATACATTGGAGCGCACGTCAGTGCCTCAGGCGGGCTGGCCAATGCCGCCATTCGCGCCGCCGAAATCAAGGCCACCGCTTTCGCGCTGTTCACCAAGAACCAACGCCAATGGCGCGCCGCCCCGCTGACCGAAGAGACCATTGCTGAATTTAAAGCCGCCTGCGAAAAATATCACTTTGCCCCCGGGCAAATCTTGCCGCACGACAGCTACCTGATAAACCTCGGCCACCCGGTAGAAGAAGCGCTGGAAAAATCCCGCGACGCCTTTATTGATGAACTGAGCCGCTGCCAGCAGCTCGGGCTGACGTTGCTGAATTTCCATCCGGGCAGTCACCTGCAGCAGATACCGGAAGAGGAGTGCCTGGCGCGGATCGCCGAGTCGATTAACATTGCGCTGGCCAAAACCGAAGGCGTCACCGCGGTGATCGAAAATACCGCCGGTCAGGGCAGCAACCTCGGATTCCGCTTTGAACACCTCGCCGCCATCATCGACGGGGTGGAAGATAAATCCCGCGTCGGGGTGTGCATTGATACCTGCCACGCCTTCGCCGCCGGGTACGATCTGCGCAGCGCCGAAGAGTGTGAGAAAACCTTCGCCGATTTCGAGCGGATCGTCGGCTTCAGGTACCTGCGCGGTATGCATCTCAACGATGCGAAAAGCGCCTTCGGCAGCCGCGTTGACCGCCACCACAGCCTGGGAGAGGGTAATATCGGCCACGATGCTTTCCGCTGGATCATGCAGGACAGCCGCTTCGACGGTATTCCGCTGATTCTGGAAACCATCAATCCGGATATCTGGGCGGAAGAAATTGCCTGGCTACGGGCGCAGCAGACCGAAGCCGTCTCGGCCTGACGCCGCTTGCCAGCGGGTAAATCCGCCTGGCCATTATCCAGAATCGCTGACCAGCAGATCAAAAAAGGGCCGATAATTCGGCCCTTTTGCTTAACGCGCTCTGACTCAGGCGGCTTTTTCTGCCGTCTGCCCTTCCGGGCGTTTCACCACCGCGTAGGAGAGACCGGCCACCAGGGTACCGACGACAATCGCCAGCAGATAACCCAGCACTGGCGTAATCGCGCCAGGAATCAGCAGGACGAACAGGCCGCCGTGCGGCGCCATCAGTTTCGCGCCCACCGCCATCGAGATGGCCCCGGTCACCGCGCCGCCCACGATACAGCAGGGCAGGACGCGCATCGGGTCACGGGCCGCGAACGGAATTGCCCCTTCGGAGATAAAGCACAGCCCCAGAACCAGCGCCGCTTTACCGCCTTCACGTTGACCTTTATCGAACTTATTACGGGCGACCAGCGTGGCGATCCCCATTGCCAGCGGCGGCACCATACCGGCCGCCATAATCGCCGCCATCGGTGCGTAGGTCTGGGTACTCAGCAGGCCGACGCCGAAGGCATACGCCGCTTTGTTCACCGGTCCCCCCATATCGGTACACATCATCGCCCCGAGGATTGCCCCCAGCAGCACCGCGTTCGCCGTCCCCATAGTTTGCAGCCAGTGGGTCAGGCCTTCGAGGATAGCGGCAACCGGTTTACCGATCAGGTAGATCATCGCCAGACCAACGATCAGGCTGGAAACCAGCGGAATGATCAGAATCGGTTTCAGCGCTTCCATGCTCGGCGGCAGTTTTAATTTGGTGCTGATCAACTTAGCCACATAACCGGCCAGGAAACCGGCGATAATCCCGCCGATAAAGCCGGAACCGCCGCTGACGGCCAGCATACCGCCGATAAGGCCCGGGGTCAGACCCGGACGGTCAGCGATGGAGAAGGCAATAAAGCCCGCCAGCACCGGCACCATCAGAGCAAAGGCCGAGCCGCCGCCAATCTGCATCAGCGCGGCCGCCAGCGTGTCTTTCACTTCAAAAGCTTTAATACCAAACGCGAAGGACAGCGCGATACACAACCCGCCGGCAACCACCATCGGCAGCATATAAGAAACGCCGGTCAGCAGGTGACGATAGGCGCCGCCGCCCTCTTTCTTAGCAGAATCGGCCTGCTGACCGCTCTGCCCGGAAGGCTGATACGGTTTCGCTTCCGCGACGGCTTTATCCAGCTCCTGCGCGGTTTTCTTCAGCGCCAGGCCCGTAGTAGTGCGGTACATCGGCTTACCGGCAAATTTCGCCAGATCGACCTCAATATCGGCGGCGACAATGACCAAATCCGCCTGCGCCACTTCTTCCGGCGTGATCGCGTTTCCGGCGCCGACCGAGCCGCGGGTTTCCACTTTCACCCACCAGCCGCGTTTTTTGGCTTCGGTTTCGATCGCTTCAGCCGCCATAAAGGTGTGCGCAACCCCGGTCGGACAGGCGGTCACCGCCACAATGCGTTTGGCGCCGCCGGTAGCAACCGGGGCGGCGGCCGTTACCGGCGCCACGTACGGCGCGGCATGACCTTTTGCTTCGCTCAGAAACAGTTCAGGATGAGCAACCGCGCGATTAATATCGCCGAGGTAGACCTGTTTGCCATTCAGCGCGCTATCAGCCGGCAGGGCTGAACCGAGCACGATCGCCAGTTCGGCATCGTTCGGATTATCAGTCAGTTCAAGATGCGCTTGATGCGCTGCGGTACTCAGCAGGGTTTTCGCCATATAGGCGCGCGCCTGTCCGAGTCCGGCATCAATAATCAGCAGCGTTTTCATTATGCCTCTCCTGCTGTCAATTAAAGGGTTTTAAGTCGACACGCGCCATCATGGCGGCCAACTGGGTACGATCGGTAATACCAACATTGCTCTGGCTGACCGCCAGCGCGGCAACGGCGGTCGCCAGGCGCAGCGTATGCTCGCTGGATTCACGCATCAGCAGGCCGTAAATCAGGCCGCCAACCATTGAATCCCCGGCACCGACGGTGCTGACCACCTCCACTGAAGGCGGTTTCGCAATCCATTCGCCAGAGGCGTTAACCCACAGCGCGCCTTCTTCGCCCAGCGAGATAACCACGTGGGCAATCCCCTGCTCGCGCAGCGCATGGGCGGCGTCAATCACGTCTTTCATTTCCGGCAGCTTACGACCCGCCCAAATCTCCAGCTCGCGGCGATTCGGCTTCACCAGCCACGGCGCGGCTTTCAGACCGGCAACCAGCGCTTCGCGGCTGCTGTCGAAAATGATGCACGGGCACTGGCTACGCAGGCGAACCATCCAGTCGGTAAAGGCTTCCGGGCTGACGCCGGACGGCAGGCTGCCGCTGACGCAAACCATGTCGAACTGACCCAGCCAGCTCAGGGAATCGTTGACGAAACGCTCCCAGTCAGCGGCCGTCACTTCAAAACCTGAGAAGTTAAAGTCAGTGACTTCGCCATCTTTTTCCGTCAGCTTCACGTTGATACGGGTACGGCCCTGCACCACCTGAAAGCGGTTGGCAATACCCAGTTCGCTGAACAGCTGCTGAAAACCATCCTGGTTATCTTTGCCGAGAAAACCGCCGACGGTGACGTCGATACCGAGATCTTTCAGTACCTTCGCGACGTTGATGCCTTTACCGGCAGCATGCAGACCGGTGGTCCGCACCAGGTTCACTTCCCCGCGTTCAATATCCGGAGTGAAGCCCACCAGATCATAGGCCGGGTTTAAAGTAATCGTTGCTACACGTCTGCTCATTTATGCGCCCTCCCCAAGGCCTGCGGCGATCGCTTCGCCAATCGCATCCAGCGCTTGTTGCGCATCTTCACCCTGCGCGGTAAAGCGCAGACGGTGACCTTTCTTCACACCCAGCGCCACGACTTTCATCAGGCTGCGACCGTTTGCCGGCTTGCCGGAACCGTCCAGATTGGTGACGGTAATGTCGCTGGAAAATTGTTTAATGGTATTCACCAGCATAGTGCCTGGACGCGCATGCAGCCCGTGCTCATTGCGCACCACAAACTCGGCGCTGAGCACGTCTTCAGCGATGGCGTCATCACTGGTCAGCAGCGCCAGCAGCGTGGCGCCGTCGGCCTTCAGCAGGCGGTCAGCTTTTTTATCAATCAGCAGATTGCTCAGGCGGTTCAGCACCGCGGTAGGCTGTTCATCCGCCATCGCGACGGTGATCAGCAGCGATACCGGCTGCTCATCGGCGGTAAAGGCATTCGCGGCACGGCTAACCGCGATGGCGCTGCGCAGGTTGCCTTCCGCGCTGTCGTTCAGCCAGATCCCCTGCCCGAGGTTCAGCGGTTTATCATTGATGGCGCGGCTGACAAAGGCGGCGTCGACGGCGCCGGCCTCTTTCAGACGCGCGGCGTTCAGCGCCTGTAAGGTCAGCAGGTCGCTGGCGGCAATATCGAGGCTCAGCGTTTCATTATCCAGTTTCAGCGCTTCGCTCTGCTTTTCACCCATCAGCAGGGCGCGCAGCTCTTCCGCGGTGGTCGCTGACTTAAGCTGTTCCGCAACGGAATCATCGCTAAGCACGTGGGTCAGCTGACGCAGTAGTCCCAGATGTTCATCGGAGCTGGCGGCGATGCCGATCGCCACGTACGCGGTCTGCCCTTCTCCCCAGGTCACGCCCTGCGGAAACTGATAAACCTGAACGCCGGTTTTCAGCACCCGATCGCGCGTGTCGGTGGTCCCGTGCGGGATGGCAATACCGTTGCCGAGGAAGGTGGAGGTCTGCTGCTCGCGCGCCAGCATCCCGTTAACGTAGCCTTCCGCCACGTTGCCCGCGCTGACCAGCGCGGCAGCAACCTGACGAATCGCCTCTTCTTTATTACCGGCCTGCTGACCGGGATGAATATCCTGCACAGATAACTGGAACATGGTTCTCCTCTCCTGCTGAATTGAATCGTTTCAGCTACTTTGAGAAAAAAGGCGTCATCTTGCTGCGAAAGAAACGGCGGATGACGCTGAAACGTTTCAATGAGTCTGTACCTTTCTTACCCACCGCGCAAGATCTGTTAGCAACCTGATAACAGAAATTAGAGATGCCGCACATTTTTGCTGAAGCCAGACGCCAACTTTCAGCCCGGCGTCAGCTTTTGCTGAACATGCTATTTTGAAACTGCTTTTTGATTTTTCATACCATACTACTGTTCATTTTCTGACGGGCGGCGTAAACTCCGCAGCTCCAGCCATCACAGATAACCGCACATGCAAAACAGTAGCGCCGCCCTCCCTCGACGCGGCTTCGATTTCACCTCTTCCGCCTTCCTGATCGTCGCCTTCCTGACCGGAATGGCCGGGGCCTTGCAAACGCCGACCCTGAGTCTGTTTTTGAGCAATGAAGTGCATGTGCGCCCGGCGATGGTCGGTTTCTTTTTTACCGGCAGCGCGGTCATCGGCATTGCGGTGAGTCAGTTTCTCGCCGGCCGCTCGGATCGTCAGGGCGACCGTAAACGGCTGATCGTCTTTTGCTGCCTGTTAGGGGTCCTGGCCTGCCTGCTGTTTGCCTGGAACCGCAACTACTTTATTCTGCTCTTCGTCGGCGTCTTCCTCAGCAGCTTCGGCTCCACCGCCAACCCGCAGATGTTCGCCCTTGCCCGCGAGCATGCGGATAAGACCGGCCGGGAAGCGGTGATGTTCAGCTCCATTCTGCGCGCCCAGGTTTCTCTGGCGTGGGTTATCGGGCCGCCGCTGGCCTACGCGCTGGCGATGGGATTCGGCTTTACCGTGATGTATCTCTGCGCCGCGCTGGCCTTCGTGATCTGCGGGGCGATGGTGTGGTTGTTCCTGCCGGGTATGCGCAAAGAGAAAAAAGCCGACGTCGGTCATCTGGAAGCGCCGCGCACCAACCGCCGCGATGCGCTGCTGCTGTTCAGCGTCTGTACATTAATGTGGGGCATCAACAGTCTGTACATCATTAATATGCCGCTGTATGTCATTAATGAACTGCATCTGTCAGAGAAGCTGGCCGGAGTGATGATGGGCACCGCCGCCGGGCTCGAAATCCCGACGATGCTGATCGCGGGCTATTATGCCAGACGTTTCGGCAAGCGTTTCCTGATGCGTCTTGCCTCCGCCGCTGGGCTGCTGTTTTACATCGGTATGCTGCTGGTGCATACGCCCGCTTTGCTGCTGGCGATGCAGGCGCTGAATGCGATCTTTATCGGTATTCTGGCGGGAATTGGCATGCTCTATTTCCAGGACCTGATGCCGGGCCAGGCCGGAGCGGCGACCACCCTGTACACGAATACCACCCGCGTCGGCTGGATTATCGCCGGCTCACTGGCTGGCGTGGTGGCGGAGATCTGGAACTATCATGCGGTGTTCTGGATTGCGCTCGGCATGGCCGCGGTCGCCCAGCTTTGTCTGTGGCGAATTAAAGACGTTTAAGGCGCGGTACTCGCTTCCAGCTCAATCAGATAGGTCATCGCCTCGTCACGGCTGGTGGCGCACATTTCCAAAACCGGCTGCAGGCTGGCGCAGACTTTAGGTCTTAACGGTGACTCAAAAATGTTGCACAGGTTATTTTCGGAAAGCTGAACACAGCGTGTGTTCGCGGGCTTGCCGTTCGGCATTCCGGGGATCGGTGATGAGATAGATGGGGCGATACAGCAGGCACCGCAATCGATACGACATTCCATAAATGACTCTCTTGATGATGCGGTTCTCGGCACAGCCTAAACGTTTTATCAGGAGATAGCAAAACTCGCGAATTCCGCTTGCCTGAAAGGCCCGGCGCGAGTAGTTTTACGCGATATTTTTTGAACCGTTAAGCGACAGGATTACTGCAATGCCAAGAGCGAATGAAATTAAAAAAGGTATGGTGCTGAATTACAACGGCAAGCTGCTGATTGTGAAAAATATAGATATTCAGTCACCGAGCGCCCGTGGCGCAGCGACGCTGTACAAAATGCGTTTCTCTGACGTGCGTACCGGTCTGAAAGTGGAAGAACGCTTCAAGGGCGACGATATCGTCGACACCGTGACCCTGACCCGTCGTTTCGTTGACTTCTCGTATGTCGACGGCAACGAATACGTGTTTATGGATAAAGAAGACTATACGCCGTATACCTTCACCAAAGAGCAGATTGAAGAAGAACTGCTGTTCATACCGGAAGGCGGCATGCCGGATATGCAGGTTCTGACCTGGGACGGCCAGCTGCTGGCGCTGGAACTGCCGCAGACCGTAGATCTGGAAATCGTTGAAACCGCACCGGGCATCAAAGGCGCGTCGGCAAGCTCCCGCACCAAACCGGCCACCCTGAGCACCGGTCTGGTGATTCAGGTTCCGGAATACCTGACGACCGGCGAAAAAATTCGCATCCATATCGAAGAAAGCCGTTATATGGGCCGCGCGGACTAGCCGCCCACCTTCCCGGCTGACGGCGCCAGCGCCCTCACCTTGCGATCCGGGGAAAGCCAACAAAAAAGGACAGCTTGAGGCTGTCCTTTTTACCTTTCTGCCGGGATTACAGCAGTTCCGGGTACTTCGTCATCTTCAGCGCCAGCTCAACGCCGCGCACTTCCGCCATCCCCTTCAGACGACCGATGGCCGAATATCCCGGGTTGGTTTTCTTACGCAAATCGTCCAGCATCTGGTGACCATGATCCGGACGGAACGGAATCGGGCGCAGATCGCCGGCGCGTTTACGCCGCAGCTCTTCGCTGAGAATCGCATTCACCACCGCCACCATATTCACGTCGCCACCGAGATGCGCCGCTTCATGGAAGGTTTTCGGGTTCTCTTCACGGCAGGTCGAACGCAGATGGGTGAAGTGGATCCGATCGCCGAAGGTTTCGACCATTTTCACCAGATCGTTATCGGCGCGCACCCCGTAAGAGCCGGTGCACATGGTAAAGCCGTTGTTAATACTATCCACGGTCTCTTTCAGCCACTGCATATCGTCGATAGTCGACACAATGCGCGGCAGGCCGAGGATCGGACGCGGCGGATCGTCCGGGTGAACGGCCAGCCGCACGCCCACCTCTTCACAGACCGGCACGATAGCGCGCAGAAAGACGGCCATATTTTCACGCAGCTGCGCTTTATCAATATGGTCATATTCCGCCAGGCGTGCGCGGAACTGATCGAGGGTATAGCCCTCTTCCGCTCCCGGCAGGCCGGCAATAATATTGCGGGTCAGCTTGTCGATTTCCGTCGAGCTCATCGCGGCGAAGTAGGCCTGCGCCTGGCGCTGTTCGTCCGCGCTGTAATCCGCTTCTGCGCCAGGACGCTGGAGGATATGGAGTTCAAAGGCGGCAAAAGCGATATGATCAAAACGCAGCGCTTTCGAACCATCCGGCAGCAGGTATTCCAGGTCGGTACGCGTCCAGTCGAGAATCGGCATGAAGTTATAGCAAACGGTATCAATCCCGCAGGCCGCAAGGTTGCGAATGCTCTGCTGATAGTTGGCAATCCAGGTCGCATACTGCCCGCTATGGGTCTTGATCTCTTCGTGTACCGGAATACTTTCCACTACCGACCACGTCAGCCCTTTTTCCGCCAGCAGCGCCTGACGCTGTTTAATTTCGTCAACCGGCCAGACCTGGCCGTTAGGAATATGGTGCAGCGCGGTGACCACCCCCGTTGCGCCAGCCTGTCGTACATCATCAAGCGATACCGGATCGTTCGGCCCGTACCAACGCCAGGTTTGTTCCATCGCTATGCCCTCTTAAAGTTGTTATACCAATAATGCGAACATCAATGACGACTACCATACAGGCTTCTTGCAAAGGATCAAATTGTCCCGCTGAATTGATTGATCCAGCTCACACTAACTGGATAAATATGGCTCACCAATTTAATTTGCTATCATATAACTTTACACTGGCAATGTTAATTATTGGTTAATCAGGTGTGTGAATAATGACGACTATTGCAACAGCCACGCTACCAGAGAGCGTGCAGCTTCCTCAGTATGATCGCAGTCAGCTGCGTTCGCGTATTGTGCACTTCGGTTTTGGCGCCTTTCATCGCGCGCACCAGGCATTGCTCACCGATCGGGTGCTGAACGCCAGCGGCGGAGACTGGGGGATTTGTGAGATTAGTCTGTTCAGCGGCGATCGGCTGATGAGCCAACTCCGCCAGCAGGATCACCTGTTCACCGTGCTGGAAAAAGGCGCTCGCGGCAACCAGCCGATCGTGGTTGGCGCAGTTCATGAATGCCTGAATGCGAAACTGGACTCTCTGCCGGCGATCATCGAAAAGTTTTGCGAACCGCAGGTCGCTATCGTCTCGTTGACCATCACCGAGAAGGGCTACTGTATCGACCCCGCTACCGGTTTACTGGATCTGACGCAGCCGCGCATTATTCACGATCTGGAAAATCCCACGCTGCCACAGTCGGTACCGGGTATTCTGGTTGAAGCGCTGACCCGCCGCCGCGAACGGGGCCTGTCGCCGTTTACCGTGCTCTCCTGCGATAATATTCCTGACAATGGTCACGTGGTGAAAAACGCCGTTCTCGGGATGGCGGAAAAACGCAGCCCTGAGCTGGCGCAGTGGATTGCCGAACGGGTCAGCTTCCCGGGCACCATGGTTGACCGCATCGTTCCCGCCGCCACCGACGAGTCGCTGGCCGAAATCAGCGCCGCTCTCGGCGTCGACGACCCCTGTGCGATTAGCTGCGAGCCCTTTATTCAGTGGGTCGTCGAAGATAATTTCGTCGCCGGCCGCCCGGCGTGGGAAACCGTCGGCGTGCAGATGACCGATAACGTCCTGCCGTGGGAACAGATGAAGCTGCGGATGCTTAACGGCAGCCACTCTTTCCTTGCCTGGCTCGGTTACCTGGCCGGTCATGCGCATATCAGCGACTGCATGCAGGATGAGGTTCTGCGCACCGCCGCACGCCGGCTGATGCTGGACGAACAGGCCCCGACGCTGACGATTGCCGGCGTTGACCTCAGCGCCTATGCCGACAGCCTGATCGAACGCTTTCGCAACCCGGCGTTAAAACATCGGACCTGGCAGATTGCCATGGACGGCAGCCAGAAGCTCCCGCAGCGTATGCTCGACGGTATCCGCATCCACCTTGAACGCGGTAGCCGCTGGCCGCTGCTGGCGCTCGGCGTCGCCGGCTGGATGCGCTACGTCAGCGGTATCGATGACGCAGGACAACCAATTGATATTCGTGACCCGCTGGCAGAGAAGATCCAGGCCCTCGTCGCCGGCAGCGATGAAGCGGAACGCGTGAATGCTCTGCTGACTCTGGAAGAGATCTTTGGCAGCGACCTGCCGCGCAATGCGCAGTTTGTGGCGGCCATCAGCGCGGCGTGGCGTCAGATCGCCACCCTCGGCGCCCGTCAGGCCATCGCGGCGGCGCTGGAGGCTTAACAATTTCTGCTATTTTTGCGGACAGAACCCTTTTCTGTCCGCCGTAACCCTTCTCTTTTCGCCCTTTTTTCGTCAGGATAGTGCAAACTGTTACAACATTACATTTTCATCCTGGAGAAAAAGTGACCAAAACAAACTTGATCACGGGCTTTCTCGGCAGCGGTAAGACGACCTCGATTCTTCATCTGCTGGCCCATAAGCCTGCAAATGAACAATGGGCCGTGCTGGTTAATGAGTTTGGCGAGGTGGGCATCGATGGCGCCCTGCTGGCCGATAGCGGCGCATTGCTCAAAGAAATTCCCGGCGGCTGCATGTGCTGTGTCAACGGTCTGCCGATGCAGGTTGGGCTGAATACCTTATTGCGCCAGGGGAAACCCGATCGCTTGCTGATTGAACCTACCGGGCTCGGCCATCCCAAACAGATCCTCGATATTCTGACCGCCGCCGTCTACGAGCCGTGGATCGATCTGCGGGCGACGCTGTGCGTCCTGGATCCCCGCCAGCTGCTGGATGATAACGTTGTCGCTAATGATAACTTTCGCGATCAGCTGGCTGCCGCCGACGTCATTATCAGCAACAAGGCTGACCGGATGACGGCAGAAAGCGAACGGGCGTTTAGCGCCTGGTGGCAGGAGCAGGCGGGCGGTCGTCTGCAGGTCAGCGCGACGCAGGGCAATATTGACCCGGCCCTGCTGGATTTACCGCGTCTTAACGTCACTCCGCTGGCGGCCAGCGCAGAACATGCGCATCGTCACGAGCAGAAAAAAGGGCTGGCCGCGCTGAATTTACCGGCCCACCAGCGCTGGCGTCGGAGCCTGAACAGCGGCCAGGGTTACCAGGCCTGCGGCTGGATTTTTGACGCCGATACCACGTTTGATACCATTGGCCTGCTCGAATGGGCTCGCCTGGCGCCGGTTGGCCGGGTGAAAGGCGTGCTGCGGATTCCTGAAGGCCTGGTGCGTATCAACCGTCAGGTGCTCGACCTGCATATCGAAACGCAAAACGTGGCGCCCCCGGATAGCCGCATTGAACTGATTACGGAATCTGAGGCGGACTGGAATGCGTTACAAACCTCTTTGTTGAAACTTCGTTTAAGTTAGGGCGGTTATGTTTTCAGCCGTTTTACACAACTCGCGACCGTTATGATTAAAAACCGAATTCCCCTGATCCTGCTGCTCAACGCCGCAGGTTTCGCACTTTTTTTCTCGTGGTATCTGCCGGCTAACCATGGTTTCTGGTTCCCGCTGGATTCCACCATTTTCCACTTCTTTAACCAGGGAGTGGGAAAGAGTCACGCCTATGCCTGGCTGCTGGCAATCATCAATAATCGCGCCTTCGACGCCTGTTCTCTGCTGGCTATGGGCTGCCTGATGTTGAGCTTCTGGTTGAAAGAGCAAAGCGCCGGACGCCGCCGAATCGTCATTATCGGCCTGGTGATGCTGCTGTCCGCGGTCATTATTAACCAGCTGGCTCAGCACCTGATGCCGGTTAAACGCGCCAGCCCTTCTCTTTCGTTCAGCGGGATTGTTAAAGTCAGCGATGTCGTCTCCTTCCCGACCAAAGATGCCTCGAAAGACAGCTTCCCGGGCGATCATGGGATGATGCTGCTGATATTCGCCGCCTTCATGTGGCGCTATTTTGGCCGTCGCGCATTTGCCATCGCGCTGGCTATTTTTGTCATTTTCGCCTTCCCTCGGGTAATGATTGGCGCCCACTGGTTTACCGATATTGCCGTTGGCTCATTGACCGCCCTGCTGATTGGCGCGCCCTGGGTTCTGTTGACGCCGTTAAGCGATAAACTGATTGCGTGGTTTGATCGTACGTTGCCCGCTGGAAGACAGAAAAATTAATCTTTCTGCTACATCCTGTTAAACATATCCATAAGGGATCGTTCTCGGTCCCTTTTTTTATTGGCGGCCTCTTTTTTGCCTGCCGTCTTCTTTTTGTCACATTAATCAGCTTACAAATGAAGTAATTGCATATTTTTTACCCATAATTGCCGCTATTTTGCCCTTTCCCGATGATTCACTTTTAGACGCAAAATTTCTTATAAGAAATCTCGCAAAACCGCTCGCCATCCCCCGGTTGATAGGGTAATCTCGTTCTCGTTTTGCCTTTCCAGCAACGTCAATCCGGCGCGAAATAAATTTGTGCGTTACCGCACATATTTATGTTTAAGGAATTGTCTCATTGCTGCCAGGTATTTAGGCTCTACCACGTTTGGCATTTTTTATAACGACATTGTCGTTAAGGACAACAAGGGAAAACAAACAACATGGTCAAATCTCAGCCGATTTTGAGATATATCTTGCGGGTCGTTCCCGCGATTGCAGTAGCAGTTTTGCTTTCTGCCTGTAGTTCGACAAGCCATACCGCAAAGAATATGCATTCTGAGACGCATGCTGTGGGTAGTGAAGATTTATCATCACTGCAAGCCTCTCAGGATGAATTTGAAACAATGGTCAGCAATCTGGACGTTAAGTCCCGTTTAATGGACCAGTATGCGAGCTGGAAAGGCGTGCGTTACCGTCTTGGCGGCAGCACCCGGAAGGGGATCGATTGTTCTGCATTCGTGCAGCGTACCTTCCGTGAACAGTTTGGTCTGGAACTGCCGCGCTCCACTTCTGAGCAGCAGGATTCCGGCAAGTCAATTTCACGTTCTCAACTGCGTACAGGCGATTTAGTCCTGTTCCGGGCGGGTTCCACTGGTCGTCACGTCGGCATTTATATCGGCAACAACCAGTTCGTACATGCTTCCACCAGCAGCGGTGTGACCATCTCCAGCATGAACGAACCGTACTGGAAAAAGCGCTATAACGAAGCGCGTCGGGTTCTGAGCCGCTCGTAATCTCTTCTGCCGTCAGTTTTCCCTTGGCTGACGCGCAGGAATTAAAAAACACTGCCGCGGCAGTGTTTTTTTTTGCCCATTTACATCTCAACGCCGCAATATAAGCTATGTCTTGTAGTGGAGGTAGAGAAAGTGTTTTCTATCAACCCATTGGCGTGACTCATTAATACGGACTGACAATAGCCTATGCTGACCCGTTACCTCTCCCCCCGGCGTAATATCTGGCTGACCAGCATACTCATCGGAGTCATCGTCGCCCTGCTGGCCGGTAGCATTCAGTTTATGGTGATTTACCACAACCGCTCCGAACGTTTTGACAGCATCATCAACAATGTCGATATCTACCTGACGGAATACTTCGGCGAACTGAATAAGACGGTTGCCAGCCTGCAGCCCATGGTCGATCGCGACTGTGCCGACGTTTTAGCGGATCTGACCGCGCGGGCGGCCTTCAGCCCGAACGTTCGCGCCTTTCTGCTGGTAAAAGATGGCCGCGCTTTTTGTTCCTCCGCTACCGGTCCCATGAATACCCCGCTGGTCCAGTTAATTCCACACCTCAATCTCAATAAACCGATCGATATGCGGCTGCTGCAGGGGACGCCAATGATGCCGCAGAGCGCCGCCCTCGCAATGTGGGTACGTAGCCCGCACGGCGGCAACGATGGCATCTTCGTGTCGATTAATACCAACCTGACGCCCTATATTCTCTATTCCGCCCGCCAGAACGACTTCAGCGGTATTGCGCTGGTGGTGAATAACGTTATCCTCTCCACCTTAAAAAATAGCCCTGTTAATCCGCAGACAATCCTCGTCAAGCCGATTCGCGAGGTGCAAATCAAAGGGCTACCGCTGAAGGTTTATCTCTACGCAAACAGCTGGCTGTCGGAAAACACGCAGTTTGCGCTGCTGTTGGGCGTAGTGTGCGGCCTGCTGGCCGGACTGGTGGGATACTACGTCCTGACGATGAAGTCCGATCCGCGTAAAGCCATCCAGATGGGGATAAAGAACCATCAGTTCTACATTGTCTATCAGCCGGTGGTCAAAGCCGACACCCTGCAGATTAGCGGCGTTGAAGTTCTGATGCGCTGGCGCCATCCGGTGGCCGGTGAAATCCCGCCCGACGTGTTTATTAATCTTGCTGAAACGCAGGAAATGATCGTGCCCCTCACGCACCATCTGCTCGCGCTGATCGCCCGCGATGCGCCAACGCTGCAAACGATTCTGCCCGCCGGGAGCAAGCTGGGCCTGAATATTTCGCCGGCCCATCTGCATACCGACGGTTTCCGCCACGATATGCGGCAGTTCGCCGCCGCCCTGCCGGCCGACCACTTCAGCGTGGTACTGGAAATTACCGAGCGCGCGATGATCGATAAACACAAGTCGCTGGCGATCTTCGACTGGCTGCATGAGCTGGGCTTCGAAATTGCGATTGACGATTTCGGCACCGGGCATAGCGCGCTGATTTATCTTGAACGTTATAACTTCGACTTCCTGAAAATCGACCGCGGCTTCGTCCAGGCCATCGGCACCGAAACCGTCACCTCACCGGTGCTCGACGCGGTGCTGACGCTGAGCCGTCGCCTGCAGCTGATGACCGTCGCAGAAGGTGTGGAAACGCCGGAACAGGCAGAATGGTTACGCAAACATGGCGTTCACTATCTGCAGGGTTACTGGCTGAGCCGGCCTTTGCCTCTGGAAACGCTGGTTGCCGCCCATGCCCAACCGGCGAAATACTTTGCGGCCCGCTGAGTATCCCTTATGATGCCAGTCTACAGGCAGGAGCATACCGGGCCTGCCCACGGAGGATAATCGTCTGGTTATGTTTGCACGCATCTGCCTGATATTACTGACTCTGCTGAGCCTGAATAGCCAGGCGCAAATGATTAAAGAGAGCACCACTTTCGCCATCATAGGCGAGCCGAAATACCGCGTCGATTTTGACCATTTCGATTACGCTAATCCTGCGGCGCCGAAAGGGGGCGCGATCGTCATTGCCGCCATTGGCACCTTTGATAACTTCAACCGCTACGCGCTGCGCGGCAACCCAGGAGTGCGTACCGATGCGCTGTACGATACCCTGTTCACCACTTCCGATGACGAGCCGGGCAGCTATTACCCGCTCATTGCCGAACGCACGCGCTACGCCGACGACTTCTCATGGATGGAGATAACCCTCAACCCACGCGCGCGCTTTCATGATGGCAGCCCGATAACCGCCGCCGACGTCGCCTTTACCTTCCACAAATTTATGACCGAAGGGGTGCCCCAGTTCCGCCTGTTCTACAAAGGGACCACCGTCGAAGCCATCGCGCCGCTCACCGTACGCATCACCCTCGCGCAGCCGGGTAAAGAGAACATGCTGAGTCTGCTCTCCCTGCCGGTGATGCCGGAGAAATTCTGGCGCCAGCATAAGCTCAGCGATCCGCTCTCCGCCCCGCCGCTGGCCAGCGGGCCTTACCGTATTACCGACTGGCGGATGGGCCAGTACATCGTTTATTCGCGGGTCAAGGACTACTGGGCGGCCGATCTGCCGGTTAACCGCGGGCGCTGGAATTTCGACACCCTGCGTTACGACTACTATCTCGATGATAACGTCGCCTTTGAAGCCTTTAAGGCTGGCGCCGTCGACCGCCGTGAAGAGACCATTGCCAAAAACTGGGCCACCCGCTACGTAGGACGCAACTTTGACCACGGCTACATCGTCAAAGACCAGTATCAAAATACCTCGGCCCAGGATACCCAATGGCTGGCCTTTAATATCCAGCGCCCGGTTTTTGCCGACCGTCAGGTCCGCGAGGCGATCACCCTCGCCTTTGATTTCGAGTGGATGAACAAGGCGCTGTTTTACAGCGCCTACAGCCGCGCGAACAGTTACTTTCAGAACACCGAATATGCGGCCCGTCACGCTCCCGATGCCGATGAACTCGCGCTGCTGACGCCGCTGAAAAACGATCTGCCGCCGGAGGTCTTCAGCGACATCTACCAGCCGCCGCGCTCCCGCGGCGATGGTTTCGATCGGGGCAACCTGCTGCAGGCGGATGCGCTGCTTAATCAGGCGGGATGGGTCGTCAAAAACCAGCGCCGGGTGAATGCCAGAAGCGGCAAACCGCTGCGCTTTGAGCTGCTGCTGCCTTCCGGGGGCAACGATCGCTGGGTGCTTCCGTTCCAGCATAATCTGCAGCGCCTGGGTATCACCATGGATATTCGTCAGGTCGATAACTCTCAATACAGCAACCGCCGCCGCAGCCGGGATTACGATATGATGCCCAGCGTCTGGCGCGCGACGCCCTGGCCCGGGACTGACCTGCAGATCTCCTGGGACTCGTCATATATTCATTCAAGCTACAACGCGCCGGGAGTTCAAAGCCCGGCGGTGGATAAACTGATTGCCGGGATCATTCGCTGGCAGGGTAACCAGCAGAAACTTCTCCCTTTGGGGCGCGCGCTGGACCGGGTCCTCACCTGGAACTACTACATGCTGCCGATGTGGTATATGGCGCAGGATCGGACCGCGTACTGGAACAAGTTCTCCTTCCCGCAAACGCGCCCCATCTACTCATCCGGTTTTGACACCTGGTGGTATGACGTTAACAAAGCGGCAAAACTGCCCGCGGACAGACGGTAAGGAATGACGATGGGCGCATACCTGCTCCGCCGGTTGCTTCTGATAATCCCCACCCTGTGGGCGATCATCACGATCAACTTTTTTATTGTCCAGATAGCCCCCGGCGGCCCGGTCGATCAGGCCATTGCGGCAATTGAGTTTGGCGATCGCGGCGGCTTGCCGGGCGCCGGAGAGAGCGGTATGGCCGCCAGCCACGCCCGTACCGGCGTCGGCAACGTCAGCGAAGGCCATTATCGCGGCGGACGCGGCCTCGATCCGGAAGTGATTGCCGAGATTACTCACCGCTATGGCTTCGATAAACCGCTTCATCAGCGCTACCTGAAAATGCTCGGCGATTACCTGCGCTTCGATTTTGGCGACAGCCTTTTCCGCAGCGCCTCGGTATTACAGCTGATCAAAAACAGTATGCCGGTCTCCATCACCCTCGGGCTGTGGAGCACCTTAATTATCTACCTGGTCTCGATCCCGCTCGGGATCCGCAAGGCCGTCAACAACGGCAGCCAGTTCGATATCTGGAGCAGTACGCTGATTATTATCGGCTATGCCATCCCGGCGTTCCTGTTCGCCATTATCCTGATCGTCATCTTCGCCGGTGGCAGCTACTTTGACCTGTTTCCGCTACGCGGGCTGGTGTCAGCCAACTTCGACAGCCTGCCGTGGTATCAGAAGATCCTCGATTATCTCTGGCATATCACCCTGCCGGTGCTGGCAACGGTTATCGGCGGCTTTGCGGCCCTCACCATGCTGACCAAAAACAGCTTTCTCGATGAGATCCGCAAACAATACGTGGTGACCGCCCGCGCCAAAGGGGTGAGTGAGCAGCAAATTTTATGGGGACACGTGTTCCGCAATGCCATGCTGCTGGTCATCGCTGGCTTCCCGGCGATGTTTATCAGCATGTTCTTTACCGGCTCATTGCTCATCGAGGTGATGTTCTCTCTTAATGGCCTGGGGCTGCTGGGCTATGAGGCGACCGTTTCCCGCGATTATCCGGTGATGTTCGGCACGTTGTATATCTTTACCTTGATCGGCCTGCTGCTGAATATTGTCAGCGATCTGTGCTACACGCTGGTCGATCCTCGCATCGATTTTGAGGGCCGCTGATGTCATTTCTGAGTCCCGTCAATCAGGCCCGCTGGGCGCGCTTTCGCCACAATCGTCGCGGCTACCTGGCGCTATGGCTGTTTGCGATTCTCTTTGTTTGTAGCCTGTGCGCGGAGCTTATTGCCAATGACCGCCCGCTGCTGGTGCAGTATCGCGGCAGCCTGTACGTTCCGGCATTGAAAAATTATAGCGAGAAGACCTTTGGCGGCGACTTCGCCACCGCCGCCGACTACCAGGATCCGTGGCTGCAAAAGCAGCTGGACGCTCACGGCTGGGTGCTGTGGGCACCGGTCCGCTTCGGCGCCACCAGCATCAACTTCGCCACCGATAGCCCTTTCCCGTCGCCGCCATCGGCGAAAAACTGGCTGGGCACCGATGCCAACGGGGGAGATGTGCTGGCCCGCATTTTATACGGTACGCGGATTTCGATTCTGTTCGGCCTGCTGCTGACCTTTTTCTCCAGCGTGCTGGGAGTGCTGGCGGGGGCGGTTCAGGGCTACTACGGCGGCAGGCTCGATCTGTGGGGACAGCGGTTTATTGAAGTGTGGTCAGGCATGCCGACCCTGTTCCTGATTATCCTGCTCTCCAGCGTCGTCCAGCCGGGCTTCTGGTGGCTGCTGGTTATTACCGTACTGTTTGGCTGGATGACGCTGGTGGGCGTGGTACGCGCTGAGTTTCTGCGTACCCGTAACTATGACTATATTCGCGCCGCCCAGGCGCTGGGCGTCAGCGACCGGCATATTATCCTGCGCCATATGCTGCCCAACGCCATGGTCGCCACCCTGACCTTCCTGCCGTTTATTCTGTGCAGCTCCATCACCACCCTGACCTCGCTGGATTTTCTCGGCTTCGGCCTGCCGCTCGGCTCGCCATCGCTTGGCGAACTGCTGCTGCAGGGGAAAAACAATCTGCAGGCGCCGTGGCTGGGCATCGCCGCCTTTCTGTCGGTCGCGGTACTGTTAACGTTATTGATTTTCATTGGTGAAGCCGTCCGCGACGCCTTCGACCCCGGCAAGGCGGTATAACATGACGCAGCCACTGTTAGAAATAGACAACCTTTCCATCGCCTTCAGTCAGCAAGGGGAAACGACGACCGTCGTCAGCGAGCTGTCGCTGCGCATTGCCGCGGGCGAGACCCTGGCGCTGGTGGGTGAGTCCGGCTCCGGGAAAAGCGTCTCCGCGCTCTCGGTGCTGCGCCTGCTTCCCTCGCCGCCGGTCAGCTACCCGGGCGGGGACATCCGTTTTCACGGCCAGTCGCTGCTGCATGCCGATGAGCGTACCTTGAGCAAAGTCCGCGGCAACCGTATTGCGATGATTTTCCAGGAACCGATGGTGTCGCTCAATCCGCTGCATACCCTGGAAAAGCAGCTCTATGAGGTGCTGTCGTTGCATCGCGGTATGCGCCGGGAAGCCGCCCGCGGGGAAATAGTGAACTGCCTGGATCGGGTAGGGATCCGTCATCCCCTACGCCGGCTGGCGGACTATCCGCACCAGCTGTCCGGCGGCGAGCGCCAGCGGGTGATGATCGCTATGGCCCTGCTCACCCGTCCGGAGCTGTTGATTGCCGACGAACCCACCACCGCGCTGGATGTCTCCGTGCAGGCGCAAATTCTGCAGCTTTTACGCGAGCTGAAAAACGAGCTGAATATGGGGCTGCTGTTTATCACCCATAACTTAAGCATCGTCCGCCAGCTAGCAGACCGCGTCGCGGTGATGCAAAACGGTCGCTGCGTCGAGCAAAACGACTGTCGCACGCTGTTCTCCGCCCCCGAACACCCCTATACCCGTCGGCTGCTGGACAGCGAACCCTGCGGCCTGCCAATCCCGCTGGCCGCAGATGCCCCGCTGTTGCTCAACGCCACCGATCTCAGCGTCGCTTTTCCGGTTCGCAAAGGGATCCTCCGCCGGGTGGTCGATCGTAATCGGGTGGTCAATGCGCTCAGCTTTCAGCTGCGCGCGGGTGAAACGCTGGGGCTGGTGGGCGAGTCCGGATCAGGAAAAAGCACCACCGGGCTGGCGCTGCTGCGCCTGATCGCCTCTGAGGGGTCCATCGCCTTCGATGGCCTGCCGCTGCAGGGACGCAGCCGCCGGCAGATGCTGCCGCTGCGCCGCCGGATGCAGGTGGTGTTTCAGGATCCCAATTCGTCGCTGAATCCCCGGCTGAACGTATTGCAGATTATTGAAGAAGGGCTGCGGGTCCACCAGCCCACGCTCACGCCGGCCGCCCGTGAACAGGCGGTCATTCAGGTGATGCAGGAGGTCGGGCTCGACCCGCAAACCCGCCATCGCTACCCGGCGGCGTTTTCCGGCGGTCAGCGTCAGCGTATTGCAATTGCCCGGGCGCTGATCGTCAAACCGCAGCTGATTGTCCTCGATGAACCGACCTCATCGCTGGACAAGACCGTACAAGCGCAAATTCTGACCCTGCTGAAAGCATTACAGCAAAAGCATCAGCTGGCCTATATTTTTATCAGCCATGATTTGCGCGTTGTGCGCACGGTATGTCATCAGGTGATGGTGCTGCGGCAGGGGGAAGTTATCGAGCAGGGAGAGTGCGAACGCGTCTTTACCGCTCCGCAACAGGAGTATACCCGCCAGCTTCTGGCGCTGAGCTGACGGTCAGAATGGATTGTTACCCGAGAAAGGTTCAGCTATCGCCACGCCGAAGTTTTTCAGCCGGCAGGTGGCCGCAAACTCATCCTGCAGATTCACGAACAGACACGGCTCCCCTTCGCACTCCACGATGGAGCAGTCGACTTCGATGTCGCTAAGCGCCTGGCTGAGCGTATGCATGACCGGCCACGCTTTCTCACCGTCCGGGCTGAGTAATTTCAACGCCACGAGGCTGTTTTCGCTCTGCGCGCCGTTTTGCGGAATCGGTTCAACTCTTGAACCCGCAAAACCGGCCAGCCAGCGATAGCTCTGCGGCAGACGGTGTACGATAGAGAGTTGTTGTGTATTCACTTAGTTTCCCCGGAAGCAAAGTACTTCACAATAAATTTACATCAATATTAACACACTGTTGACAAATAGTCCTGCATCCGCATAGAAAACGCTTACACCCGCATGGCGCCAGGGTTAACGGCTTATTATCCAGAACTTTATAGTTACGCTGCGGAAACAGATCGGGGCTATATGTACCCGTTTCTGTGATCCAAAACAACTTTTTTATCGCAACAATGCGACTTTTTATACTAATTTATTTTACATAAAAGAAACAAGTTACAGAACCCTGAAGCCCATCGCGGTTGATGTGCATCAAAAAAGGGGCGGAAATCGCCCCCCGGAAGGTGTATTAATGGGCGATTTTTCGCCGCCGGCTGGCATAGAGATAGAAAAGAATCGAGCTGCTGGCGCAAAACGCGATGGAAATAAGCATTGGCCAGGCGGTGGTAAAGGTCGCCATCGACAGCAAGGCGCCGATAATCGCCCCGATACCAAAGCGGAAAGTTCCCGCCAGCGAAGAGGCGGTACCCGCCATGTGCGGAAACTCATCGAGGATAACCGCCATGCCGTTGGAGGAGACCATCGATACGCAGCCGACAAATGCCGCGACTCCCACCACCAGCGCCCAGAATCCGACATCCAGCAGCGCGCAAACCACCATCCATACCGCCATCACAAACTGAATCCACAGCCCGGCGCGGAACATATTCAGCGCCCCTACCCGGCGCACAAAGCGGCTGTTAATGATGGTCATGATGAACAGGAAGACAATGTTCAGCGCAAAATAGTAACCAAAGTGCTGCGGGGAGACGTGGTTAATATTGATGTACACAAACGGACCGGCGCTGAGAAATGAGAACATCCCGGCGAAGCTGAAGCCGCTCGCCAGCATATAGCTCAACACCCGCTTATGGCGGAACAGGGTCGCGAAGTTACCGAGCGTGGTGCGCATGCGAAACTTTTGCCGCCGTTCAACCGGCAGCGTTTCGCTGATGAAGAACGCAATCATCGCCGAGGCCAGCAGCGCCGCCAGCGCGAGGATCCAGAAAATAGCGTGCCAGCTGAACCATACCAACACGGCGCCGCCCACCATTGGCGCCACCAGCGGGGCAATGGTGGTGACCAGCATGACGAACGACATCATGCGCGAAAACTCTTCCTTCGGATAGATGTCGCGCATCAGGGCGTTGATCACCACGCTCGCCGCCGCCGCCGCCAGGCCATGGAAGAAACGCATACTAATCAGCATCTCGATGGTCTGCGATAGCGCGCAGGCCACCGCCGCCGCGGCAAAAATCAACGTTCCCCCGAGGATCACCGGCTTACGGCCGATGCTGTCGGCCATCGGGCCATACAGCAGCTGACCTAACGCAAAGCCCAGAATATAGGTACTGAGCGTCATCTGCGCGCTGCCGTCCGGCACATTAAACTGTGCCGAGATCACCGGCAGCGCCGGGAGATACATATCAATTGACAGGGGCATCAACATGGCCAGCAGGCCAAGAATAAACACAATCCCTAATGAAGAATTCTGCTTTGCCGTCACGTTTTACTCCGCGCATGCTGGAGGCCAACGCTGGCGATCTCGTCTTCCGTCAACGGGCGATATTCGCCAGGCTCCAGAGATTCATCCAGCATAATGTCGCCAATACGTTCACGATGCAGGCCGACTACGTGGTTCCCCACCGCCGCGAACATCCGTTTCACCTGATGGTAACGCCCTTCACTGATGGTCAGGCGGACTTCCGTCGGCGTCAGCACTTCAAGGCGCGCAGGTTTGGTCAGCTCTTTTTCGTTATGCAGCTGAATTCCTTTGGCAAACCGTTCGGCCGTTTGCTCATCCACCGGGTTTTCCAGCGACACCAGATAGGTTTTCTCGCAGTGGTGGCGCGGGGAGGTAATGCGGTGCGACCACTGCCCGTCATCGGTCATCAGCACCAGCCCGGTGGTGTCGATATCCAGCCGGCCGGCGGCATGCAGTTTGTGCGCCACCGGCACATCGAGGAAATAGAGCACCGTCGGATGGTCAGGATCGTCGGTAGAGCACACGTATCCCTGCGGCTTGTTGAGCATAAAGTAGCGCGGGCCGTTCTGCTGGGTCAGCGGATTACCGTCATACTCCACGTCGTGCTCCGGCAGGAGCTTGAACGAGGCGTCTTTCACGATTTCGCCGTCCACGAGAACGCGGCTGCTGCGGATTTCACGCCCGGCAATAGCCCGACTGACGCCAAGTTGCTGAGCGATAAACTTATCAAGTCGCATGAGATTTTTTTAGCCTGTAATAATGCTGGAGCGGGCAAACGCCCGAAAAAGAAGAAGTTCATTGGCTAGTATAACGGGCTCTTAACGCCACTCAAGGGAAAAGATTCGTGGCATACTATTTGCGAGTTAATTAACGCCAGTAAATCCATGACTTTTACATTACGCCCCTACCAAAAAGAGGCGGTCGACGCCACCTTAGCCTGGTTTCGCCGCCACCATGAACCCGCAGCTATCGTTCTGCCCACCGGCGCCGGTAAAAGCCTGGTCATCGCTGAACTGGCGCGCCTGGCGCGCGGCCGCGTGCTGGTGCTGGCGCACGTCAAAGAGCTGGTCGCGCAGAACCACGCGAAGTATTGCGCCCTCGGCCTGCAGGCGGATATCTTCGCCGCCGGGCTGAAACGCAAGGAGAGCCACGGTAAAGTGGTGTTTGGCAGCGTGCAGTCGGTGGCGCGTAATCTTGAACAGTTTCAGGGGGAGTTTTCGCTGCTGATTGTCGATGAGTGCCACCGCATCAGCGATGACGACGACAGCCAGTACCAGCAAATTATCAGCCATTTACAGCAGGTTAACCCTCAGCTGCGCCTGCTCGGCCTGACCGCCACGCCGTTCCGGCTGGGCAAAGGCTGGATCTACCAGTTTCATTATCACGGCATGGTGCGCGGTGACGAGAAGGCGCTGTTTCGCGACTGTATTTATGAGCTGCCGCTGCGCTATATGATTAAGCACGGCTATCTGACGCCCCCGGAACGCCTCGATATGCCGGTGGTACAGTATGATTTCAGCCGCCTTCAGCCGCAGAGCAACGGCCTGTTTAGCGCAGCCGACCTCAACCTTGAGCTGAAAAAGCAGCGGCGCATTACGCCACACATTGTCAGCCAGATCGTCGAGTTTGCAAAGGCGCGTAAAGGGGTGATGATTTTTGCCTCCACGGTGGAGCACGCGCGGGAAATTAGCGGCCTGCTCCCCGCCGGCGAAGCGGAACTGATTACCGGGGAAACGCCCGGGCCGCAGCGCGACCGGATCATCGAAGCCTTTAAAGCGCAGCAGTATCGTTATCTGGTGAACGTTGCGGTGCTGACCACCGGGTTCGACGCGCCGCACGTCGATCTGATCGCCATCCTGCGCCCCACCGAGTCGGTCAGTCTGTATCAGCAGATCGTCGGCCGCGGCCTGCGCCTCGCGCCGGGGAAAACCGATTGCCTGATTCTCGACTATGCCGGCAATCCTCACGACCTTTACGCCCCGGAAGTCGGCGCCCCTAAGGGCAAGAGCGACAACGTCCCGGTGCAGGTCTTCTGCCCGGCCTGCGGTTTCGCCAATACCTTCTGGGGTAAAACCACTGCCGACGGTACGCTGATCGAACATTTTGGCCGCCGCTGCCAGGGCTGGTTTGAGGATGATGACGGCCATCGCGAACAGTGCGATTTTCGTTTTCGCTTTAAGAACTGCCCGCAGTGTCATGCGGAGAATGACATTGCCGCCCGCCGCTGCCGCGAGTGCGACACCATTCTGGTGGACCCCGATGATATGCTGAAGGCGGCGCTGAAGCTCAAAGATGCGCTGGTGCTGCGCTGTAGCGGCATGGACCTGCAGCACGGCGCCGACGATAAGGGTCCGTGGCTAAAAATCACCTATTACGATGAGGACGGCGCCGACGTCAGCGAACGCTTCCGCTTACAGACGCCCGCCCAGCGCACCGCGTTTGAACAGCTGTTTATTCGCCCGCATACCCGTACGCCGGGCGTGCCGCTGCGCTGGATAACGCCTGCCGACATTCTCGCCCAGCAGCCGCTGCTCCGCCATCCGGACTTCGTCGTCGCGCGCATGAAGGGGCAATACTGGCAGGTACGTGAGAAAGTGTTCGACTATCAGGGACGTTTCCGACGGGCCAATGAACTGCGTTAATCGCCTTTGCGGCTGAGGTTTTGATTGCTGTCAGGGCCATAGGTGGATATAATGCCGCCCGCTTTTGCATTCGCAAAGCAGATCATCTGCCTGCTGCTGGGTCGCCTGTAGCAGGATTTAAATATAGAGAGACATCAATGTTTACTATCGACGCAGAAGTACGTAAAGAGCAGGGTAAGGGTGCGAGCCGCCGCCTGCGTGCAGCTAACAAATTCCCGGCCATCATCTATGGCGGCGAAGCTGCTCCGGTAGCAATTGAGCTGGACCAGGACAAAGTGTGGAACATTCAGACCAAAGCTGAGTTCTACGGTGAAGTTCTGACCATCGTTATCGATGGTAAAGAAGAAAAAGTTAAAGTTCAGGCTGTTCAGCGTCACGCGTTCAAGCCAAAACTGACTCACATCGACTTCGTTCGCGCTTAATCGCGATACAACGTTGAGTGGCAAACGCCCCGGTCCGCAAGGTCCGGGGCGTTTTGTTATGCGCTTCGCTCCCACAGCTGAGGGGCAAAATCGATCGCCTCGCCCAGCGTCCGGTGTTTATTCATCCCCGGCAGCCACAGCATCACCATCGTGACGTTCAGACCCTGGCTACCCACCTCAGTCGCAATCTCCTTCACTCCAGCCCAGTCGGCGGCCTGGAAATGATCGGGCAAGAATCCCCACCCCTGCCCCTGCTGTAACGCATGACGCAACAGCGCTTTCTCATTCATATACAGCGTATGCCCTGAGATCTGCACCCGTCGGGCGATTTGCTCATCAGCGCGACGATGCATCACCAGCTGCGGCACCAAAGACAGATTGAGTAGCGTCAGCGGACGCGCGCAGTCGGCGAACAGCCGTTCTGCGGCATAAAAACCCAGGTCAACGACGCCCAGCGCCCGCCACTCCATCTCGCTGCCGAGCGTGCGGTTATTGGCCTGGCAAATGGCCATATCGGCTTCCCCCGCGGCCAGCGCCTGCTCCGCCTCCCACCGCGACGCGCTCCAGCAGCTCAGCCGCAGCTGACGCCGGGCCAGCGTGTCCGCCAGCGCGCAGAGAAACCGCCGGGGCACAAACGGATCGTAGACTACCCGTAGCGCCTGACACGCCGTGCGCGGCAGCGTCTGCGCAAACGATTCAAACGCCTGGGCCTGGCGCAGCAGTAAATGCGCCTGGCGAAATAGCTGCTCCCCTTCGGCGGTTAACGCCAGGCTGCGGCCTGCGCGCAGAAACAGCGTGTATCCCAACGCATCTTCCAGATAATCCAGCAGATCACGCAGCGTGGTGCGGTCTTTGCCTAGGCGAATGGCGGCCCGCGACAGGCTGCCCGTCTCGGCAATGGTGGCAAAGGCCTCAATCTGGGCAAAGGAGTAGTGTAGCGTTGTCATCTCATCTTTTCCTTCGGGGGAAAATCCCCCATAGGCTGATTTTAGCCTGTCAGGAACGGTTTATATACTGCGGGCCTGCTCGTTATTGCTAATAAGGAATCTCTGATGACAAAGATAAAAAGCGCAAAACCGTTGGCCCTGGCGCTGATGCTGGCGATATTCCCCGCCGTGAGCATCGCGCAACCGCAGTCGCAGGCGTCATGCGGCGGCGTGATGCTGGATGTCTGCCCCACGCCGTTTGACCAAACGCTGCCGGACAAAAAAGAGATGCTCAACTGGGATCGGTCCGATCGCGTTATCGGGTTTCGTAACGACTATCGTAACTATCGCGGCGATGTCTTCCATCACGGTACCCCGGTAGCGCTACAGCAGGCAGACCAGCCGCTGACCGATGTCAGCTATACGCTAAACGGTCACACCTGGAACCTGCAGGATTATCTGAAGCGCCAGAATGTCACCGGTTTTCTGGTGCTGAAAGAGGGCAAAATTGCCTATAAATACCTTGGCGCCGGCAATACCGACACCACGCTGTGGACGTCGCGTTCGGTGGGTAAAGCGGTGGTCTCGACGTTAGTGGGTATCGCGATTCAGCAAGGTAAAATCCGTACGCTGGATGACCGGGTCACCGATTATGAAGCCGATCTGAAAGGCACGGCCTGGGATGGCGTCACCCTCCGTCAGCTGATTCAGCACACCTCCGGCGTCGAATGGAATGAAGACTACACCAACCCGCAGTCCCATTTCGCCCGCCTGACCCAGTGCGAGGCGCATCCGGGCGCCTACGATTGCGTACGCAAGATTGTCGCCTCCCTGCAACGCGCGCATCCGGCCGGCGAGCAGTGGTCCTACTCTTCCGGCGGCGCGTGGCTGCTGGGAGATGTGCTGGAGCGCGCCACCGGAATGCCGCTTGCCGCATGGCTGGAACAAACCCTGTGGCAGCCGGGTGGAATGGCCCACGATGGCGTCTGGCATGCCTATCAGCAGGGCAAACATGACGTCGGCGCTCATGGCTTCAACGCCACCCTGGAAGACTGGGGCCGCTTCGGTGAATTTGTCGCCCGCGACGGACGCCTGCCCAACGGTAAACGACTGGTTCCCGACGGTTGGTTTGACCAATCCTCCGCCTGGAGCACTGCGCTGAACTCCGTCTCGCCGGCGCACCCGGAGGGAATTTATGGCTATCAATGGTGGAACAATGCGATACCTCAAAACGCCAAAAACGTTGCGCCCACCCCGCAGGAAGGGTTGAAAGGGTCGCTGTGGGCGCTGGGTATCTATGGTCAGGTGATCATGGTCAACCGCGCGGAACATCTGGTGATTGTGCAGTGGTCAACCTGGCCGCAGGCTGAGCCTTCATTTACTGCCCAGCCGCTGGAAGCGGCGCTGATGTATAGCGCCATCGCCCAAAAGCTACGCTAAGCGTGACCGCTCCTTGCGCCGCCCGGGGCAAGGAGCGATGCCGCGTTCAGCCCCCCGGTGCAACAACAAAAAACGTACAAATCGCCGCAAAACAGGCCGTTGTTCAACGAGCGGCCGCGCTGATTTGGCCTGGGCTATCATAACCCATAGCCCCGACAGTGCCGTCGCGCTGATCGATGACCTGGTGGATGAGGCGCAGCTGGCGCAGTGCGGGATTAAGACGCGCCGCGCCGGTGTTCGCTACAGGGCAACCCCCCCAGCCGAAGCTGAGGGTGTTCGCGATCAGCTCCCGCCGGAGGTTCGGCGCTGAAGCTGATCGCGCAGGTTGGGCGGCGTGCCTTTGATAGTCAGGGTATCCGTCGCCGGATCCCAGAACACCCGCTCGCCCAGCAGCATGGCATCGAAGTTAATCGTTAACCCGCCGCCGCTACCGGCAAACTTAGTCAGCTGTCGTAGCGTGCTGCGATCCGCCGGGAAGCTCTCTTCCAGCTCATACCCTTGTTCTGCGGTAAACGCCTGGAAACTCTTCTCACTCACTCCGGCAAGCTCTTTGGATAAGGATTCCAGCTCAATCTCCTCCCCGGCCTGCAGCTGTTCGTTGCAGTAGGCGTAAACCTGCTGGCGCACGTTCTGTCGCTCGGATTTGTCCAGCTGCGCGTCGGAAGTAAAATCATCCACCGCCTGCAGCAGGCCGCGGTTCTGTGCTTTGGCGTTCAGCCCTTCGCTGGCGCCGAGGAAATCCATGAAGAAATCGGCCACTTTCCGCCCGACCCGGCCTTTCAAAAAGGTCAGGTAGCGGGTCGATTCCGGGTTGGTTTCCCACTCGGTTAAATCAATACGCGCCACGATGTCGGCATGATTGATATCCAGATAGTGGGTGGAGCTGATATCCAGATCTTCATTAACGCGCATGCTACTTAAGTTATTCAGCACCGCCACCAGCAGGTACTCTACCGCCAGGTAGCGATACTGACAGAACAGCACGATACCGCCTTCGGCGAAAGGATATTTCGCCAGCTCGTCGCGCAGACGGCCGGTTGCCGCACGGCTGAACGGGAGAAACGCTTCTTCTCCCTGACGCTGCTGGCGCAGAGCCTGCGCCAGCTCGCTCTCTTCGTTAAACAGGCCGTAGGCTTTGTTTTTTGCGCTATAGACCCGATGCAGCTCGGCCATCATCTCCACGACCGTCGCATTCGGTTCCAGCAAGGAATCGCGCAGCACCAGTTCCAGGTTTTGTTCATCACGTTTAATTAACTGATGCAGGGCAATCTGGTCGATATCCAGACTCATGTTAAACTCTCCTTTTAGACCGGGCGGTATTCAACCACCGCCGGGACGGCGACGCAACCGTCGCGTGACTCCGCAACGACCAGAGACTCGCGATCCTGCGCGCTTTTGCGCCGTGGCGAAAAAATGCGGAAAAAAAGCTGCTGCTACGGTAATATGTTGCCCTTTCACGAACAAACAGATTTTGAGTTTATGCCGCAATTATCCCGCTATAGTGATGAACACGTCGAACAGCTGCTCAGCGAGCTGACCCACGTGCTGGAAACACACAAAGCCCCCGTTGACCTTTCACTGATGGTGCTGGGCAATATGGTGACCAACCTGATCAATAGCAGCGTCGCGCCGGCGCAGCGTCAGGCGATCGCCCGTTCTTTTGCCCAGGCTTTGCAGTCTTCGATCAACGACGATCCGGCGCACTAAGGATAACCAACAACTGTATATGGTGACTCTTCGTCAGCCCTACCGAGAAAAAATCTCCCAGATGGTCAGCTGGGGGCACTGGTTCGCCCTGTTCAACATAGTGTTGGCCATGGTGCTCGGCAGCCGCTATCTTTTTGTCGCCGACTGGCCAACGACGCTGGGCGGACGTATCTTCTCGTACGTCAGCCTCGTTGGTCACTTCAGCTTTCTGGTGTTCACCAGCTATGTACTGATTCTTTTCCCGCTGACCTTTATTGTCATATCGCAACGATTAATGCGCTTCCTGTCGGTCATTCTGGCGACCGCGGGGATGACGCTCCTGCTGATTGATAGCGAAGTTTTTACCCGTTTCCACCTGCATCTTAACCCGATTGTCTGGGAACTGGTGATCAACCCCGATCAGAACGAGATGGCGCGCGACTGGCAGCTGATGTTTATCAGCGTGCCGGTTATCTTCCTGCTGGAAATGCTCTTTGCCACCTGGAGCTGGCAGAAGCTGCGCAGCCTGACGCGTCGCCGCCGCTATGTCCGGCCGATTGCCTGGTTTTTCTTTCTCTCTTTTATCAGCAGCCACCTGATCTATATCTGGGCGGATGCGAATTTCTATCGCCCGATTACCATGCAGCGAGCGAATCTGCCGCTCTCCTATCCGATGACGGCACGCCGTTTCCTCGAGAAACACGGCCTGCTTGACGCGCAGGACTATCAGCGTCGTCTGGTAGAACAAGGCGCGCCGGAAGCGGTCTCCGTCGAGTATCCGCTGAGTCCCCTGCGTTATCGCGACCTCGGCGCCGGCTATAACGTGCTGCTGATCACCGTCGATAACCTGAACTATTCGCGCTTTGAGAAGAACATGCCGGAGCTGGCCGGTTTTGCCAAAGAAAGCGTCAACTTCACCCAGCATATGAGCTCCGGCAATACCACGGATAACGGCATTTTTGGCCTGTTCTACGGGATTTCACCGGGCTATATGGATGGCGTCCTGTCGGCCCGTATTCCGGCGGCGCTGATTACCGCCCTGAACCAGCAGGGCTATCAGCTGGGACTGTTCTCCTCCGACGGCTTCAGCAGCCCGCTCTATCGCCAGGCGCTGCTGTCTGATTTCTCCCTGCCAGGGGCGAAAACGCAAAGCGATGAACAAACGGCAAGCCAGTGGATTAGCTGGCTGAACCGCTACGCGCAGGATGAAAACCGTTGGTTCTCGTGGATTTCACTCAATGGCACGACCCTGGATAACGGCCAGCAGCAAAACTTTGTCCGCCGCTATAGCCGCGCCGCGGGCGATGTCGATACGCAAATCGGCCGGGTGCTGAGCACCCTGCGTGACGCGGGCAAACTCGACAATACCGTAGTGATCGTTACCGCCGGTCACGGTATGCCGCTGAATCCACGCCATGGGCAGTTTGAGTGGTCACGGGATCAGCTGCAGGTGCCGCTGGTGATTCACTGGCCGGGCATCCCGGCGCAGAACATCGCCGCGCTGACCGATAACAAAGATGTGATGACGACCCTGATGCAGCGTCTGCTGCACGTCTCCACCCCTGCCAACGAATATTCGCAGGGTGAAGATCTGTTCAGCCCGGCGCGCCGCCGCAGCTGGGTCACCGCGGCAAACGGCGATACGCTGGCCGTCACTTCGCCAGAGTCCACCGTGGTGCTAAACCACAACGGGACCTACAGTACCTGGAACAGCGAAGGCAAGAAGATCGATAACCGCAAACCTCAGCTCAGCCTGCTGCTGCAGATCCTGACGGATGAAAAACGCTTCATCGCTAACTGATTGATTAATTATGAATCAATCAGCCGTTTCCCGGCTTGCATTCGGTCGGGGAACGGGTAATATTATCCCCCACGCGTCGGCACGTAGCGCAGCCTGGTAGCGCACCGTCATGGGGTGTCGGGGGTCGGAGGTTCAAATCCTCTCGTGCCGACCAAAAAACCCAGAGAAACCAGCCTTTTAAGGCTGGTTTTTTTATGCCTGTTTTTCGCACGGGGAGTTAATGGGGTGAAATGGGGGTGAAACCCCGTCGAAATTCACATCACCGGGTTATCGTCAAACTCACCAATTCGGGCATCATTGATGATGTAAGTAACCACCCCAAATACTGCTGGCGGTTTGTCATCGAAATCATCCCTCGGTAGTTCCTCCCTTTTTCCGGTTAGCAGATTCTCAAGATGTTGATCGGGCATTGTCCTGTAGCGTTTTAACTTAAATTCGCCATCCATCGCACAGACAAGCAGCGACCCATCACATGGGCTTAGTGATGCATCGATGACCAGTAATGCTCCCTGGATGATCCCTGCCCGATAGTAGGTGCTCCCTGCACGCATAAAATAGGTCGCGGCAGGATGGCGAATAAACTTCTCATCAAGGGAAATCCTCTGTTCTTCAAAATCTTTTGCTGGGGATGGAAAGGCCATGACATTGACTCCTCGGCTTGACACTGTACACAAACACAGTATATATACTGTATATAAACACAGTAAAGAGGGGAAGGAAATGTTTGTGGAACTGATTTATGACAAAAGAAACTTTGAAGGACTGACCGGGGCAAAAGAGACAATTACGGCTGAATTAACTAAGCGTGTTCACAGGATTTTTCCCGATGCCGATGTACGTGTAAAACCGATGATGACCTTACCTGCGATCAACACCGATGCCAGTAAGCACGAAAAGGAGCAAATCAGCCGGATTGTCCAGGAGATGTTTGAAGAGGCGGATATGTGGATGATGGAGGAGTAATGGACATTGCGAATGTGATTATCTCAGGGGTACGGATCTACTTACCACCAGACAATAAACTACCGTCACCATCTCCAGATATGATGACATTTGCTATTGTCCGGGATCCTGGACTGATTTCTGATTACCTGCTGATGGTGCATAAAAATGGACGTTGGGAACTGGCCACTCCAAATTTTTACGAGGAAACCGAACAAGCCATATTGGCAGCTGTGAAAATCGGTGAAAAAGTTTGGCAGTAGTTTCCACGTTTAAGAGCTTTCCGGGCTTCTTCAGCAAACGAGGCACCAGTAAAATATCTATGGCTGTCCTCTGCCTATGCAGCCATTGATCACCTACGTGCTCTTGCATACGGTTCGTAGATGATCATCCTTACCCAGCAGGGAAATACTTATAAATTGTCTTCACCCCTACCCCGATCACGTCGGCCACCTGCTGCCGGGTCGCGCCGTTCTCCAACATTCTGCGACTTCGTTCCACGACTTCTTCGGTCATTACCCTGCGGCGGCCTCCGACTCTCCCCTGCTCTCTCGCAGCGGCTAAACCGGCACGGGTACGCTCGATGATCAGCTCGCGCTCCATTTCCGCCAGTGCGCTCATGACGTGGAAGAAAAAGCGCCCTGCTGGCGTCGAAGTGTCGATCGAGTCGGTCAGGCTGCGGAAATTCACCCCGCGCGCCTGCAACTCTGACACGAGCGTAATCAGATCGCGGACACTGCGCCCCAACCTGTCCAGCTTCCAGACCACCAGCACATCCCCCGGTTTTAGCCGGCGCAGCGCGCGTTTTAACCCCGGCCGCCGGGCATTTTTCCCACTCGCTGTGTCTTCGAATATCTGCTCACATTCTGCGCGAATGAGGGCGTTTTTCTGTAAATCGAGGTTTTGCTCCCCGGTAGACACCCGAGCATAGCCAATCAGCATGTTGTAACCCTTTGAAATAGCTGATTGTAAAAAGCTCCAAACATTCGCACAAACCCTCGTTTAGGCGAACGCTATTTTTTGGAGCAAAACATGGCCCTTAATCCGCCACTCGGGAACACCTCTCCGGAGGTGCTGCTCGATAACGCCAAACGTCTGGATGAACTGGTGAACGGGCCTGCGGCTACCGTTCCCGACCGCGCCGACGTCCCGCTGGACTCCTGGCGCCAGATTATGGCGATGGTCGCCGCGGCTATCATTGAGGCACAAAACAGCATCACCGCCATTGGCCTGCCGTTTACCACCCTGGCGGAAGCTCAGGTCGCCGCCGATGACGGGAAAATCCCGGATGGGGCGGTAACGTGGGTTCGTAGCTCCGATGGTAGTTCGCTGGCTGATGAGTATATGAACGTAGGTGGCACGCTGACGGCTACCGGGCGGAAGATGCTGTCGTATGACTCTCTGAAAAATCTCATGCCATTAAATGACAAAACAATATTTCTGGCATCAGATACGGGGGGCGGAGATTTTCCGTTTGCGGAAAATTATGATCGATTAGGACTGGATGCTAATAGCGATGTGATTTTTTACTGGAAGGGGAAGGATTTTACAACGCTGCTGAACTGGTCTTTTCCGTTTGTAGGCACAAAGGAATTTAATCTGAATGGCATGGCGGTATCTGACCGCAATATTCTGGATGAGGAAGATAAGGAGAACATCGAGGTTCTGAGTCATGTTCGTTTATTTAAAACGATGGATTCAGAAAATTATCCCTTTGCCGAATCGTTTGATTACATCGCGAAAGATTACATGGAAAATATGATGTGGGCCCTTCGTGGCAATGTCTATTTCAATTACATGAAGTGCTTCTATCGAGAAATTGATGTTGCGAAACTTTCCGTTAATGGTGTGTCGCTTGACGTCAACGCCATATTGCCAGCTGAGGATGCTAAAAACCTTACCCGTCTGAGTAATGCCTCTCAGTTTCAGGATAGCTCTGCATTTCCGTTTAACCCGACTGCATGGACTGTTTTAGATAAAAACCGTGATGTGATTTTCCGGGCCGAAGACTACTGGAAAGCGCTTGAAGATATTAAGGAGTTGCAGGACGAACTGGCTAAGTTGTCACCGCAGACTAACCCACTATTGCCGTTCGCCGATGTAACGTCAGGTTATTCTCAGATTTTTGCGTATAACTCTGAGACTGGAAAACAGGTGCAGGTTACGAACGGTGAGAGCAACGAGACAGCGCCTCGGCCCGATGGTGCCGACCGTATCGTCTGGCAGTCTGATCGCGCCGACCCGCCGCCGGGCGCACTGTTTTACGCCCGGCTGCCGGAAATGACGCCGCATGCGTATATTGCGCGTAAAAAAATCGTGGGATGGGGCCATTCGTTCATTAACAACGGCGCATTCTTCAACAGACTGCGTGCTTTGACAGGCATACCACTGTACAACTTCGGGCTGGCCGGGCAAACCAGTGACGCCATAGCAGCACGTCAGGGGGGCGCTCCGGCGTACTATGCGCCAGTAGGAGGATCAATCCCGGCGAGCGGCGCGGTGACATTGACACCTTCGCTGCCTGGCCCTTGCCGCTCCCTTGCGGCGCCTGTTGCGCTGAAATGCAACCTGGCTGGGGTGGATGGTGTATTCGCCTGGGATGGCACTAGCGCGGTATTCACCCGTGATACTGCCGGCGATGCTGTCCCTGTATCGGTGCAAACGCCTTTATTTGTTTATCCGATAACAACCGTGAATGTCAGCGGAAGCATCGCATCCGGCACGCAGTTTGATCTGCACGACGAGTGTATAAATATCTTCTGGATTGGGCGTAATAATTTAAGCCAGACAGACCTGATTATGGAAAACCTTGTTTCCATGGTCGAGTATGTAAAAAATATCGGTCTGAAAATAGTTATTCTTGCAGATTTTAACTCTTCCGGAGAGCCAGCCGGATCAACTGGGTTTAATCAGATGACAGAGTTAAACCGGAGATACAAAGAAGCATATCCGGAATTTTACTGCGAAATTAACGGAGTGGATAACCAGACGTTTAGTTTTTCCACATCAAACCTGAACGTACTGGCGTCCTCTATGTTTGGGATGGCCCCAACAGCCGTTTCCGGGGCCTCGCCGTCGGCCATCGCGCTCTATGTGCGCGGGCGACAATATGCCCTCGCATCTCAACTGGCGCCACTGTTCGATGGTGGCCCGCATCAGTTTGCTGTTGAATGCGAAATTAGCGCAGACAATACGCAGCAGCGAATCTACGTCTATCTCGACCAGGTGCAGGTATATTCATCAGGGTGGCAGTCTGTAGCGACAACAGTACCGGCAGCACCGACGTATCGCTATATCGGTACATCCGGTGCTTTCCCGGTAGCATGGACTGGCAGTTTTTACCGTTACCGGAAAGATGACCTGACCGCGACGGACAAAACAACCGCAGAAATTTTGGCTGATGATGTGGAGGTGGCGGGAACGCGATTCTCGTAGGAAAAATAATACATATCATGAGGCGGTAAAACTGCATGATCCTGAAAATTAATCCGTGAAAAAGCAAAAAACCCCCTGGGCAGGCACACCCTGGGGGGAAACTAGATCGACATTATTGCTGTGTGTACGTCTTTGCGCACAGCTCATACTCTAAGAAAAATCCTATGTGTGCCAGCGGTATTTTTCTGGTCAGAGCAGAAACACCGGTAGCGGCTATCAACGCGACCTGCTGCTGCAGTTCTGACATCGTTATGTAGCGCGGCGTTTTGTATTGCATTAAAATGCATAGAATTATGTATGCCAAAATGGCGAAGTTATGCATGGTGCGTAAATGATCGATTGAGTAATTTTGGGATGTATCAATGGTCACCAAAAGCACTTGATGACCATTGATTATTAGTTGAAGCGGGAGTGATTACGAGAATAATCCAGAGCAACAATATCAGCCGGATTTAAATCCGAGTTACTCATGTCATAAACAGCATTTCTGTAAACAGTCGCAACCGTACCACCAGAAGCACTACCGAATGAACCGCTGAAAAGTTGTGTCTTTGTAAACCCGCCAGGGTATGCAGCCGAGGGAGTCATTGCCTTTTCAACCACCGGCACCCCATTGACAAAAAGCTGACTCTTAACCTGCGTATCGCTGACTTTATAGGCATACATCGCCACCTGCGTGACTGTCCCGAGCGCAGCTCTCACGGCAGTATCCACACCGCCAGAACCGTCCCATGATGCCCCCCACGCCTGAAACTGCATATTGTTCAGATTGCCCTCTGCATTACTGTTTGCCAGGATTGCAGAAAGGGTCGTTGCACTCGCCGGACCACTGCCGACGGAAAATAACGCGCACTGGCGAGCCGAATGCTGCGGGTCATATCCCGTTACCGGGATTTTGAATGTCAGGGTGATTAACTGTTTTGTGCATGACGCGGGTAAAATGGCGCTGGCGGGAAGCAGGATCCGGTCAAGGAAATTTCCCGCGGCCTTAATTCCGCCACCGTCATAACTCATCGCATTGCCAGCTGTTGCGGCGTCATCCGTGTAGCACAGGTTTTTTATGGTAGCGGCAGCTGGATAGCCCCCGGTTTTGTTACCGCCAGGCCAGGTGCGGCCAAAATCCAGCAACAGGCGACACGCATCGTTAATAGCCGCATCGCGATACAGATATTCACCACTCGCCAGAGTGACATTCCCACGCTTTTCAAAAGGACCTGCTGTCATGTTTATTACTCCTGATTACAGCCAGCCATTGCTGACCATGAACTGATGAACGAAAATTGCGTTGACCTCTGTGCCGACAAACAGCGCATTCGGGCGCAGACTCTGGCTGGGATGCAGGGTGTCCTGCCGCAGTGACGTTGGGGTGATGCCATTGGCGATATCTTCAACATCCTGGGGGGAGTCCGGGTTGTAGTGGTTTTTGAAATTCTGCAACAGGTCAACGCCGTCAATTTCACAGTAGTTCCCGGGGTAGAGTCGCTTCAGCTCTGAGTTCAGGTACATGACCTGTGAATGCCCGTTTGTGCCGATTACTTCGCTGGCCATCGGGAATTCAGGCAGCACAACAAAGCGCCGGTTCTGCCGTGTCAGCCTGTCAGTGATGGCCTTCATGTCACTGAGGATCTGCATGATGGACGAGGCGTTATTTCTGCCAATCCACAGGATATTGACCGCTTCGCGGTGCTGGTCGTAGCGGGTCGCCAGCGGAATATCGCCGATTTCGCGCGTGGTATAGGGGTAAACCTCCAATGGCGTCGGCCCGGTGACACTAACTGCGCTGCCGGAGTCTGAGCGGGTGAATATCATCTCCGTCCCGGTCCAGTTAATAACGCCAGCAACACCGGCCAGGGAACATTTCAGGCCGTCTTCTGCAGCAACATCGCCAACAATCTGCAGTGGCCCAGGTTGCGCTGGCGTTAGTGTCACATCGCCAGTCGCAGGGATGACACCGCCTGCAGGCTGGTAGTTTTTGGTATACGCACCGTTCCTGAGTGCAATCGCGACAGACGTCGCGCCGGAGCGCCCGAAGTTGTAGGCGGGATATCCGGTCAACTGGCTGAGCTTTAAACTGAATGAGGTGTTATTCCCGATGAAGGAATGACCCCAGAGCGCGAGCGTTTTACGTCCGTATTCTGAAACGGGCAGCCAGGCATTGTATGGACACATGATTTCTCCGGCGACGGCATCTGATGAGGGGGAATTAAAAATGAAATAGTCGGATTCGTTACGGAAGTTAGTGAAGTCGGTATCTGTGGCAAATACAGTCATTCTGGCGGTGCGGGTGTTCAGCACCTTGAGGTTTTTGTCATCAACGAATACGCGGAAGTCGTTTTCTGTCTTTGGATACGTCTCCCCATCTTCTGACAGGCCGCTGATAATGCGGTTGTTCTCATCCAGTATGCCGGACACGAGCACGCTGCCTTCAAATTCGGATGCGTCCGCTAAATACGACTGATATGGCACGCCACCAACAATCAGGCTGTCAACATCTATGATTCGGGCCAGCAGTGAGCCTAGTGTCACATTCTTAAAGAATGCCCGGTCACCAATCCAGCCCATCAGCCAGCGGAGATTTTCCGACACTAACGCGCTGTCAAATAGCGCCCCGGCGTACTCATCTGAATCGAGGTAATCGACGTTATCAACGCTTTTGACAGGTATACCGTTGATAGTGACCTGCCCGGCCTCAATCTCTTCGACCTCAGCCTTCGCGGCGGTCAAATTTCCCGTCACGACGAGATTCTTTAACCACAAAACATCCGTTATCCACTTCCACAACCAGCGTCCGGCACTGTCCATCCCTGCCGAATCGATGCCAGAACCCTCATACTCATCGTCGGAAATGTATGTGAGCAGTTCCAGCAGTTTTAACAGCGGTTCTACGGACTCCTGAGAAAGCATTTTCCGCCCGGTTGCTGTCAGTGTCCCGGCAATATTTTTGTACTCGTCGGCCAGTTCAGTGTCATCGATACTGCGGACCCAGGTCACTGCCCCTTCGGGGATTTTTCCATCTGCTACAGCGGTCTGGGCATCATCAAGTGTGTTAAACGGCAACCCGATAGCTGTGATGCTGTTCTGCGCGTCGGTAATGGCCGCGAAAACCTTCTCCATAATCAGCCGCCATGAGTCCAGCGGCACCCCGCCGCGGTCTTCCACCGTGGCCGCTGGCCCGCTAATCAGCCGATCGGCCCGCTTGACGTTATCCATAAAAATTTCGGGGTCAGTGGTCTGCCCCACGGGTGGAACATAGGCCATGTTTTTTGCTCCAAAAAATAGCGTTCGCCTAAACGAGGGTTTAAGCGAAAAAGGTTAATCGGGGATTTAAAGGGGTTTTAAGCGACGTTGCCGGGGTAGGTAGCGTCGTCGTACTGATAGAAAATTTCTTTATATTCCGGGGCAGTGATCTGGCAGTTCCCATCACCAACTGGCGCTATATCCTGAACTATCCCATGACGGGCGCCCTTCTCGCTGTCACAGAACAGCAACCGCGGTGGATCAATATCAGGGTCATCCATAACCCAGTCTTCCGGGTGCAGATCGTCGTTATACGGTACTGTGAGGGTAACTTCGGCATTATCCCACTCTGGAACGGTAACTGATTTTTTGCGAAAACCCGCCATTGGGGCCAGCGCCAGCGCTTTAAGATTCGGTTTTGCCATTGAGTTAATCGCCGGTTTCCCGGCGCTCCATTAATTCACAGCGACAGTGCAGTCAGATGAGGTGATAACGTTCGGCGGCGTGGCGGAGTCAGTCACAATACAGGAATAAACCCCAGCATCGCCCGCTACAGCGCTAGCTTTATTGAAGGTGGCGCTCGTTTGCCCGCTGACAGTTGCGCTACCTTTTTTCCAGACGTAGCTATAAGGAGCAGTACCACCTGCAGCAACGACACTTAGCGTAAGCGGACTACCTGCAGTCACTGTTTCTGTGACCGGTAGATCGCTGCTGAACGCCAGGACCCCGGAGGCATCAATGTTACTCGGCTTACCTTTCAGACGAAGCGAGAACGTAGCGGCCACGACGCCGTTTGTCTGGGCATCCCAGGTATGCTGGCGCACTTCAGCACGCATCAGAAAACCGTTTCCAGACGGAAATATAACCTTGAAGCCATAGACCCCGTCGTTATCATAAGCAGCACGCAGGGTATCCTGTGCCGGGTTGCGGTAGAAATTACCCGATAACGACATTTCTGATGGGGCCGGTAGTCCGTTGATGTTGTCCGTTTCATCAGAACACAGCGCTGTCACGTCGATATCGTTTTTCTGGCCGGCGGTGAAGCTGGCCTGCTTAAGGGTGCAGCTCAGATTGAGCCAGGTCGCCGTGTTCAGTTCATCCGCTGTGATCGGCACTGAAGAAATCATGACTACCGTTTTTTGTGCGCGTTCAAATAGTGCTGACATTTCAGCCTCCATACTCCATAAATGAAAAAACCGCCAGTCGGCGGTCGGGTTTGATTTGATTCAGTCAGGCAGTAACCGTTATTTCCAGGGTTGCCCGATAAAGATGGGTTGTCGTGTCATAGCCCGGAATCCGGGTTACTTCGGTCGGAGAGAGATCTTCCAGGCGGGATAGTGCCTCCGCTCTTATGGCCCGCGCTTCGTCGTTTGTTTCGGCCCAGACGTCAATCTGAATATGAAGTGTCGATTCTGCCTGGCCGCAGAGCACGTCCCCGGATACATCGGTGGGTATCGAGAAGATGACATAAGGGGCAGGTACGGCTGGCAAGTCATCATTACCCAGGGGCACGACATAGGGATAAACCCGCCCGCCGACCAGCGTCGCCAGCAGAGGATATATATCGTCTTCCGTCATTTACTCAGTACCTCATCAATAGCGGTATTCATTCGGTTCATTGCAACCTGAGCGGCCTCCTCCATGCGGGTATCGAATGCAGGACGAACAAAGGGATGCGCTGGCGCAGTGGATGTTCCCAACTCAACAAAGTGCCAGTAAAATGCGTTGCGTTTATCGCCTGCCTTCATGGTGTTGTCGCTATTACCGGTACGCGGGTTCACACCGCGGATAACGCCAGCGCATAACCGTGGGTTTTGGTGATGGTTTGCAGGGGATCGGCCAGCGACTGTCCGCGGAAGCAATCATATTTACCGTGTGTTGTGGTGTGGTTGCATTTGACGATGAACGGATTATCACTTTCGACGACAAACCGCTGGATGCCGCGCGCTATCCGTTTCAACGTGTTAATGGCCAGCGGCTTTTTACGATCAAATATCGATGGTGCAGGAATAGACCAGTCTATACACTCAGCAGCTGTCCGCCATGGTGCCAAATTTCCGGATTTAACTGCTGCAGATTTAGGGTCACCGTGAGTGACTCCCGGCCAGGCAATGGGTTTATCGTCACAACGCATCAACATGAAGAATCGCTTGCGGATCGTCGGAGCACCATAATCACTGGCACGCAGTTCGCGATATTCTACCTTATACCCGAGGCCTGCAATCAGTCGTTTGGCTTGTTTGCCATCCGGGGAGATACCGAGAAATTCGCAACATTCGTACAGAGCCGGGTGATCCGCAGGTATACCAGTGGAAAGCATTCCAACAAATGCCAGGAAGGTTTCACCAGAACGCTCAGGATCAGGACGCATCTCACATGAAAGCAGCGGGCCCCACGTTTTAAATTCTTCAACATTTTCGAGAGCCATTACACGAGGGCGAACATCCAATGCCCAGCGAACAGATACCCAAGCCAGCCCACGAATCTCACGTTTTACCGGTTTACTGCCGCGCGCCTTTGAATAGTGGGTACAATCCGGGCTGAACCATGCAAACCCGACAGCCTTTCCACCTGTCGCAGCGGCAGGGTCAACGTCAAAAACGTTTTCACAATAATGAAGCGTGTCCGGGTGATTCGTCCGGTGCATGGCCACGGCGTTTTCGTCGTGGTTAATGGCAATATCAACGCTGCGGCCGATCGCCATTTCTATCCCGGTAGATGCCCCACCGCCGCCAGCAAAATTATCAACAATCAACTCACGCATGGCTCACCCCTTGCATGCTTTCTACCAGTCCACCAGCAACAGTGATGATCTCGCTGGTGGGCATACGCTCCAGCCACAGCTGGTTAATTTGCGCCATCAGCTTGTTTTGCTGGGATGGCTCCAGTCCTTCGGATCCTTCTACCTGTCGAAACACAAGCCCTACCTCCAGTGGCCAGATACGCGATTCCGTCTCTGGTAATTGCGCAGGCGTTGCGACTGGTTCCACTGCCGCCAGCTGCGACACTGCCTGTGCTGGAGTATTGCCAACAGCAAAATGCGCCAGCGTCATGAACGCTTGTCCTTTCTTTTCCAGATCCGCACGGTGGATATAGCCGAACCGCTCCCCGCGCCAGGCCTTATCAAACACGACAATGGCACCCGCAAAAAAAGCGCTGGTGGGCTTTTGCTTATCATCGGCAGGGATAAACCACTTCGGCAGGTCGAAGCCAATGCGCCCACGAATAAAACAAACATGATCGGCGTCTTCCGGCCACCATGTTTCGCTCGGTGCTGCTTTGATGAGAAATACATAGCGCCCGCCCTTCTCACGCTGCGCTGAAGCGTAATTCATGATGTGCGTCATGCCGGTTATCGCCTGCTTTTCGTGGTACTGGGAGCGGCTATACGGTGGGTTGCCAAAGCCAGCACCGCCAAGTTCTTCCAGACGAGCGGACCAATCTTGCATCAGCGCGTTGTCTTCGGGGGTGAACCATGCCGGGCATTTTGCGTTGCTATCGTCAGCAAACAGGTCCAGTACCAGCGGTCCAAACATTGCGTTAACGCCCCAAAACAGCAGATCAGGCGTGCGCCACTGATCACCAACGTCTTTCAAATAATGCGCACTGCTCTGACGCAACTCTTCAAGCACCAGACAATAGGTGCTTTTTGTTTTAATTACCGGCAGCCCTTCAACTGTCGTCATCTCCTGTTCTTCCATCACAATTTACCCCTCTGCTGGTCGGCGCTAACCAGCAACCGAAGAAATCGATAGCGCTTTTCAAAATGAATAAAATCGCTATTGAACGCTGAATACTGGAACCGAAAGGCACAATCCTCTTTCCACCACCGTTTCCAGTAATGAAGGCGGTAATGCCGACAAAAAGCGCGGTTTAATCGATGCACAGGTCACCCCCACAGTAATTTCCGGCAAGGTGGGTTATTCCGCTGGTATTCGCCCCACTTTTGGCATTGCGTACACACTGATTTTTCATCCGCATATAACGCTCTCTGGATTTAACACTGCAGTTTGAATCGCACAGCTGCTGCCAGACCGTCGCCGCCCGTCGGAAGTAGCGCCGGCTTTCCAGGCTCCTCGCCACCAGTTCCAGATTGCGCATTGCTTCGGAGGTATCCTCTGCCTGGTTTTGGTCATTTCCGTCAGGGTTACAGGCGACACGATAACGAAATACACTCGACGTTTCGGTACTCGCCAGACGGCCCTCGTAATACAGGCGGTGTACCGCGTTCTTCACTGACATGGGGTTGCACTGAGGGAAGGCTGCAATTATGTCCCGCATCATCACCCCAGGGTTTTTCTCGATAAACTCGAATGCCGATTTCGCAATAATCATCCCCGGAACCCCGCTGGAATTGTATTTTGTACCGGGCCAACTGAATTGATATCTCGTGGCCTGTTTTTGTCCCATGCCTCTCTCGGCGGCCGGCCTTTAGCATCCCAACGGATAGCGCTTTGCAGATAGCCTTCGAATTTTTTCGGGCCAAAGAGCGTCTCAGGACGCATGTACTGGTATTGCTCGTCGTTTTCATGCCAGTGCTCATGCTTCAGATCGATAACCAGCTTCAGGTCGCTGACGGCATGTCCATCGCGTAGTCGGGCACGGATGTTTTCCAGGGAGGATTTTGATTTCTGGAAACGGGAACCACTGACCTGGTTTAAATGGGCCAGAACTTCGATCGCATGATCGGTAATAACCACTTCAGGATCCGGCTTATCGTCGGGATCCGCAGGAACCCGACAAGAGGGTTTTGAATTACCCTGTGTATTCTCCTGTGTAGTCTCTGTGTAATCTCCTGTAGGAAAGTTTGCGGGATCCCCACCAGCTTGTTCGTGGGAGTCGCCCATACTTGTTTGCGGTGTTTCCGCATTCTTGTTTGCGGCTTTACCGCAATCTAGTTTGCGGGGATGCACCGATCCAGATTGCGGCGTTTCCACATTCTGGAGATTCCGCACTCTGGTTTTATCCTGGCTGGCCTTTTTGCCTGGTTTTGTAGTCTCTACCAGCAGAGCTTCTAGCCGTTCCGCGTTAATGCGGTAGTGCATGGTCGCCGGCACCCCGCGGCGGTCCTCTTCCAGGACACCCAACGCTACAAGACGCTTACGGGCGGTTTCTTGCTCATCCCGCGATAGTGCTGTTTCACTGAAAATGTCTGCCTGTGTTTTGTACATCCAACCGCCATCCATGCGGTTATGCCAATAAACCATCTGAGACAAAAATACAGCGGCGACCGGGCCAGCCTTAACTTTCCCGACTTTCAGTTTTGCAAAGGCAGGGTTATAAGCAATTGGGCGATCAAGTAATTGAATCAACGTACTCATGATCCATTCCTTAATTCGCGAGGAACGGTTATGACATATCCACTTGAAGAGCTGCCAAACTGCAGACCGTAGTTATTTTTCCTAATGAATCCATTCTCAACCAAATAGTTGATTGAATTGATAAAATCTGATGATGAGCAGCAGCACACCTCAACAAATTTTTTGTCAAAAATAAGCTTTTCACGCCCTCCGTCAAGGCTGCCACTGATATGGATATAAACCATAATCAACCTGTGCAAAGGGGATTCAAAGGGAAAATCAAAGGCAATGTTTGATTCGTTAATCTCATGATTATTCATTATTTTCCCCTATTTCTTTGAACTTTCGTTGAAACTGATCGAGCGGGCTAAAGCACTCGTGGGGATAGCCTTCTCGCAGATAGATAACGCGGCGTGTCTTAGGCTCCCAACGGATGACTCTGACGGTTTTTCCGTAGTGATCTTTGAACTGCCGGTTAACTTCTCGCATAACGCCTTAGCCCTCCGGTTAAAGACCCCCACAACTCCGCGCGCCCTACTGTGGTTACATTCGACCCACTTTCCGCATACCATGCGTTCATACCGAAACGACGAAACACCCGGGATCGGGTACATCCGTAGTTGCGGTAAGTGAGGATTTACGATTAAATTGCTCATGCGGATCATTTCTCCATACACGTAGAGTTATTCGCCACGGCCCCCGGAGCTGCACACTCGCGGGGGTCACTCGTTTCTGGCAGACAATAAACACGAGAAATCAGGTTGAGGAACGTCATCAGCGTGACCCGGAACTGGTAGGCGATATCATTCAGGCTTTGCCACTCGCAATGAGTAACAATCCCGTCATCGATATATTCCCGATAGGCGCTAACCAGTTTGCCAAGCTGACCAACCAGCTCTGCCAGCTTCAAACCAATCTCTTCGTTCTCGTCTTCATGAGCCACGCCAGATACATGAATCCCGTTGTCGGTTTCACGCGAAAAAACATCGGCAATGTAGCTAACGCCTGCTGCCTTTTGCAGGACCATTGCCCAGCCCATAGGGAATATCTGATCTCCACCAACACGCAGCCGGTTAAAGAGCGCGTCCTGTGTGGTATCCAGAATCTCTGCAGCTTCGATATAGCCACCAGGTAACGCAGCTATGGTTTTACGAATTGCAGCCACCAGCCATGCTGGCTGCTTTTCGACTTTCCAGTGTTGTTCATTCATTGTTCAATGCCTCTGTTGGTGCTGAACCTTCCTTCGGATATTCTTGGTTTTCCACGACTAAGAACCGAAGGAGGTTCAACATGACTTTGCAATCGGTGTACGTTTCAATTAAAAATTCCCTCATGGCGAGTTACGCAAATACCTACCGGGAGGAAGTCGGGTATTGGCTACAGAACCTGATTGCAGCCCGTTCGATCCAACTCACCAGACTTTATGCGGCCATCCGCCAGTACAAACTTGAAAATCCAGAACTCAATCTGAACAGCCGGGAAGCGATCATTCATTTGCTTCATGCCCACTCTGGGGTTGTGTTTTTATCCCTTGAAAATATTCCCGCTTCTCTTGCTCTGAAACTCCTGGGTTCGTGTTTAGCCAGTCAACCGGTAGCGGCCAACGATGAGTTTCTGAAATCTGAAGAGTCAATGAATCAATGGATTGACGGAAATCGTGAACTGATTGCTCAATCTCACGAAGCAGGCGAAGGTCTTCCTGAGTTTCGTTGGAATGATCTGCCGAGCGAATTATTTCCGGGCTTGAAAGGTAAGTAATTTTTACCTGGATGGTTTCCAGCGGCTTTTTCAGTTCATCTGCCAGCCTGCGCAGACAATTTACGATCTCATACAAGCCATCGGTTTTTACACCGGCTGAATCTGCTACACGGTTCAGCCAGATTCTTAACTCTTCCGGTGATAAATCACCTGCATTGATGTAAGGTTGCTTCTTCATCGTTTCCTCACCTGACTTAACCCCCACGGCTTACCCCTTATCTCTGTGGTTTCTGTTACACCCCTGAAGAGTTATCGTTCTGATTAGCACCCTCGCCATAGAGCAACCAATGAGGATCGCAATGCAGGGCTGAAGACAATTCGATGATGTAACGGGGCCTCTTTGTTAAACCCGCCTCGATCGCTTGTAATGACTGCTGGGTCATTCCGACCAATTCAGCCAATTGCGCTTGTGAGAGATTCATCTCTTCACGTTTATTCTTTAACCTTTGAGAAATTGATTCCATAATACCTCCACAGTTTTATCTGTATTTTTAAACAGATACTACTGTTTGTCAATCACAGTTTAAACTGTGACCATGAGGCCATGGGAATGGAGGAGCTATGAGCCTTGCAGAACGCGTAAAGCAAAAAAGAATCGAACTTGGTCTTACTCAAGAGCAAGCAGCTGAAAAGGCAGGAATAAGGCAGCAATCATGGGCCAGCATTGAGGATGGAAAAACTAAAAAGCCACGCAACATTGTAGGAATAAGCAAAGCTCTTCAGTGCGACCCAACATGGTTGATGAACGGTGGGCCTTTCATGGCTCTTGCCGATGTGAATTCAAGGAAAGTACCTTTGATCAGTTACGTCCAGGCTGGGGCATTAGCAGAAAAACACCCTATTGATGCATTTGATGGTAGCTTCGAATACATCATGACAGACCTTGATATTTCTGAGTTTACTTTTGCACTAAGGATAGAAGGTGATTCAATGGAGCCTGACTTTAAAGAAGGCGACATTATCATTGTTGATCCTGAGTTAGAGCCTGTTCCGGGAGAGTTTGTTGTTGCTAAAAATGGTGATAATGAGGCTACTTTTAAAAAGTACCGTCCTACATTTACCGATATTACAGGCCGCCAGCAATATGAACTGGTCCCCCTTAATGACGACTATCCCACCATTAATAGCTCTGAACGCCCGTTAAAAATTATCGGCGTAATGGTCGAACATAGAATTTACAGGCGAAAAAGATAAATCCTTCCTCACATGAACCGGCATACGCCGGTTTTTTTACGTCTTTAGTTTCATAAAAAAAACAATGAATTACAGTTTTTATAGTTAACATCATAACTTAATACAGTTTTTGCTGTTGACGAATTAACAGTTTTATCTGTATTATTAATCCATCAACAGCGAACAGGCAGGACGCCCACGAAGTAGCCGCCCGGGGCATACGAAGGCCGGGATGATTCGCAGGCACGAAAAAAGCGCCCCATAGGACGCTTCGCTCTTTAACAATCTGGATATCCCAACAACTTAACGAGGTCTTGGTACTGGCCTTGGTTTAGGCGGAATTTGGCTGTCTGGCCTTGGGCCCTCGTGAACATGTTCAATTTTATTGCTCATACCGAGTCCTTCTTTTTATTTTCCAGGTTGAGGTGGTCTTGGTCTGGGTGGAACATGAAATGGCTCAACGGGTCTACTCATCTTTGGATTTTTCCTCTTTTCTTTCGACTGGGTATCCGCCGGCGAACCAGGACAATATAGATTCCAGTCGAGTCATGCTTTTCTCTATTTCAAGGTCGAAGTAAAGGCAGGTAACCGCGGTGGCAAACTCACGATCCTGCAGGAAGACCAGGGCAACCTGTTTAACCTGGCGGGCGATCCGGATGGAAAGCTACGGGCGGCCAAGTAAGCCGCGATTGATCTGCTCTTTTTAACCGTAAATTTTAAGGAAAACCTATGTCACAATTGAATGGCGAGGCCATCGACAGAATTCAGGAGCTGACTCTTGCTGCAGTCCATACTCTGGATCTGAAAACTACCCACTGCCCTACCGTTATGTTGCCCTCCGGCTACGGCATTGAAAGCATTGAGCGCTTCAATCTCAACCGCTTCCGTTTCCGTGGTTCCCTGGAAACAACCAGCATTGCTGATTTCGTGCGTTACTCAGTTGGCTATGCCGTTGCTGATACTCCAGCCCGCTGTTTTATCGACGCTGAGAGCATGTCTGCTCGTGCTGTGTTTAACATCGGCTCTCTGGATCAACCCGGCCATGCAGACAACGTAGCATCTATTCGACTCAAGAAAACAGCACCTTTACGGGCGTTGCTCGCGATAAATGGTGACCGCCTGAGCCAGAAACAAATCGCCGAATGGCTCGAAGACTGGAGCGATTTCCTGCTGGCCTTCGATGCTGACGGTGAAACCATGGAAATATCCAAAGCTGCGCAAGCTGTTCGACGGGTGACGATCCAGCAAACGAATCAGGCCGATCACGAAGATGGTGATTTCGCTGGTAAAAAATCTTTGATGCAAAGTATTGAAGCGAGCAGCAAAGATGTTATGCCGGTGGCGTTCGAATTTAAGTGCATTCCTTACGAAGGCCTGGGCGAGCGCCGCTTTAGTCTTCGTAACAGCCTGCTAAAAAGTGGCGACCCAGTTTTTGTACTGCGGATCGTACAACTTGAAGCTCAGGAAGAAGAAATGGCTAACGAATTCCGTGATTTGTTGGTCGCTCAGTTCGATAGCAAGCCGGTAGAAACTTTTATCGGCAATTTCAAAGCCTGATTGCTCAGCCTTAAATCCCCGCAGGTCCGGGGATTTATTGAAGCGTAATCCCTTTATTTATCGCCAATGGCGAGGGATTTTTACACCCAAAAATCAGCGCTGTGCAGGCGTAAAGTATGGAGAAAAAAATGAGCTTTATTCAAACCCTTTCAGGCAAACATTTTAACTATCTCAATATCCGGCAAGACGCGATTGAGATCGAGGATATTGCAACCGCCCTCTCGCATATCTGCCGATTTGCCGGCCACCTGCCAGATTTCTATAGCGTTGGACAACACAGCGTATTAACGAGCCTACTGGTACCCCAGGAATTTGCGCTTGAGGCGCTGCTGCATGATGCCGCCGAGGCTTATTTGCAGGATATCCCGGCGCCACTTAAACGCCTGCTCCCTGACTACCGCGCCATGGAGCATCGAGTTGATGCAGCTATTCGTCAGAAATTTGGCCTGCCGGCTGAACAGCATCCGACCGTTAAATATGCCGACCTGGTGATGCTGGCCAGCGAACGTCGTGACTTTGAGATCGACGACGGCACTGTCTGGCCCATGCTCGAAGGCATTATTCCGACGGATCAATTCGTTATTAATCCGGTTCGCCCAGGCCAGGCCTACGGGATGTTCATGAACCGCTTCCACCAGCTGATGGAGCGGCGCTAATGGCACATATGAAAGTTAAAGAACTTGTCGCTGCAGCTTACGCTGCGGCACCCGATCTACCACCGGAAAAAGCAGAGTTAATCCGCAATATCGCTTCACGGCTGGATGTAACGTTCATCGCCCTTACCGAAGCAATGGACCAAAACACTGCGCAGGCTGCAGTGTTAGCAGGCCTTAATGGGGTGAAAAACCATGGCTAAAGACTCAAAGCTTGTATACGGCGCCAGTGGCAAAACGAACGTTTTAACGTTCGAACCTGAAAACCTACACCTGGTCACTGATAAGGCCCACCCGCTCTACGATGAACGTATCCACCTGTCGATTAACGAAGCAATGGTGCTGAATATCATGGATCAGGGAGTGCTTGAGCCGATCATCGTCTGGAAAGACCCGGAAAGTGGCCTGTCCTGCGTGGTTGATGGCCGTCAGCGTGTACGCCATACCCTGGAAGCCAACAAGCGCCTGGTGAAAGAGGGAAAAACTCCGCTGCTGGTTCCAGCAGTCGCTAAGCGCGGATCGGCTGCTCGCATGGCTCAGGCGATGGTTAGCGCAAACGAAATCCGCCAGTCCGATACACCGCTGGGCCGCGCGAAGAAAATGGCCGATGCGCTGGAACGAGGACACGATGAGCAAGACCTGGCGCTGATGTTCGGCTGTAGCGTGCAGACTGTACGCGCAACACTGTCCCTACTTGATGCCACCCAGGCCGTTAAAGATGCCGTTGAGGCCGGTTCCGTCACTGTTACCCAGGCTCGTCAGCTGGCATCGCTTAAACCCGAAGAGCAGCGGGAGAAGGTAGCAGAAATCGAAGCGGCGACCGCAGGCACTACCGGCCATGAAAAAGCCCGCCGGCAGCGCCAGGTTCTCGGTGAAACAAAGCCACGCATCAAATCACGCAAAGAAATAATAAAAGCCCTCGAAGGTGCCAGTGGTGAATACGCTGATGCATTGCGCTGGGTGCTCGGGGAGGCTGTATGAAAATCACACTACAGGCAGTAAACGAGCTCATCGCCTCCCTGGAGAGCGCAGGCGAGCTGTCAATCAAAGAGCGGAAGTATCTGGATCTGGCGAAGTCGTATGCGTTCAAGGAAGAGGAAAGTATGGCTCAGGCGCTAACGTTCGAGAAATGTCGTGAGCTTTCAGGCTGCCCGGCTGGCGTAGACCTGCAGGACTGGGTGAAGCAGCTGGCTGCGGAGAACGTGGGGCTGAATTCATACATTGAAGCCGAGTGCTTTGTGTTCAAATGCCACGACGTTGAGCCTATTGATGCAATGGAATACAAACCGGAAACCCCCGCCACCGATAGCATCTATGCCGGGATTAAGGCTGATGGTCGCGCAGAGGGTATCAACTTTGCAGCAAGCCGCCTTGCAGCCGCTTT